>CAUFXR010000045.1 GCA_959596515.1 uncultured Oscillospiraceae bacterium
AAAGGAATTACGGGTCTCTTTCTTCTTCGCGTTGTTTAATTTTCAAGGTCCTAGCCGTCGTCGATTTTTAATGAATTTCTCCAAACATTTCTGTTTAAATTTGTTCACTATGCAAGGAATTTTTCCTTCCGTTCTTGACGGCTTTACTATAATACCAAATACGGATATCTTTGTCAACACTTTTTCGCAAAAAAATTGGCAAAATTCTTTCTTTTTTTTGATTCAAGAGAAGATTGGGCGTTTGTCACAATATCTTGTGATCCCAAATCGAAAAACCCCTATTTGTCACCATCGTTTTCGGAAAATAAATGTATAGATGTCGGGCCTTTGGCACAAAATAGTTCTAATCGAAATCATGTAAACTCTGGAGGATCGCCATGAAAGCAACCGATATTGGAAAATACCTGTGGCGTATTTTTGTAATTCTTCTTTTGAATATTTTAGTCATCGTCATGGTCAACGGCTACGAGCCATTCGCCTCTCTCGCCTCTCAGGATGCCACGGAAGACTCCGCTCAGGAGGTTCTTTCAAAATACGGCTCCCGAGGCGAGGAAGTCCGGCAGATTCAGACCAAGCTGAAGGAGCTGGGGCTATACACTGGCAACATTGACGGCATCTACGGGAACGGCACGAAAAACGCGGTGATCCAATTTCAAAAGCAGCAGGGACTGGATCCTGACGGCATTGCCGGCACCAAAACCCTGACCGCGCTGGGTCTCGCCCAAAGCAGCGGAAACGGAAAGTTCAGTGACAGCGATGTGGCCCTGCTGGCCAGGACCATATCCGCCGAGGCCCGCGGCGAGCCCTATACAGGGCAGGTTGCCGTAGGCGCGGTGATTTTAAACCGGATCGAGCATCCTTCTTTTCCCGACACCCTTGCCGGCGTAATCTATCAGCCCGGCGCTTTTTCCTGCCTGAACGACGGCCAATTCAACCAGCCTGTGGCGGATTCCGCCAAACGGGCCGCCCAGGACGCCATCAACGGCTGGGATCCTTCCGGCGGCGCCATCTATTATTTCAATCCCAAAACCGCCACCAACCAATGGATTTGGTCCCGGCCCGCCATTACCACCATCGGAAACCATCGGTTCTGTTCCTAGCTTTATCCCAGGCGGCTTATCCTATTATATATAGCTCTTTCCCGGCATGGTATGATAGCTGCCCCGTGGCCTGCTTTGGTAACTGCCTCCCCGGCCTAGTGCGATAGCTGCCCCGTGGCCTGCTTTGGTAACTGCCTCCCCGGCCTGGTGCGATAGCTGCCTCCCCAGTCTATTCGATTATATCTACTGCCTCCCTGACCTAATCGATTTGATATGGGTTCGTTAGGGATTCGGGCGGAAGGGCTTTTTGATTTTCCCGAAAACCATCTCCGTCCGCCCATCAGAGCTGTTTCCAATAGAAAAGCCTGGCGCCATTAGGTGCCAGGCTTTTTCACTTTTCATAGAACCGGAACGCGAGCGAACGGAAAAAATGCATCTGTCAAAGACTCAGTGGAACTCATTAAAAGCCTTGACGATTTCTTCTTTACGCTGCTGATTAGCCTCATCCTCAGATACGTCGCCGTAGCTCATCATATACTTACCGTTATCCGACAGCATGGCGTTGATCTGGTTATTCAGCATTACGTAATGGCCCTCAGACTTGACCGCGCTCACCGTGCTGGAGCCGTGGGAATCCAGATTCTCGGTATCGAACTCATACAGCTCGATAATATAAGTTCCACCGTTGATAGTGGCCTCGTATTTATACCCCGCCTTAGCGCCGATAACATCGGCATACATTTCCTTTTTGGTATCCTTATTGACAAAGCCCTTATCCTCAAAATATTTGCACAGACCATCCAGATTAGCTTCATAATCGTTAGGATCCAGATTTGCCTGGGACGAGGTTTCCGCCGCCTGGCTTTGCGTCTCCGCCGCCTGAGAACTGGATTGGTAATCCGGGCCGCCGACGTCACCGGCGCCGCATCCGGTCAGAGCAGCGAGGGAAAGGGCCCAAACCATTACAAATAGAAATATTTTTTTCATTTTACCCTCCAGGTATTTTTATTATTCTTATGAAACCTTACTGATATAGTATTATAGCCTATTTCCCTGGAAGATTCAACCGCAACCCGCAACTTATTTCCTGTCCCATTCGCGAAACGCGATTATCCGGCGGGATACCGGTCATAGGGATGATAGGGCGGTGATACGAAGGGATTATTTTAAGAAAGTCTTGTAATCCTCGTAATTCTGGCGCAGCAGTTCCGGGGTATTCAAGCCATAGGGGCAGTGCTGCACGCAGTGGTTGCAATGGATGCAGTTTTCGATCTTCTTCATTTTTTCCTGCCACTCCTCAGTCAACCATGCGGCGGATGGCGCCCGGCGCAGCATCAGGGACATTCTGGCCGCGTTGTTGATCTCAATTCCGGCGGGACAGGGCATACAGTATCCGCAGCCCCGGCAGAAGTTGCCGGAAAGCTCCTTCTGGTCCTTCGCGATTTTTTCTTTTCTCTCCTGGGTGAGGGGCGGTTCGTTTTCCTGGTAAGAGAGAAATTCATCCAGCTCCTTCACCCGCTGAACGCCCCAAATCGGCAGCACATTGTCGAACTGGTTCAAATAGGCGTAAGCGGCGGCGGAGTCTGTAATCAGCCCGCCGGAAAGGGCCTTCATAGCGATAAAGCCCAGGTTGTTTTCTTTACACAACCGTACTACCTCCAACTCTTGCTCGCCGGACAAATAACAGAAAGGAAACTGTATGGTATCATACAGCCCAGACTGGATGGCCTCGATCGCCACGTGATACCGGTGATTGGTCAGACCGATAAACCGGATCTTTCCCTGACGCCGGGCTTCCTCCATCGCCTCGTACAGCCCGGTGCCATCCCCAGGTTTCGGGCAAAAGGCCGGGTTGTGAAACTGAAGAATATCCACATAGTCTGTTTTCATCATGCGCAGGCTGGTTTCCAGGTCTTTCCAAAACCCCTCCGCCGTGGTGGACGGCGTCTTGGTGGCAATGGTGATCTTGCTCCGCACGTCGCTGAGGGAATAGCCGATTTTTTCCTCGCTGTCGGAATAGCTGCGGGCGGTGTCAAAAAAGTCGATCCCGTTGTCGTAGGCTTTCCGCAGAATTGTCCTGGCCTGATCCAAGCTGACCCGCTGCACCGGCAGCGCGCCAAACCCGTTTTTGTTGACTGTAATCCCTGTTCTCCCTAAAGTAACCCTGGTCATATGTAGCATCTCCTTTTCTTTTTCTTATCGCTGTTTTCCAGTTTTGATCTTTTGTTTTTAATAATCTGTCAACCGCTATTCTAACGATTTTTAATACCAAAAGTATATATTAATACTTATTATACAAATTTTATTTTTTGTTTTCCTGTAGAATCAGAAACGCTAGTGTTTCTTTTCTTTCCTTCTTTTTTAAAGCCGCCCTCACACAGGGAAGCTCCGGGAACTCCCGGTCAGGAAAGCGAGAGAAACAGGGCCAAAGCGATCAACACCGTCAGTCCGGCCAGATTCAGGCCGGTAAACACTCCCAGATAACGCAGGGGTTTAGCCTCTTCCAGGCGGAGATAGTACCGAAACGAGATGAGACTGGCCAGCGACGCGATCAGTGTGCCCAGTCCTCCCAGATTAGTTCCCACCAGCAGGCCCTGGGCATCCTGGGTAAAGCCGGAAAGCAGCACCGCCGCTGGGACGTTGCTGATGACCTGGCTTGCCAGCAGACTGGTCAGCATGGCGCTGCGCTCCAGCAGGCTGTTCAAAAATTCCCGCACCGCGCCGATGTTCCCCATATTCCCGGCGAACACGAAAAAGCACAGAAAGGTCAGCAGCAGGCCGTAGTCGATCCGAGAAAACAGGGGACGGTCCCACAGCAAAAGCGCCACGACTACAGCGCCCAGCGCCCAGGGATAGGGCAGTACCCGGAACACACACAGTAAAGACAGGGCGAACAACCCACAGAACAGGCACAGCTTTTTCGGATGCCGCAGGGTTTCCCGAGCGGAAAATTCCACCTGGATGGTTTCGTTTTTCACCAGCAGAGCCGCGGCGGTCAGACACACCAGGCTGACCAGCGCGAAGGGAAGCATCAGCCTGAAATAGTCGCCGACGGACAAGTGAAATTTCTCATAGAGGAACAGGCTCTGAGGATTCCCCACCGGCGTGGTCATGCTGCCTAAATTAGCGGCGATGGTCTGAAGAACGATGAGATAAATCAGATATTGCCGCCGCTGAATCATCGACAGGACTACAATGGTAAAAGGGACGAAAGTAATCAGTGCCACGTCGTTAGTAATCAGCATGGAGGCGAAAAAGGGAAGCAGGACCAAAATCAGACTCAAGAGCCCCATTCGTTTCCGGCCGATAAGAAGTTTTTGGCAGAACACCGCGAATACATTACACTCTTGAAGCCCAGCCACCACCGCCATCAGGCAGAACAATAGGCTCAGTACCTTCCAGTCGAAATAGGCTCCATAGGCTGAAGACGGCGGCACCCAGAACATGGACGCCACAGCGCAGAAAAAGGAAATTACCAACACAGGTTCCCGCCGAAAAAACCCGATCGCTTTTTCTTTTGCCGCAGCCGCCAAGCCGCTCCCCCCTTTTTCTCTTCTGACGATTTTTCTAATCGTCCTCGATCACTTTTCATTTTTATCTCTTCTCATATCTCTTCTATGCGCATGTTTTTCGCTTTCTTTTTCCCTTCATACCCATTCGCCGCCCGCTTCTTCTCCTTTTCAGCGGTTTTCCTCCCGCTGCTCTCGCTTTTTCACTTCGGCGCCGCTTTGCCGGTGTTTGCTTTTCTCTCGGCCTTTTCCTTTGGCGCCGCTTTCCCGATGCTCGCTTTTCCTTTGGCGCCACTTTGCCGATGCTCGTTTTTCCTTTGGCGCCACTTTGCCGCTTTCAAATTGTTTTTGATTCTGTTGGTAAAAATCCAACCGGGCGGGCTTTCTCCGGATTTTTATCCACGGCCGGAACTTCGCGTTCAAACCTCCGTCTTATGATCCGCTTTTACGCGGGAGAAGGGAACTCAATCCGCCGCGTCGAGGAAACTGTCTTCCCCCTCGTCGTTTCCCTGGTCTTTTCCCTGGACGCCGATTTTCTCGCAGCACCGAATCAGGATCCCATATTTTTCGTCCGCCGTCAGGGCGGGAAGCTGGCAGGCCTGAATCTCCGCGAGGAAGCGGGCGTTATCAAGCCTCTCGCCGCTTTCGTTCCACACCGTCATGTAATCCTTATAGATCAGCCGGTAAAGCTCCTTCTGCGGGTCATTGATATCCAGGGAGAAAAAATCTTTCGCCGTAATTCGGCCGTTATTTTTATCCAGACAATGCAGGTACGGTCCGGTGATAAACCGGTCGTCTACTTTATAGGTATCATTGAATATCGGCTTTTCCGTAAACCGGATCTCCAGGTTCGTCCCGTACTTGACGGCGCAGCCGCAGAGATCGGAAAAAATCTTGATATAATTGTCCGACACATCCTCTATTCCGTAAACAAGCTGATAGGTCCCGCTCCAGGGCGGCACTACCAAAACCCGGATCCTGAGATCCTCCGCCTCGGCGCAGGCCTGGCGGAGCGCTTTGCGAAAAGATTTTTTTCCCGTCATAATCAGACGATAACCGGTGATCCAAATCTCATTCTGGCATTTCGGGATCAGCAACTCCAAAAGCTCATCCTTATGAAACCGCAGGTTTTCAATGCCGAAGCTTTTTAGATTATTGATGTACTCGTCGTTCTGTGATTCCTTGTATTTCAGCAGGGTATCCGACAGCAGGCACAGCGCCGACGCGATCAGTGAGGTGGCGAAAGCGATGGAAAGCTCATGAAGAACGCCGCCGCTGGTCAGCGTCCAGGTTGCCACAAAGACAATGGTAAGCACCGTCAAAAGGGACAAAAACAGAAAGTTGCCGGTAAGACGGTACTGCTTCATCACCTGACGGCTCTTTTTCGTCACCGGACCATGATAATAATAAATGGTATCGATTCCCGGTCCCCGATCATCCTCCAGACGGCAGTGCTCATAAAATTTCAGAGACGACAAAATTCGAATATGAGACAGATTGGTGGACCATGTGCGGGTGAACACATTTCCCCACCCAAATTTTTTAAACAAGTAGTGATAAAAGCTGTTGGTGACGCCATGTCTCCGATAATGAGGGTGGACTATTACCGTAGTGACATAAACGTTCGGGGAGTGTGCGGGCGGGATCTCTTCGCAGACATAATTCTTTTTTAGAGACATAAACCCTATCACATGGTCATCATCGATGGCCAAAAACGCTGGCTGATGCTGAATATTCTCAAAATAAGCCACCGGCTTCTCCTTTTTCTCTCCCTGGGGGCCCAGATTGCTTTGAATCGTGGAATTCCGGGCGGAAAGAGGCGGAATAAATTCCTGGTCGCACAGCGCCAGCAGTTCCATAATATCCGAAAGGTAGGCCTCCTTGGTAACCCGCTCAAAATATTTGATCTTCATAGACAGCCTCCAAAACGCGTGATCTTCTCTCTCATTATAGCACAAGTCGCCTTCCGCATCCCCTGGTATCTTTCAGAAAATAAAAAATTTTTCCTGAGACGCCCCATCTTCTCCAGATCCTGACTTTCCGGTACCTGTCGGCTTATCAGCGCCCAGAAAATTTTTTATCCGGCGCAGCCGGCGGACCTGCCGCTGTTCAGCGGTTTCCCGGCCCCGGCGGCTGGCGGACCTGTCGGCGGTCGGCGAAATATCGGCTTTATCGGCTTATCACAAAACACCATTGACGATTTGGCCCGGAAGGACCGTGTCAATGGTGTTTTGGATTTCATTGCGCTGCCGTCCGTCCCGGGAAAAGGCGGCGCCAAGAAAGCGTGGCTGTTTTGGTAAAAGCAAGTCAACAGAAGAAGCGATAAAGAAGGATACCAAAAGAAACCACTTGCATGGCTTCTGGCTCTTCTTCCGCCGTCCCCGCTGTGGTGAAGGTGATCCGCTGACACTCCTGTGTACCCTCAGTAAGCTGACCTATGGCGTTGTATTCGGCAGTAGCTCCGTACAGCACGTATTCTGTCCCCGGCTCCAGACCTTCAATGGCACACTCGTAAGTATTGCCGCCATAACCCATATAGATAGGATACGCAAAGTCCATGTTTTCTGTGGTAATATCAACCCGTGCTTCATGAGCTGTGACAGCAGCATAATCCAACGGTGTTTCAGAATCCTCCGAAAGCGGTAAAACCAGATAGGACACCTTATTAATATAGACCTTTAAGTCACTGCCCAGTTCATCATATCCTGCCGGTATTCTCGTCATCTTCAGAGTTGCACCGTTTTCTGTCGGCTCTGTGATACCAAAAGAAACCACTTGCATTTCTTCCGTCATTCCCACCGCAAACGCATTGGTCAGGCCCATGCTCATGACCAGCATCACGGCCAGCAGGACTGCCAGGCTCCGTTTGAACCACGACTGTTTTGTCGTTGTCATATTTTGATTACCTCCATTTCGTTTTTTCCCACGCAGGGGAGAGTGTATTTTGGTTAGAAACTGCTAACCATCAATGAAAAAATTTTTGCCGCTTCTACGGCGAATCCTTGATACGACTCATGGGCTCCTCCTTCTATTGTTTCTGGTCAGGAGGCCGAGCCGTGAACTCGCCCTCCCGGTATATTCCTTTTGTGCAGGAGGCCGCCTACCCAAAGTTAGCAATAACTAACCAAACCCCTGAAAAAATACTCCTCCCGGAGTTTTTTTGAGGCAGCCTGCTTCACCTGTTCTTTTTTCGGCTTTGCCTATGGAGATGCCCCATATCTCAAAAGCCTTTCTTGGTTCCGAAGGGAGCTGTTGTTTCCAGCTTTCTCCCTCGGCGCATAAATAGTTGTATTTTTCTGCTTCACAAACTGTTTTTTCTTTTCCAATTTATTCCGCAGTTTCCCTAAAGCAGTTTCAGTATAATCAGTTGACTTTTCCTTGTCAATCGAATTTCTGTACCAAACCTGGTTCAAACAGCCGTTTTTCGGCCTAAAAAAGCCCCGGAGCCCGCATGGCAAGGGAAAAACTGCACTTGTACCAAACACGGTTCAAAAAATTTTTATTTTCCCCTTGACAGCCCTGTTTCAGTGGATGAACATGGTGAAAATCGCCGTACTCTCCGGCATATGCATATCTCCAACGCTGCACTGCATTTTCAGGCATACGCTGCCGTGGAGCAGGGTGTCCCGACCCTTTCCCATGGCGATGAAATTCAGCGCCGTCACCGGAAAATACACATACCGACCGTCAATCCCGCCGTCCCGGAACTCGCCGTCGTACAGGTACTGCATTTTGTTGACCCGGCCCTCCATCTTCTTGCCGCTGGACATGGACTCGGCGGACACGGTTTTTACCGCCAGATACACCAGCCCCTCGTGGTCTTTTACGATCAGCTCACAAGGGTTTTCAAACCCTTTGTTTGCCATGGAGAGATTGTTGTGGTTCTTTATCTGCTCCCGGTAGATGATGAAGGGGAAGTAATAGCTGCCGTCTTTGAGGTAATTGCAGATATCCCCGCCGTGAAAATCCCGGTGCCCGGCAAAAATCTCCTTGAGGTGCATCCGCCCCTCCTGTTCGGCAAGGCGCGCCATAAACTCGTCGGAAAAGCCCGCCGACAGCGCCCGCAGGGCATTTTCTTTGATTTGCGCGGGTGGGATGTCCTGATACTGCATATACTGCTCCAGGATTTTCCGCTGGTGCAGCAGCTGCTGAGCCGTTCTTTTCCCGGCAGTGGTCAACACCGACTTCCGCCCCTCCACACGCTCCATCAGCGACAGCTCGTCCAGGCTGTCAAGAATATGCGTCAGGGTGGATTTCGGCTTATTCAAATATCGGGCGGCATCGGTCACCGTCCGCTTTTTCGGTTCCGCTTCCAAAAAATATAATAGCAGCTGGATTTGGATACCGTTCAGATTTTCAGACATAAAAAAATCCCCTCTTCCTGTTATTCAATGTATACGAAAACAAACCTGCGCGCTTTGAAGCAGCGAACCGGCATCTTTTTTCTATATACAGTTTCAGGCTTTAGGGAGTTTTGGTTAGTTATTGCTAACTACTAATAATATATCATGCCTCCGTCGGTTTGTCAAGTGAAACTTTCTTCGTATCGTTATATGGTTTTTCTAAATAACATTCGATTAAAAAGAGTATTGTACAGCCTATGCCGATCCGATGAACTTTATGGACCGACATAGCTGTACAAACAATGCTTCTCATGATAGAAATTTTCTTAAATGAATATCATCAGCTGTGTTGCTATCATAGTAGTTCATAGTTTTATCCCAGCTTCCACTGTGCTGTTTCTTTTTGAAGTTCTACCATACGCCGGTAAAGGCCGCCCTGCTCCATCAGTTCTGCCGGGGTTCCCTGTTGAGCTACATGACCGTCCTCCAGCACTACGATGTGGTCGGCACCGGCTACGGTACGCATCCGGTGGGCGATGACCAGCACTGTCTTGCCCTGGAGCAAGCGGGAGAGAGCTTCCTGAACGGCGCTCTCATTCTCCACATCCAGGCTGGCTGTGGCTTCATCCAAAAGAATGACCGGTGCGTTTTTCAAAAGAGCACGGGCGATAGAGATCCGCTGTCGTTCTCCGCCGGAGAGGGTGGAGCCGTTCTCGCCGATCACGGTCTGGTAACCTTGGGGAAGTTTCTGAATAAACTCATCGCACCTGGCGGCTTTGGCGGCGGCGACGACTTCTTCATCCGTTGCTCCCCGCCGACCCAGACGGATATTCTCCATCACAGTATCCCGAAACAGCACCACGTCCTGGAACACCATGGAGTAAGAGCTCAGGAGTGTCTCCGGGTCTACCGTGGACACGTCCGTTCCACCCAGGAATACCTTTCCGCCGGTGACGTCCCAAAACCGGGCAGCCAGCTTGCAGGCGGTAGATTTTCCTCCACCGGAAGGACCGATGAGCGCGGTCACTTCTCCCTGTTTGGCGGTGAAGCTCACATCCTCCAGCACACCGTCCCCCTCCCGATAGGCAAAGGAAACATGGTCAAAGGTGATGTCATAATTTTGCGGTGTAAATTCTTCCGAACCTTCCTGCACCGGCTGTTCCAAAATGGAGCGCATCCGTTCGATCTGCAGCTTGGTGTTGAAGGTGGCGGCAATATTCTGCAAGACCAGCCCAAGCGGGTCATATAGCCGGGCGGCTGCAAAGAGGAACCCCAGGAAGTAGAGGAAGGAAAGCTCTCCGGCTGCCAGAAGTGCCCCGCCGGTCAGGATGGTAGTTGCCAGCCCCAGACGAAGGAACGCCTGTGCGGAACAAACAAACACGCCGGTGGCAAGTTCCGAATGGATGGAGCCCTTTTCCATGGCAGCCAGCTTTTCCTCCAGCTTCTCCATATAGGCTTCCTGACGATTGCATGCTTTGATGTCCCGGATGGTTTCCAGCCCCTCCTGGATGCAGTCGGCCACCGCCCGCTTATTCAGAATATTTTTTGTCCCAAAGGAATCCTGAATTTTCTTACTTCCTGCCGTCAGCAGTATTGCCACCGGCACCACCCACAGGATAGCCAGCGCCATCCGCCAGTCACACAGGAACATGGCGACACCGATTACCAGCGTGGAGCCGATGGAGGCAAACAACTGGGGCACATAGTGGGAGAACATCTGATCCAGGCTGGAGCAGTCGGCGATCATGGTGGATGTAAGGTCGCTTAAGTCCCGGTTCCCGAAAAAGGACAATGGAAGCCGGCGCAGGGTTTCCGCCAGACTCACCCGGCGGTTGGCGCTCTCTTTATAGGTTGCCAGATACAGCGAGGCATACTGAAACCAATGGAGAATGAACAACAGGACAAGAACTGCCAGGGCAAAGCCTACATAGATCCAGAAGCCATCCATAGGGCTGCCGCCGTTTTCCAGGCAGCCGAGAAGGTGCTGCGCTGTGAACAGGACTGCCCCGATAGGGAGCATGAGGGCCACATTGCATATAAAACACCAGATAACGGCTTTCACCAGATCCTTTGCCCCTTTTTCACTGAGCGCAAATAAGTGTTGTAATTTCTTCGTCATACCGCTGCCTCCTTTCCCACTTTCCATTGGGCGCTGCGCTGATAGTCCGCCCACATGGCGGCATAGACGCCGTTTTTCTGCAACAGATCACTGTGATTTCCCTGTTCGGCAATCTTCCCGTCGCTTAGGACGATGATGTTATCCGCATCCTGTACCGTAGACAGTCGGTGGGCGATCATCAGCACGGTTTTGTTCCGAGTCAGCGCTTCAAACGCCTTCTGAATCTGATGCTCATTTTCCGGGTCAGCAAAAGCAGTGGCCTCGTCCAGCACTACAATGGGGGCGTTTTTCAAAATGGCCCGCGCCAGAGCAATCCTCTGCTGTTCGCCGCCGGATAGATAAACGCCCTTTGTTCCCACCACAGTGTCAAGACCCTGGGGCAGTTTTTCCAGAATGTCATCACACTGGGCGGCATGGGCGGCAGACAGAACTTCATCTCTGGTCGCCTCTGGTCTGGCAGCCCGGATATTTTCCAGAAGGCTCTCCTTAAACAGCCGGGTATCCTGAAAGACAAAGGCTACCTGCTTCATCAGGTCTTCTGTGTCCATTTCCCGAACATTGACACCGCCAATAGAAACCGCGCCTCTGTCCACATCAAAGAATCGGGGAATCAGACTGGCGGCAGTGGTCTTGCCCCCGCCGGATGGTCCTACCAGTGCCGTTACCTGGCCGGGCTGGACGGAGAAGGACACATCCTCCAGCGCAGACCGGTCAGCGCCGGGATAGGTGAAGGTCACATGGTCGAAAGAGACGGCGGCATTTGCCGGATGTTTCTGTACTTTTGATTCTTCCATGGGTTTCTGGCCGAGGATTTCATCCAGACGGCCCACGGCTTCGTCTGCTTCCATGACAGCCTCGCTCATATACATGATCCGGTTGATCATCTGACCGCAGGCGGGAGCGAACAAGGCATAGAAGATAAAGTTGACAAGCACCGTGCGCACGTCCCCGCCGGATGCCAGCAGCAGTGCCGCCGGGATCAGCAGGGCAAAGGCTCCATTGATAAATGTCAGGAAACAGGTCTGCCCCACACGGCAGCTCATGGCATACTGACTGGCCAGTTCGCTGTAATCCTTGATGGCTGCGTAAAAAGCCTTGAAAGAGTAGACCGTCTGCTGGAACATCTTTACCACCGGGATGCCCCGGACATACTCTACCGCCTCGCCGCTCATGCGTTCGATTTCCTGCTGATAACGATGGAAAAAGCCGGCGTTTTTACCGCCCATCATCAAGCACATGGATAGCAGGGCCAGCACCATGGTGATCAGGCACAACAGCCCCATTTTCCAGTCAAATAGGAACAGCATCACGATGGCCGCGATAGGCGTGACCACGGTTCCTGCCAGATCGGGGAGCTTATGGGCCAGCAGATCCTCCGTAAGTCCGGCGTTGTCATCGATGAGCTTCCTGAGCCGCCCGGATTGATTCCCCGTAAAGAACCCCAGAGGCAGCTTCAGCACATGGGCCATGGCAGTGCGGCGGATGTTCCGGGCAGTGCGGAAAGCCGCGATATGGGTAGACATGAGCGCCACAAAGTACAGGGCGATACTGCCAATGGCTGTCCATACCGCCGTCCAGCCCCAGCGGGCCAGATCAGACGCCCCGTCAAGACCCGGCCAGACTTCCAGCACATTTCTTGCCGCCAGCCAGACGCAGACATAAGGGATTAGCCCCAGCACTGCAGACAGAGCGGAAAGGATACAGCCCAGCAGGGTGAGATTTTTGTGCCCGCCCGCATAGCCCAGGATGCGGGCAAGGCTGCTTTGTTTTTTTGCTTTCAAAAAGAACCCTCCTTTTCGGTTTTGTCATCATATCATAAAGTTAGCAACAACTAACCGTTATGCAAAAAAGATGGGGGCTATTGCCCCATCATTTTCAGCCATCCGGCTGTGTAGAAGTCCCGCAACTGGTCCACATAGCGCAGTGCCCGATCTCTTGGCATATCGTGTACCACGATCTCAAAGATGCCGTTGAACATCCCGCTGGCGATGATATGGCACATCTGCTCATCCAGCTCCGGGATGTCCCGCCCAAGGCGGCGGAGGACTTCCATGTATTTTATCGTGTACTCCACTTCGACCTCCACCATATTGTGGACGAAGTGTTCGTAGCTGGTGCCCTCTGACCGGCAGAGCAACAATTTTACCGGCTCCCGGTGTTGGCAGATGTAATCCACCATCCAGTGGACGCAATCTGAGGACTCCACCCCCATATGCTCCGGCTGCTGCTCGTCAGGCAACTCAGCAAAGGAAGTCTGGGCCTCCATAAACTTTCCCATAAGTGCGGCGGCATGAGGTTCCACAATGGCGGTGAATAAAGCCTCCTTGCTGGAAAAATAGCCGTAGAACGCCCCGGTGGTAACGCCGGCTTTTTTTACGATCTGCCGCAGGGATGCGCCGAGGAACCCCTTGTCAGAAAATTCTTCCATGGCGGCCTGTTCTATTTTTTTCAATGTGTCCGGTGATTTTTCTTCCATGGCAGCCTCCGTGTAACAATGTTATATAACACTGTTATTATACACGGGCAGAAAAAGTTTGTCAAGTGAAAATATTATTTGTATGAACTCCTAAAAAAGATATTTATATTTTCTTGAAAACAATCCATCAACTTGTCCTTTTCTTTTCTGCTGTAATCTCTCTTAAAGTGAGTTGTTAGGGGAGTCCACGGTGAACCGGTACTGGGTTCACCGTGTGGGCAGACTTCTCCCTTGGCGCAAAAATATAATTTCTAAAACAGATAGTAACGATTGGAGGTCGCACTGCCGTTTTCCCGGTAGTGCGGCTCTTTTCGTATCAGGGCAGCTTTCTCCAAATCCTTTATAGCCCGTTTGACGGTACTGCGGGACAGGGACAAATCTGCGGCTATGGTTTTGATACCCGGCCACGCTTTTTTCTCTTTATCCATCCTGTCGTGAAGGTAGATATATACGAGCTTTGCCCGATGCGGCAGCTCGGTCTGATATAGCTTTGAAAAATACGGCAAGTGAACACCTCCTTATCCCGTGCGCACAGGCTTTGATGCTTTTACCTGTTGTGCCGCGTGGTTTATCTCCTGTGCTGTTGTCGCTTCGGCAGGCTCTGTCATGGATTGACCGCCGGAGGCGTTTGTGGCACGGGGATACGGTTTCTTTTCCTGCGGGTATTGCTTGGTGATGGCGCGAATCAATTTTTCACGGGAGGTGTAGCATACCTTTCGTGCGCCCTGATCTTCCACCGTGTAAGGCTCATTCGGGAAGGAAATGCCCCACTTCATGAACAGCTTGAGCCTTGAAACAAAGGGATGCGCTCCTGTTTTCATCACAATAAAAGAGCCTTTTTTCATAGATTTCAACTCGTCCGCTGTCATCAGAGGACGCTCGGTCATCTGCAGACTTTGAGAGGGATCATTCTTGCCTCTGCTGACTGAGCCTGTCATCACTGTCCGTGAGCCGAGAGATTTGGAGATGATCTCCGCTGTTTCACTGGAGGGTGCAAAACCGCCTGCAATGGTAATCTGACAGTTGTCCTTGATAATTTCAGCGCCCTCACGCCCATAATTCTTTTCAAGTTGCTGATAGCTTTGAATGATGCTGACGATGGAGAGCCGCCTTGAACGAGAAGCGGAGTACATCATCTCTGCGGATTGAATGGTCGGTAGCGTTCCGAATTCATCGCAGTAAAACATAGCGCGGTTCGGCAGCCTGCCGCCGTTCTCATCGGCAACCGCCAATATCTCACGGTAGAGCTGCTGGATGAGCAGGGACACCATAAAGAAAGAATTCGGGTTTTCCTCCGGCATGACAATAAAAACAGCGGATTTCTCGTTGCAAAACTTCTCCGCGTCAATGGCAGTATCAAAACACAAAACCTGTTCCATCTCACTGTCGAGAAAAGCGTTCAGACGGGACATCGCCGTACTCATAATACTCGCCATCGCCTGATCGCCGGTGGAGAGCGCCGCGCCCGAAAACCACCTTGCTTTGTGATCGGCGGGCAGACGATCCATCAGAAGCTGAAAATGATTCTTTCCCTTGACACCGCTGGGCGCCAGCAATTCCTGTATCAGCTTGAACACCGATACGATATGGCGTTCTTTGGGTTCTGCAAATTCTGCGATTAAAAGAATAACCGAGGTCAAAAGACCTTCTGCGGAATCATAAAAGAAAGCGTTCTGACCGTAGGCGGAGGCATCACCGTCACCGTAGATGAGCGTCTTGGAGATAATTTTGGCATACTTCTCGGATTTTGCTTTGTATGCCACATCGCCGGGAGTTGCCTTGTGCAAGTCCATATATTTATTCACAAGGTGCAGCAGGTTGTTGCCGTCCGATTTAGTGGGGTTACGCAAGTCAATCACCGCTACATTGTAGCCGTAGCAGTCCTTTGCCACGCCGCCGTAGTTTCGGTAGAGGTCGCCCTTGGTGTCGGTGGTTAAAAAAGACATCCCGCTGGCACAGGCATATTCCAGATTCGGATACAGCCAGTAGGCGGTTTTGCCGCAGCCCGCCGCGCCGACCATCATGCAGTGGACATCGGCATCATCCACCATGGCAATCGTTTCTCCGCCTTTGTTCCGACAGCCTACGATGATACCCTGCGGCAGTTCAGGCAATACATTTTTCTTTGCTTTCTCCCGCCACAGATCCGGTGTAAACGGTATCTGCTTATAAGTGCGCCGGATTTCTGATTTGGATGCGAAGCGAGCCGTACCGTGCTGACCGTCACCGACCGTTTTGGATTTGATGTTGTTGAGGTTATAGATATGGGCAAGGAGGGTTACACCGCCCAGCGCACAAAACATAACCACAGCGACAACAATTAGAGTTGTAATACCGGACATGGATCATCCTCGCTTTCTTCGGATATCCTTTCTGAAGTTGCTCTTGGTAGATTCGCTTAATAACAGCACCGACAGCAGAAACGACAGGTACACTTACGGCATTGCCTGCCATTTTGTATAGCCGTCCGTCCTTCAGTCCCGTGGCGACTGCCTTATCGAATTGTTCATCCGCAAAGCCCTGCAAGCGCCAGCATTCTCTCGGCGTCAGCTTGCGCACACGACCGTAGCGGAGAATGCCGTGCCTGTCCTGCACCGTCAGCGTGAACATCGGCTCGTTAGGCTCTTTTATCCAACGGCCTTGCTGACGGATGGTTTTCTTGTCGGGCGTTACTACGGCTCTCGGCTCATCCTCAATAAACACGGCGGAGTGTTCGCCTTTGTGCTTGCTGATGCCACTGTCCTGTCGGGCAGTAATGCACCGAGCCGTTTCGGTGAGCTTTGCTCCGGCGTTCATGTCGATAAAAAAATAGCCCTGCGTATTGCCGGGCGTTACGGTATGAGCGATCTTTTCTCCGACCCGACCTCGCCGTGTATTCATTGTCGGGTAGGCAAGGTCGATGCTGTCGCCGGGGTGTGCGAGCTGAAAGCCGGATTTCGTATCTACCTTGATAGGCAGGGCTACATCGTAGAGTCCGGTTTTTCCTCCGAAGCCTCCGGCGCCGCTTGTGAGAGTAATGCCGACTCCCTCGTCCGAGTAGACCCGATTGCCCTCTGTGCCTCCAAGGAGTTGGATAAGAGACGCTGCATTTGCGTTTGTGAAAGATAGTATTTCTCCGGCACATCTTTCTCTAAGATATCCGATAAGATACACTCTCTTTCGGGCTTGGGGGACTCCGAAATTCTTGCTGTTAAGCACCTGCCATGCGACATCGTACCCCAATTCATCCAGCGCAGCGAGGATGGTCGCAAAAGTCCTGCCTTTGTCATGCGACAGCAGACCGGGAACATTTTCAAGCAACAAAAAAGGTGGTCTTTTAACGGCGGCAATTCGGGCGATCTCAAAAAAGAGAGTGCCTCTTGTGTCATCTTGGAATCCTCTGCGGAGCCCTGCGATACTGAAGGACTGACAGGGAAAACCGCCGCAAATAAGGTCGATATCCGGCAGGGTGTGTGGATCAATGGTTCTTGCGTCTGCAAAATATAACTCTCCTTTCGTGGGGTACATGGCGTCATACGCCTGCTTTGCGTATTTGTCTATCTCGCAGTAGCCGACGCACTCAAAGCCGCCGAGCCGTTCAAGCCCAGAACGAAAGCCGCCGATGCCCGCAAACATATCCAAAAATCTAATTGGCATAGGTCATCCGACCGATACCGTTGTTTTTTCTGTTCCGCCTCACTTTCCTTACATCGTCATACCGAAGCCCTCGGCCTCGTCCTCATCCTCTGTTTCCTCATCGTTGCCGTTGTCGCCCTCACATTCGCCCGCAAAACCGTTTTCTGCGACTTCCTCGTCCGTTTCTTCGCAGATATCCTCTGCGGGGCTTTCGGCGTCGATTTGGCTCTCACGCTCGGCCTGTTCTCGGTCGAGCTCAGTTTCAATAAGACCGAGGACGAATTCCTTCTGACTCATATTATTGCGGTGCAGGTAATCCTTGATCCTCTGAAACAGTTCCTCCGGCACCTGAAATGCCATCGTTCTCATATTGCCCATGCTATTTCCTTCTTTCTGCTGTATTTTCGGGTGAAGCTCATCGTCCACCGCAAGAGTAATGAATTCAGCCATTGTCATCCCTTCATGCCGTTCGAGATATTCTCTGATTTCGGCATGGAGGTTAGCGTCGATTTTTACGGTGATGCCTTTCTTTTCATCCGCCATTGCGCTCGTTCCTTTCTATATATTTTTTGATAATTTCCGCAAGCAGTTCCTCTGCCGACACTTCACGCTCGGCGGCTTCTCGGAGCAGCATATCTGCCTGCGGCTGTGGAATTAAAATATCGTGTTCCAATAGGCAACCTCCTACATTCCCATAACGGGGTCGTTGTCCTCATCCATGTCCTCGCTGTCGGCCTGTTCCTCAGCAAGCTCTTCATCGGTGAGCTTGCGGAAGGAGTCCTCGCCGGGAATGATACCGAGTTGTCTGCCGTTGTCAAAGGCACAGTGCATGGTACACATATCGTCCACATACTTTACCGTGCCGCGCATATCGTCCTCAACGGGGCGGGGATCGTCACCCATGTGCAAAAGCAGGATGCGAGTTCCTTTGGGATAGAGTTCTTTGTATCGCTGTGCCTGTCTGTGCAGGCGGTCATATTCGTTCATACTGTTTACCTCCATGTTTTCGTTATAATTTCATTTCGTAATATTCCTCCGGCGGCCGTAAAAAGGAGAAGTCTACATCCTCGATGTTGTCACAATGTCCGGCAAGGAAATTTTCATCCCGTTCCATGCGCATCATCAGATATGCGACCTCCTCGGGAGTGGCGGTCACGGTTTCTTCGCCGCCGTACAAATAGGCTTCGGCGTGTACGCTGACCTCTGTTTCCGCATCGACATTCTCCATAAAGTCATCAAAGGCTGTCCAGCCGACGAGGTCGTCGTACTCTCTCGGTATCCCACCGACCGTAAATTCAATTTCTTCATCGTCTGCGGTTACGGTTACCGCAGAAAACAGCAAGGCCATATATTACATCCCTCCAATCGTCATTTCGGTGTTTTGCAGATGATCCTCAAATTCGTCCTCGGTCATCATGGCGTAGTCATCGCCGCTGTTCCAGAACGAAACGAACAGTTCGCCGTCCATCGTATCAATGGGCTGCTGCTCAAAGCCCTCGCCGAGCCCGTCAGCACATTGCCCGGTGATCCATTCCCGCAAACGCTCCGTTTCTTCTGTAGTAAGAGGCTCTTTGAGGCTGCAATCGATGCGTCCGAACAGTCTGCCACCGTGCAGCTCCACCGACCACACAGCCGAGGTCAGCTTTTCCTTTATGCCGTCATCCTCGTTGTAGTAGGTTGCCATATCGTTTTCGTCATTGGCGGTGTAACGATTCAATGCATCGGCGATTTCATCGACGCTGTCGGCAAGGTAGGAATCTCCGACCGTGAACATATCTCCGTCGC
>CAUFXR010000046.1 GCA_959596515.1 uncultured Oscillospiraceae bacterium
CTAACAAAAAATAAGATTCCACCGCCACAATGGGACGGAGGAATCCGTGGTACCACCCAAATTGCGCGTTTAAACGCGCCACTTAAGCTTTCGATAACGAGAAAGACCCGCCGGCTTTCCTCAAGCCGGAGCTCCAGACTGGCCGAAAGCAAAAAGCAGAGGCGCCTTTCAGCCGTGAGCGCCCTCTCTAGCCCGCTTTTTTCCCGCTTTCTCTTGCCCTTCACAGCCCTTTTCTATACGAATATTATAGTGCCATCAGAGGAAAAAGTCAATCGTTAATCGGCAGGTTGTCCGCGATTTCTCGGAAAACCGGACCGCAGGAAGTTCCTCCTCCCACACCGTCCTCCGCGAATACCGTGATCACGTATTTAGGATCGGTAGCCGGATAAAAGCCGGAGATCCAGGACTGAACCACCTGCTGCCCCTCTATGATTTGTCCTGTCTCGGCTGTAGAAGTTTTTGCCCCTGCTCCATTTGCCGAGGGCTTACCCTTGGTACTGGTGCCGTATTCAATCGAAGCACGCATGGCTTTCTGCAAAAAATCAGCGGTTTGGCTGGAAATCACCCGCTCCGACTGTTTGGGCCGCTCCCGCTCGATCAGAATGAGATTTTCATCTACCAGTCCTTCTACCAAAGACGGTTCAGTATATAACCCGCCGCTGGCAATAGTATTGACCATCGCGGTAATTTGCAGAGGCGTAGCAAGCAAATCACCCTGTCCAAAAGAAAAATTCGCCTTGGCTTTGGAATTTGAGAGGTCTTTTTCACTGGGCAAATTTCCCGCGCTGGAGAACATGCCGGGTGCTAGCTCAATGGAAGAGCCAAACCCAAGTTTTTCCGCCATGGACAGCAGTTCATCCGGCTGCATTTGTTCTGTCAGCTTGATAAAATAGCCATTGCATGAATAAGCGATGGCCTTTTCTAAATCCACTTTACCGTGTCCCACGCCGTTAAAACATTTAAAGTCCATACCATCCACGGAAATCGATCCAGGGCAGTCATATACCAGACTGGTGGAAACACCTTTTTCCAAGGCTGCAGCCGCCACCACGAGCTTAAATACCGATCCCACCGGATAGCTGGAGAATGCCCGGTTCAGTAGAGGCGCCCCCTTTTCGTCCAAGGTATCCGCCACATCATAGGGAGAATACGTGGGCAGCGATACACTGGCACGTATTTCACAGCTTGGGACCTCTGTTACCAGTACCGCTCCCTTAGTGAGATATTTTTCCGCGGCCTCTTGGGCTATCTCCTGGATCTCTTTATCCAGGGTTAGGACTACGCCTTTGTTTTGAAGTTGGGAGGTATCGTCGATGGTTCTTTCTGTACCGGTGATGGCCTGGTTTAAGGCATCCACCTGATAAACGGCGGATAGCTGGCCGCCGTCTGCCAAATAGTCATTATAAGCTTTCTCAATGCCGTCTACCCCATTTCCGTCGCCGTCTAAGTATCCGATGACATGAACCGCGTCCTGATTCTCCTGATATCTTTCGTTTACCCAGAAAATGTCCTCAGAATCTAAGGGAGAAGATAACTTAGTCAGCTCGCCTAAGCCTGTCAGAGCTTGTAAATTGGTATCGTACACCGTTCCACGAAAGGAAGCGATGGTACAGCGGTAGGTTCCCTGCTGAGCCGCCGCCGTCAGGATTCCTTCATCACCGATAATCCGATACACGCTGCCCATAATTCCAATTATCCCTGCCATCAAAATACAAAACAAGCCGATTGTTCTGCGTTCGAACCGTTTTCTCATCGTCAAGCCTCCCATCTGGGGTTATTCTTGGCTGAAAAGACAAAAAAAATACAAGAGAGTCTACAGGTACCTTCCTTCCGGAGTGTGCCCGTAGACTCTCTTGTATTTTCCACATTTTTACATAGAGAAAAATAATAGAAATGACAGCTAAAATAAAATGATAGCCGTGCCAATTTCTTGCGAATTTCCTCAGCATCTACGTTACATAGTCATCGTTTTTCCGCAGATACGAAAAAGCAAAACCGCAGGAGAAAGCAAAGTCGAATCTTTTCTGGACCGAAAAGATAAACTTTTCTCGAAAACGAATTCTTTGTAAACTCACCGTTTGCGGCGCAGCAGCGCGCCTGTCGCCATCGGCTGTTTTACCGGGATATATAAGGTCTCCATCGGATGAGGGGCGCTTTCTGTTGGTTCGCCGTCATGATTGAAAAGCTCCTCCACCACAATTTCATAAGGCTCTCTGCCCGGTTCCAAAACATTGAGAGTTTCCCCTTTGAAAAAGCGGTTCCTTTGGGAACACACAGCGGTTTGATTTTGAAAGCCGTCACATACAGCCGCTACCTCCCAGCCCCGGACATAGCCGCCGTTATCATACACCTGACCCGGCTCGTTTCCGAAGAAAAAGCCGGTGCAGTATTCCCGGTGGCTTACCTTCTCCATTTCCTCTAAAATCCACTGAGGCAGAACAAAATGTTCCGGGTCGTTCTCGTATAAGTCCAGCGCTTGACGGTAAGCATTGGTAACCACCGCCACATAATAGGAAGACTTTGCCCGACCTTCGATTTTAAGGCTGGTAACTCCCGCCCGAGCCAACTCAGGGATATGCTCGATCATACACAAATCCCGTGAATTAAAGAAGTAAGCCCCAGAATCGTCCTCCAGCACAGGAAAATACTCTCCCGGACGGCTTTCCTCCATTAAATGGTACTTCCAGCGGCAAGGTTGGGCACAGTCGCCACGGTTGGCGTCCCGCCCGGTCAAATAATTGGACAATAGGCATCTGCCGGAAAAGCTGACACACATGGAACCGTGGACAAAAGCCTCCAGTTCCAGCTTAGGGTCGGTTTTCGCACGGATTTCAGCGATTTCCTCCAGCGACAGCTCCCTCGCCAGCACTACCCGGGAAGCACCCAGGTCATAAAAAGCCCTGGCGGATTGGTAATTAACGATCCCCGCCTGGGTGGAAATATGAACTTCCGTGTGGGGTGCGTATTGTTTGGCCAAGGCCAGCACTCCAAAATCGGTGACGATCAGACCGTCCGCGCCGGCGTCTTCCACCGACTCTAAAAAGCCGGGCAGCCTTTCGATTTCCTCATTTCTTGGCAGGGTGTTGCAGGTAACATAAACCTTGACATCTTTTGCATGGGCAAAAAGGCAAGCCTTTTTGAGCTCCTCATTGGAGAAGTTCGCTGGGCCTGCCCGCATACCAAATTCTCGTCCGGCCAGGTACACGGCACCGGCGCCGAACCGGAGGGCTGAATCCAGCCGCTCCGGATCCCCGGCCGGGGATAATAATTCTAATCTTTGTTCGCTTCGTTTCATCCGCTATTAACCTTCCGCGTTGGGGTCGATCAGGCCCGCTTCTACCTGCTTCCAATAGTGCTCTTCCGCGGTGTAGGAATAATAAGGCGTGCCGTCAGCGGAATGGCAGAAATACAGGTAGTCGTAGGTGGTATCCGGATTCAGCACCGCGTTGATGGCCATCATACCGGGATTATCGATCGCTCCCGGCGGAAGGCCTACAATCTCGTAAGTGTTGTAACGGCTCGAAAATCCTTCCGGCGCTTCTTCCTTGCTGGAATAAGGATAATACACTGTGGGGTCGGAACCAAGCTGACTGACCCCCTCATTCATATTGGGATCCAGACGATTGCGGAAAATATGAGCGATGACCCGCATATCCTCCTCATTAGCGCCCTCAGCCTGTACCATAGACGCCAGGGTAATCAACTGATCCACGGTAAACCCATTTTGCTGGGCCAGATCCGCCACACTGATCTCGGTGCCATCCTCCTGCTCAATGGTGGGATCCATTATCTTCAATTCGAAATTGTACAGACATTTTCTAATTACCGTCTCCGGATCACTGTCCTGATAAAAATCATAGGTATCCGGGAACAGATAACCCTCTAAACGGTAGTATCTCTCATCGCTGTTGGTGATCTGAGAAAGGAAAGTATAATCCTCGTCGAACTCGGTAGAATTACACTTTTCCAGGAATTCCTCCTTGCCGCAGACACCATTTTCTTCCAAAGTGTCGCCGAAATCCTCCAGGTTCATGCCCTCCAGGAAGGTAACCGTGACCACGTCGGCGCGGTTGGATTGGGTCTGCAAATAGGTGACGATGGCCTCATAATCCAGATTGGTCTGCATATCGGTATAATCGCCCTTGGTAAAAGTAGTATCAGGTTTGGTGATCTTCATATACAGCTTGAAAAACTGGGCGGAATTGATCACACCCGCTTCCTCCAAAATGTCCGCCACCGTATCGATATCCGCGTCGGCAGGAATGCTGACCTCTACGGTACCTTCCGTTCGATTAACCGCCAAAAGGTCGTTGGCTCCAATCATTATGTATTGGGCCAGAACTACAGACACCAATACGATCATCACCAGCCAAACCATTTTGAAAAGGCAGCCATTTTTCTTGGACTTTTTCTTTCGCCGTTTCTTTTCCGCCTTCACTTGGGCTTTCTCCCTACTGATTTCCTCCTGGGTTCTGGCTCGGACATTTTGTTCCCGTGCCTCAGCCACCGGATTTTTTCTCTGTTCGTATGCGTCTCTTTCGCTGAAACTGTTCAGCACATCTCCATCTTCCAAGGAATCGACGGAATTACTGTAGGAAGACGCATCGGTATAATCATCCGGCGCAGGATTTTCTCCTATCCCGTCATAGCCGCCGAAAGTACCCTTTCCAGGGGAAAAATTATTATCCTCATTTCCTAAACCCAGTAGATCATTTAAGTCTGGATCGTTAGGATAAGGTCTCTTATCGTCGTTCATGACTACCTCCGTTTTCCGCGCCCCTTGCACAGGTTCTGCGGATATATTTCTCTGTAATCAGCAATTGGATCTGCCTGTCATACCGTCCGTGGGGAAGTTTCCACTGGGTACAGGCTGTATAGCAAATTCCCACTGTTACCCCGTGAAACGCGGATAAAAAGCGATCATAATACCCTTTCCCATAACCCAAACGATAGCCTTCCGCATCAAAGCACAGCCCCGGGACGATACACAACCCCTGACTGTAATCTGTGACCAGTCGACATCTCTCCGGCACCGGCTCCAGCACGCCGAAAGCGCCTGGGGCTATATCATCCATAGACGTGATATAGTAAAACTCCATTTGGGTGGTCTCCGGAACACATCTGGGAACCGCTATTTTTTTTCGGTTAGCCCAGGCCGCCCTCACCAGGCCAAAAGTATCCACCTCAATAGGTTTGGACAAATAGGTGAAAATCACATCGTTTTCCCCATACTGGCGCAGTGTCAGCAGTCTGGTCTGAATTTCGGCGTCCATTGCCCGCTGCTTTTCCGGATCCAAATTTTTTCGAATTCGTTTATATTTTTGCCGAAGCTCTGTTTTCAGCAAACGGATATCCTTTACCGGCATTGCATCGCCATCCTAATTTTGCTGGATTCTACCTGGCCGCAAAGTCTGGCGACAATCTCCAGGGCGAAATCAACCGCCACACCAGGGCCTCTTCCGGTAATCATTTTACCGTCGGTCACCACACTCTGGTCGGTATCCACCGCCCCTGTCAGCTCGTTTTCAAAACCCGGAAAACAGGTAACCTCTTTGCCCGCGACCAAGCCCATATGGCCTAAAATAGAGGGCGCCGCGCAAATCGCGCAGACGTATAAATCATTTTCATAGCAGTAGCGGATACAGGTCCTCACAATCGGCGATTTTTCCAGATTTAAAGTTCCAGGCATCCCGCCGGGAAGTACTACGGCTTCCAGATCGTCGGTGGAAATCTCCTTTTCCTCCAAATCCGCCTTGACGCAGATCCCGTGAGCCCCGGTAATTTCCTTTCCACCCACGCCGACGGTTTTCACAGGCAGCTCGGCCCTTCTTAACACATCCACTACGGCCAAAGCCTCGATTTCCTCAAAGCCCTGTGCCAAAAATACTGCGATCATAGCAGCTTCCTCCTTATCGCTTTCAACCTTTTGTCTCTTCAAAAAATATTTGTTATATGTCTTTTGACATTTCTGATCATCTTCGAAAATTTCGGCCGTCACCGCGCCCTCAAAGTGCTCGGGAAACAATCTCCCGAATGTCCTTTTGAATAGCCTCGATCCGCCGTGGATCCTTTCCTTGGGAACAAGGCACCGTATGCCAGCCCATTTCTTCCGCCGCGTAAAGAGCGGTCTGGCGGCAACGGGCTAAAAATTCCACGTTGCTTTCATGCAGATCTTTTTTTCTTTCATCGCCAGCGTATCGGGCACTCAGCAGTTTTTGGGAAATTTCTGTAGGCATATCCAAAAACAGTACCAAATCCGGTCGGGGAAGCCGTAATTTTCCATATTCATAGTCTTGTAACCAGGAGAGATATTTATTCCAATCCTCCTGAGGGGTTTTTTCCATCTGATACACCGCATTGGATGTAGTATAACGGTCCGCCACAATAACAGCGCCGGAGAGATAGTCCTCCCGCCAGAACCGCAGAAAACTGGCATAACGATCCACCGCATAAAAAGACGAGGCAGCGTAAGCATTTACGTCATCGGGATTCGGGCCAAATTCCTTGTTCAGATACATTTTCACCAAAGCGGAGGAAGGCTCCTGATAATCCGGGAACTCGATATGCCTAACCTTGTGACCAAGGCTTTCCAGATATTCACACAGCAGACTGGTCTGAGTGGCTTTTCCCGAGCCATCCAGTCCCTCCATAACAATCAACTTACCCTTCGCCATGACACCGCTCCCTCATCGCCGCGAATTGTTCCCGGACTTCCTGCATTTTCCCGCAGGACATTTTCCCCTCAGAGCACGCTCCCCGCACACAGGACGGTCCCGCGTTCTGGAACAACTTAGGCGCTACAGCGTAAACCAACTGATACATCTGGTTCGCAACATCCCGGATTTCCCACTGGGCCCGGTTGCAGCATCGCAAAGTGAAAAAGTTCATCAGACTTCTGGCATTCATAGTACAGATCATTTTCGTGTTACAGGCATTGGGCAGGACAAAGCGGGCATCTTCGATAGCCTTTTTTTCCGCCATACGGTTCGCCTCTTTTTCCGGCTTGCCTTCCGCCAAAAAAGTTCTCTTATGCTTTTCCATCAGAATCGCCGTCAGACTATCATAGTGAGCCTGATCTTCTTCCATCGCCCGGATATATTCTTCCTTCGCCTCTGGGATTTTTTCGATCTCCGGAGGCAGGACATATTCAAACATATTTTCCTTGACGTAGCGCTGGCTTTGCACGCTGAAGGAAGCTATACGGTGACGGGTCACCTGAGCCAAAAAGGATCGGGACACGCCCTCGATGCCAAAAGTAAAGCTGGCGTGCTCAATAGGGCTTTCGTGACCAATTTCCGACAGCATTTCCACAAAGGAGGCGGTTTTTTCCGGCGTAAGTCCTTCGTAGATCTTATCGATTTCCGCCGCGGAATAGCACAGCTTGGCCGCCGCCGCGATGGTTTGCTCCGGCATGGGCGTATGAGTCAACAGCGTAACCTTTGCCAAAAAAATCCCTCCCAAAATAGCATTAACAGAGCTATTATAGCAAATTTTTCGCCCAGATTCAACCAAAAGGGTGTCTCCAGGCTTCAATTTTACATTTTGTCCATAAGCATCCTTAGATATTCCGCTACCCCATCCTCCGTATTGGGTCCTATGATTTGATCCGCCGCGGCTTTGACTTCTGGCGAAGCGTTTCCAACGGCGCAACCTACATCCGCCGCTATCAGCATATCTACGTCGTTTCCGTTGTCGCCAAAGGCCACTATCCTTCCGGCCCCCAGCATTTCCTTCAGCCGCAACACCGCCAAGCTTTTGCTGGCCTGACTGCTGAACACCTCCAAAAAGTACACATCTTCGTAATTATCGTGGTAAAAAGCTGCCTTGAGCCCCGGGATTTTTTGAATTTCCCGGTATAAAGGCTCCACGATCTCTTTTTCATCCATCATGGTAAAATAAATGGGGACATCCTTTGGGGTCAAAACCAGATCTCTCTGCTCAAATCGCTTGTAAGCTTTGCCCTTTCGCTCTTGGCAGAAACGCTCCTCAACCATATGGCCGAACCGCTCATAGGAAACGCAAATTTCATTGTCCTCCAGGGTGTATAGAAACGGCATCCGCCCGGCCTGTCGGTAAACTCGAAGGGCTTCAGACGCGGTCTCATAAGACATTGGTGCGCTCCCGACAAACTGTTCATTCTGAAAGTCGTAAAACACCGCACCGTTTAACAAGATTCCTGGGAGCTCCAGCTTTAAATTGGAAAGGACCTCGCAGGCTGTAGCCGGAGACCGTGCGGTAGCCACGGTAAACAGCATTCCTTTTTGAATCAGTCGATTTAAAAGATCAGCGGATGCCTCACTGACTTTCTTTTCCGGAGTCAGCAATGTGCCATCTAGATCTGATACGTATAACGTTTTCATAGTAACTCCTTGAAAAAGGCCGACGGAAGAGAAACAATCTGCCGTCGGACCTTTTATTTGATTGATACAGTTTCTTTCTCTCCATCTTCATTCAGCGCGGGATCGGGAAGGCGTTTCATCTCCATCGCAGAAGCACCCCCGGTCCGACTGGAAAGAAATCACATAGATACCGCATCCGGAATCCCGGGAACCGCCCGTCACCTTGGGACACCGTAGGGTCATCGCGCCCTTTTCGCAAATTTCCCAGCAGTAAGCAGTCCGATTACAACAGCTTCCCTTTTCCTGGAACCAGGCACAAGCGGCGTTGTTGGAACAGTGTTTAATTCCCTCATCCTCCGCCCATTCCATACAGACACCGCCGCCAGCGTGATAATCCCCATTGGAAATTAAAATATGGGATTTCAAAATGTCTTTGAACAAATGCGACCAGCTACTGGCAGTACCGTGATGAGGCGCTTTAAAAATATAATAAGCGTCATAAAGATCCTCCGAGATTTGATCAAAGGTTTCTGGAGTCGCGTCACCGGTCATAATAATATCATCCAGGCTTGCTTCCCGGGTTCTGTGGTTTTGAAACACAATACTGGCCATATTCTGGGCATTGGCGTATTCTTCCCGCACAACTGGACGACTCAAGACCTCGATAATATTCTGCGCCGCCGGGATCAGCTGCAAACTGGGCGCCATAGCCTCAATTGTATCCAGAAGCTTTTTGCAGCGGGAAAGGGATTCCTCCATATCTCCCAGATATCCCCGGTTCTGAGGGGCCGTCAACTGGCACAGCCGCAGATATTCTCCACAGAATTCGTTCTTTAAGGTCAGAAACTCCGGCGCGCCTCTGCCCAAAAAAGGAGAGGAGAGACATACATCCAACTCATCCACGATTTCGGTAAACAGAGGGGAAAACGGATAGTCTCCGGCAGTGGGCCACAAAACATCATAGGTAACGCCCTCAAAATCAAACTGAGATCCTCTGCTCAGGGAATATACATTGCCGATTCCAAGAGCGTAATGAAGACGTTCAAAAATTCGCAGAGCACTGACGCTCATCTGAGAATATTCGCTCTGGCGACTTAAAAAAGCGAACACATAAAGGGCAAACTCGATGAGTAAGGCTCTTCCCTCTTGATTGACAGAGGCGGCAGGCACAAACACCCGATGAAAAAATCCGTGATCCCGCTTTAACAAATAGCGCAGGCCGCTCATATGATCCCGGTGAAAATGGGTCAGTAGAAAAGCGCGCTCCTTGGCATCGAAATACCGGGGAACAATATTATTTTCCACATAATCTGTAACCTCCATATCCGACTCCCGGATTTTTACATTCATAGACCCACAGTCTACCATCAGGATATTTCCTTCCAGGCTTCCCAAGACCGTACATTCCCCAAATTCCAGGTTATGCATTTCCAGCCAATCCAACACACTCACTCCCTATTTTTCGGAACTTTACAAACTCGCCTAATTAAGACGGGCAATCCAGCGCTTTTTCAGGTCATCAAGCTGACTCTATTTTGACTCATTGCTGGTGATTCGATTTGCGGCGTCATGGTTTCAAACGCTATATTTCCTACTAAATAACGCGGCTCGCTAACCCTCACAATGTGCCCATACACTTTTCCGTTCTCAAATGAAACAGATACTACACAAAACAGATTTTAAAATTCAAAACATTACTCTAACTGTTAGCCGATTATTTCCTTGTCTTTCTCCATATTTGCAGACAAAATTTTTCCAGACGGTATTCAAAGCTTTAATTTTCTAAAATATATAAGAGTATAAATCCATAGAAAAGGGCAGGCTCTCGCCCGCCCTTTCGGCTTACTGATACCAATATTCAATTCCGTTTTCGAAAACAAGATGACGTAAGCCCGTAAAGCCGACCGGCCCCATAAAGAATTTTCCTTCAACAATGGTGCCATCGTTTTGATACAGCACGCCACGCCCCGCCGGAACTCCATTGACAAACTCGCCGGTATATCTGTGATCGCCCCGCAAAATCGTACCGCGGCCATTGGGCAGGCCGTTTTTCAGAATTCCGGTATAAATTCCGCCGCAAACCGAAAGCTCGATTCCATATTCCGGACCTTTGCGGTATGCCTCATAATCCGGATTTTCCAGATTTTCCGGTAGCAAAGGCATTTTTTTCGGCGCCACCTGCATACTTTTTGCCAGCACGCCATCCTGATACAGACCTTCCTCCACCTTTTCGCCATAAGAATTATACCGGCATCCCATGCCGCCGGGCTTTCCATTTTTCATAAAGCCCTCAAAGGCTAAATAGGGCTTTCCATCTGAAAGGGCGTACCGTTTTTCATACCGCAGGACACCATCCTGATACACACACTCCGCCTGTACCCGGCCTTCCTGAATCTCATTGATTCTGCCATGCATCCGGTTTTGACGGAATTCACCCGCATATCTGGGCACTCCGTTTTCATACAAGACCCCTAGGCCCTCCCGGTTGCTGCCTACGAAGCCGCCCCGATAAGTAACCTCGCCGTTTTGATATTCTACACCCTGACCCTCAAATTGATTGTGGGAGAACTCTCCCTCGTATACTTTCTCCCCGTTGGAAAAATACCTGCCCTGGCCCTGGAACTCATCGTTCTCCCAATGGCCCTCATATACCAGGTTACCGCCAGCGTCGTAGCCAGAAAGCCAACCCACCGGTTTCCCATCCAGAAAGTTTCCTTCATACCGGCCGCCTCCGGGAAAATAACGGCATCCTTTACCGCTGTACACCCCGTTTTCAAAGCCGCCCGCATACAGCTTAACTCCATTTTTACTGTATTCCACAGCCTGTCCGTCTACAGCACCGCTATGGAACTGGCCTTTGATCACGTGGCCATCCTCCCGGTACCAGACACCTTCGCCGTTCCAGGCGTTTTCCGCCCATTTCCCCGTATAACGGACCTGGCCGTTTTGATCATATTCGGTACCGGTACCGCTACGCTTGCCATTAACAAAACCGCCGGAGTATAACAGGGTTCCATCCTGATCCACTAAGGTGCCCTTTAACTGCTGGACGCCGTTCCTCCACTGGCCGATAAAGAGAGAGCTGTCCTCCGGCTGGAAGGAAACTCCAGCCCCATTCCGTTTGCCATCCTCAAAATATCCAGCGTAAACCAAACCTTTTTCTTTGGACAGCAAAGCGCCTGGTCCTACCGGACTATCCTGATCCCAAAAACCAGCGTAACAAGAGCCATTGCTTGCTTTGAAGGAAGCGCCCATACCGTTTCGGCGGTTCTCTTTCCAATCTCCGGCGTAACACAGCTTACCTGATTTATAATAATAGGTACCAAATCCGTCTCTTTGGTCGTGCAGATAATCACCTTCAAAGGCGGTATGGCCATCCATCATGGCGGTACGGCCTCTGCCCTCCCGCAAGCCATCCTCTACGTCACCAAAGTAATAGTAACATTCCTCGGGAGACACACAAATGCTCATTTTTCCCATAGAGATATAAGGACAGCCATTCATCACGCCATTGCACAGTTCCTTCAGATCTCCCTTTTCCTCATAGGGCGTCTCCGTGCCGCCTTCCTCCTGGGCAACCACTTCTTTTACGGTGGGCGGCGCAATCCTGTCGCTGGCGGTATATGTATCGGCGCTCATCGGCTTTACCGCCACATGATAGCGCCGGGGCGATGGTTTCTCCTCAGCCGAAGCCGAAAGCGGCTGCGCCGCGGAAACACTTTCCGGCGATTGTTCAGAATCTTCTGGCTCTCTACCTTCTACCCGGTCGTACTGGTAAGCCGGTTCTTCCTGAGCCGCCGTTCCTTTCGGCGCATCCGGCACAACCGCGGCCGGCTTCTCCTCTGGCTTAGGATCTTGATAAGGGTATTCGTATTCCTCTGTATATTTGACCCCGGATTCCTGCTGTTCCGGTTCCTCATTGTACTTTTCAAAAGCCGAATCCCCGGCGCCCCATTCGTAGGAGTTATCCCCTGGCTTTTCCGGTTCAGATTTCTGAGAGGCCAGGGTGAAGCCGCTTTCCCGGTCCGGCTTATCCTCATCCTGAGGCTCAGTACTTCCAGCCTGCGCGCCGATGTTTTCCTGAAATACGGTTTGCGGGGCGTTTCCGCCGCCTCGCTGATATTCTTCCAGCAGGGCTTCCCGTTTCTGAGCCAGCTCTTTTTCACAGTAATAAAAATCTCCCGACTGGCTCCGGACAGTCAGCTCCGGAACCGCCAGCTGATTGGACAAAAAGCTCTCCGCCTCGGGGCTCTCAGGAACCCGGCAGGGATACAGGGTCTGGGCATCATCGTACCGTCCAGCCTTCAGCTCCCGAAGCAAAAGGACGCCGTTTTCTCCCGGCTCTAATATTTCCATGGGCTGCTGCCGCAAACGGGGAGAATAATAATCCGTCCGCTTCCAATGATGCTCCCGATCATAATAAGTGATTTTAATAATCTTTTTGTTTTCATCTTGAGTCAAAATGTGGTAACCGCCCCCAGCATCCGGTTCGCTGATTTCCACCTGACGAAAACCTTCCAGCTTCTTCCATTTCAAGGGCTGGCCTTGTTCCATTGAATAGGCATAACGGTAAGAAACACCGTCAGCCTCCTTGACCACTTTATTCTTTTGGCGCTTGCCGCCTGAGGTAAAGTAGTCCTTTCGCACGTCATAAAGTCCATCATGATATAACAAAGCGCCGTCGTATTTTCGATAATAGACGGTGTATAGGTTTTGAATCTGCTGTTCCATGAGTTCTGCCATTTTTTAGCCCCCACTGTACGGTGTTGGTAGTTTGATCCGGAATTCTTACTTACTCTTTATCATATAATAAAGCTGCGGGTTTTACAAGGTTTTTTCCCGATTTTCAGAACCATTCCCATTGGAATTTTGGGACTTTTTTCTATTTTTCACCACTACGGCTACAAGAGCCGCCAGGATCACTACCAGCGCCGCCAGAAGTCCCATCTGCAAAACCGCCGGCAATCCGGAAATCACATTGCTTTCCCGATGGGTTCCGGTGACCATCAAAACGGAGGATGAAGTGGTTTCCTTTTCGGAAGCCTTTGACGATTTTGTTCCGGACTTTGAGGAACTAGCCTTGGATGAACTTGTCCTGCCGGAAGCTTTAGAGGCTGTAGTTTTCACAGCTGTTCCCGTAACAGCGCCGGAAGCGAATTCCAGGCTCCAGCTTTCCGTCTCTCCGGTCAGCTTATTCGTCATCGCTAAAGCTGTTGTTCCGGAAAAATCCGATTCCAGCGTTCTGAACCTCAGGATGGCCATGTCCAGCTCCTCCCTCATCACGTCGTTGTCCTCCGCCAGATAGATGATCGAAAGCAAACCGGTATCCTCGATCATCTCAAAAGTTCCATTGAAGCGGTCAGACAAAATTTTACTGCTGGAAAATTCCAAGGCCTGGGGATCATAACGGATCTCGATTCGGTAGGAATCCAAAATCCGGGTTTCATCCGGTGTAAAATGAAGCTGTACCTCAAAAAGCTTGTCAGAGGTCAATCCATTTTCCTCCGGCGACAAAGAAAGCTCACCGGGCTGTATTTCTAAGGCGCCGACATTGCCGGCAAAGAAAATCAGGCATAGAAAGAACGCAAGAACCGTTTTCCACCCTCTGCCGGAATTACCTGTCCTTTTCATACAAACGCCTCGCTTCTCTTGAACTTTTGCTCTCATTTATGGTATCATAACGCCAATAGAGCCGCTTTACAATATATGGCTATATCATAGCACAGAAACCGATACGGAACAATAAGGAGGAGAAAAATGCTACAGTTTTTGACAACATCATCTCAATCTCCCGAGGAACTTGCTTCCCACTTCAGCTCCTTTTGGGATTCCTTTTTAGCATGGGGTAAATCTTATCTTCCCCGGCTGATCGCAGCCATCGTGATCCTGCTGGTAGGCTGGTATTTGGTAAAATGGATCTGCCGTTCCGTAAAAAAAGCCATGTCCCGCGGAAAAACCGACGCGGGTGTGACATCTTTTGTGAATTCCGCTTTAAAAATCTGTCTGTGGATCGTCCTGCTTTTGGTAGTGGCCGCGCAGCTTGGTTTTCAAATCAATTCCATCATCGCCGCTCTAGGCGCCGCCGCGGTAGCCATCGCTCTGGCGGTAAAGGACAGCCTTTCCAATGTCGCCAGCGGAATCCTAATCATTATCACCAAGCCATTTAAGGTGGGCGATTATATCGCCATTGAGGGACTGGAAGGCACTGTCTATAAAATCGAGCTAATGTTTACTACCCTGGTCACCGCAGACAATAAAAACGTTATCCTTCCCAATTCTCGGGTATCTTCCAATAACGTGGTAAATTATACCGCGCAGGAAACCCGAAGGCTGGACCTGAATTTTTCTATCGGATATCACGATGATATTCAGCAAGCTAAGGCTATCCTTCAAAAACTGATTGACCAGGATCCCAGAGTAGTCCGCCGGGAAGACAGCATTATCGGCGTCTTCAGCCAAGATGAGAGCTGCGTGACGTTAGCCTTAAAGGTATGGTGTAATACCGCAGACTACTGGGATCTCCATTACGCGCTGGAGGAACAGGTAAAGCTGGCCTTCGATCAGGCCGGCATCACGATTCCTCATCCTCAAATGGATGTGCATTTGGTTCCTTGATGAGCTCATCCGCAGAACGAAAGAAAGCGCTGCCCGCTTTCGAGAATCCTTGATTCGTTCGCTAGCTTCACGACTGAAACAAGTAGGCTTTGGTAAGTAGGCTTTGGTTTGCCGGGAAGGTATCTCTCCGCCGCAACTTTTTTGACAAGGGAATAAACAGCACGGTAACACTAAACGGCGGCTCCCATTCCCAGCCGGCCGCCGCCGTTTTTTCTATGTGCCTTTTTAAACAAAATCCAACAGGATCCTTGCCCTTTTAAATAGCGATCCGAAACAGAAAGTTTTAAAAATAGTCTCTGGGGTGCCAGGTGATAAAGCTTTTCCTTCCTTAATCGCCGGATTCCTCTTGAAATATTTTGATTACATTAGCAACTTCCTCCTGGGTCTGGCTGGTATCCATGTAATCCCAGGAATACAGCATAACGCCGTCGCATCCCAGGCTGCGGGAATATTCGATCTCCCTTCGCAGAATATCTGTTTTCCCATTCCAGGTCCCGCTGTCCGCCTCCTCTGAGCCCGCTTTATATACCGCCAAACCTATATACAGTTTTACCCCTTCGGCGGTGGTCATTTGCCGCCATTGATCAGCGGTTTGATTAAACGGCAGCAGAGGATGATCGAAGTTTACATAAATTTGAGGACACAGGTAATCCACATAACCGCTTTGGCTAGCCCAGGCTTCCACATCCGCTCCCATATTTAAATCATTGGTAATATTTCCCTGCGGGGAAATCCCAAACTGGACCTGTGGATTGATAGATTTTACGGCGCTGTATACACCGGAAACCAATGTGTTGATATTGGCAATGCGCCATTGAGGCAGGGTTAAGGGTACCCCTTCCCCTACAGATTCAATATAAGCCTGATAGGCTTTCTGATCGAACGCCTCATCCGAGGTAGGATAAAAATAATCGTCAAAATGGATGGCGTCTACTGGATAGTTTTCCACAATCTCCCGTATGCCCTCAATAATTTTTTCCCTTACCTCAGGATACGCTGGGTTAAAATATTTGCCCTCTTCCCAGTCTACCACCCAATCATCGTTATTAGGATCGCTGTCCTCTCTCCACTGGGTATACAGGTTATTCGGAGCCAAAATACTAGGCGCTCCATTTGACTGGATCCGTAAAGGATTAATCCAGGCGTGAAACTGCATTCCCGCCTCATGGGTTTTCTGTACCATATATTCTAAAGGGTCAAAGCCCGGATCCCCTCCCTGCGTTCCAGTGAGCAGATGGGACCAAGGATAAATTTCAGAGGGATACATGGCATCTCCAAAAGGTCTCACGTGGACGATCAATGTGTTTAAGCCATACCCCTTGGCCTGACTGACGATCTCATCAAAGGCTTTTTGAAAGTTCTCCTGGCCCTGACCTATTTGAGATTGATCCAGCGAAAGATATGGCACCCACACCGCCCGCATCTCGCCATCCAGAACGATCTGTCCGCCCAGGGATTGTTCGGCCCGGGATTCCTCTCCCGACGTATTGGCCAGTTGCGCAGAGGACGTCTGGGCACAGCTGGAATCGGCCGTGTTATCACCAAAGGAATCTTTTTGAAAAAAATGTACCGCCAGGACAGCTCCAGCTAATACCAAAATTGCGAACAGAGTAGGTACTAGTTTTTTCATTTTCATACATTCACCTAATTTCAAAGGAGTGTTTTATTTGTCCCCAGTTTTTATCGGGTCCCTTGTTTGGCTCGCGGTGGTCAATGTAACTGCCGCGATCATAACAATATATGATAAACATCAGGCAAAAATCAACCGCTGGCGGATTTCAGAAAAAAGTTTACTTTTTCTTTCCCTATTAGGCGGCGGTCCCGGCATGTATTTTACTATGAAAATAATCCGTCACAAGACCAAAAAGAAAAAGTTTATGCTTGGGATTCCATTGATTATCCTTGTACAGATCCTGCTCGCAGGCGCATGGTTTCTGGGGCTCGGTCCTTTTTCCAATTTTTAGACAACGTTTTTCTACATAATACAGGCCTTTTTCCGCAAACTAAAGAAAGCGTAGGAGAAAGTTTGCCGTCTTTTGTCCCAAGAAAGCCAAATTACAAAAAACAGTTTTGTCTCAACTTGTACGGTCTGATTGGGATCCACGGTGTGGTGTTCGTGGCGTCACGGATAGAAAGCCTATCAAAAACATTGAAAATAAACTAAGCAAACTCTCGGAAACCGTATACGAATCTTACCATATGAGGAGATTTTTATGGATCAAATTGATAAACAATTAGTACGAAAAAGCTCAAAAAATAACAATCGTTTATTAGAAAACCTAGATACCGTAGCCTCGGCTACCGAGTGTACCGGCCTAATCCCTACCCCTCCTATATCGGATAATGAGGCGGAATCTTATACTGATATCTATGCCATTCCCAAACCGGAAAATAGCTGTGATAATAATCTTCAGCAGCTAAAAAAAAGGTCCCACAAAAAAAGCAGATAGCGACCGAATTATTTTATTTTATCATAAAATGTTTGAATTGACATTAAAACAGCCTGGCGGACGTACCCGCCAGGCTGTTTATTCTTTAAAATATTCCTCACAGCAAGCTAGATGTCCTATCTTAAGAACTCATGGGAATGTCTACGGGCTGGGAGGAAAAGATACCCGCTTCTGCTTCCAAGAGAAGCGATAGATTTTTTGTCTAGAGAAAATTTCGGGGCCATATCAGCTCAGCGAAAAGGACGCGGGTTCCTTGAGCACGGTTTTCGAAACTCACAGGAAAAGCACATAAAGCGGTTAAGATGTGGGCAGTTCTAAGCAGGAGCTACATAAGCAGGAACATATAAACAGGAGCTATATGAGTTTCCGGATAGGCTGAGGATACCGTGCGGTGTGCAAAACCTTTCTCAGTCCATTGATACTGTCGCTTTGGGTCACAGTTAAAAGGCCGTCGAGTTCGTTTATCAGCCTTTTTCCCCGGGCTTTTACGCTATGTCCCTTCCAGGTAAAAAGAGCGACACCATATTTTTCAGTCTCCGGCTCAGGAAGAAAGGAAGGAAGGAATTTCGATTGTGGCCATGAATTGACTCATCTCACAAAGTGCCGGAAATTGGTTACCATTCTTTCAATGTTTTGGCGTCCTAAATTCAAAACAAGATTCCTTTGTCGCATAGGAGGCCAATGAAGGCGCTGCCGAGCTGACAGTTCCCGATCGAAGCTTTCTGCCGCTACCCTCAAACGCTTATCCCCGGCTTCGGATTTGTCAGGATATGGATTTTCTTTGTTACCATTTGGCGCAAACATCTGAGTAACAGGAGCTGTAATCGTCTTTCGCTTGAAATCTTTACAATATGAGTTTTTTCAATATAGAAGCGGCTTCCCTCCGAGAAATATCCGGTTTCTTTCCAGCCGTGATCTAAACAGGCTGGGGTATCCGTTCTAGCCCTGGATGAGCTAGCGAATCGGTTCGCAAAACTGCCGCCGCCAATTCAAAGTTTCAAAGAGGGCGCTTCGCTTCATCAGCGACAATTTTGATCAAAGCTCTTCAGTTTCCATTGGGAAAACATACTGTTTGTGATAAAATTTCTCCAGGAAAAATAGTTGCTTTTTCATTTCCCCTATGCTATAATAATTCTCGTTCAGCTGGTGTGGCGGAACAGGCAGACGCAAGGGACTTAAAATCCCTCGGTAGCAATATCGTACCGGTTCAAGTCCGGTCACCAGCACCATAAGAGGGCACTAAAAAAGATGCCTAAGCGAAAAACCTCGATTTTATCG
>CAUFXR010000047.1 GCA_959596515.1 uncultured Oscillospiraceae bacterium
ATTAAAATTAATAATTTCGTAAGAACTTAAAATTTTGACCAAGAATAGAGGATGACGAAAAGCATCCTCTATTCGTTTTTTCTAAAAAAGATGAATAAAAATTGAATATTTTTCAAACACGTTGAAAACAATTGAATAAGAGACCTTTTTCGACGGTATCGTGAAATACCACAAAGATTGAATTTGTTTTTTGTTTGATGTATAATTGGAAACCAAACTTGATAAAGAAGAAAGGAGTGATCGGCGGTTGTCTGCTACCTTAAAAGGTACGGCGAAAAAGTTTTTGTGGGATCACAGCGCATTCCGCTGCTGTTATTTCCTGTCGCTGTTTTTAAGCTCTCTTTGCTTTGTTGAACTAGGTTTCCAGATTTTGACCGGTGTGACCATGGTTTGGTCGGTCTTAATCCTTATCGATATATTCCGCCGTCTTTATCCTAGAAAAAATTTGAAGTATTTCGGCCTGCTTTGTTCCTTTGTCGCCTGCGGGCTGGTAACCGCTCTCCTTCATGCGGAGGATAACCTGATTACCAATTTGGTGATGATGTATCATGTAACGGTGTGCTTTTTCATTGTCTACGGAATGCACGCAGAGCGGGATAAGGAAAAGATCCGCAGGGAAATGTTTTTTATCGCCAAGATCCTGGTGTTCCTGATTACTGTGTTCGCTGTAGCGGGCCTTTTGGTAGCTTTCATTTTCACCAGAGTAAAAGCGTTCTCTTATTGCATCGGCCTGATGGATAACCGGTTTACCGGCCTTTACACCAACCCCAATATCGCCGCCTATGTCAGCGTGGTGGGGCTTGTATGCATCCACCTGATGTATGGGAAAAGCTATGACAGCTCTGAGAAAAGGACGTTGCCCAGATGGTTTTTAAATCTTGGAATTGCCGTCAATGTTTTAACGGTGTTCTTATCCGACTCCAACGCCTCTATGGTGTTCCTGCTGGTATACGGTACGGCCTTTTTGTTCACGCGGATGTATCGGAAAAACGGATTTTCCAAAGGGAAAGTTCTGGTGAGGAAAACCCTTTTAGTACTGCTGGTTGCATTGACGGCTTCCATTGGCTGCTTTGCTTTGAGAGAGGTCAGTCAGTATGGCATGGCGCAGGGTATCAACGCACTCCATCAGAATAGTTCCGCTGTTGTTACCTCCGACGCTGCGACATCGTCTTCTCAGGTGCTGGTGACCATCGGCAGAGACGGCAACTATGAGATTTCCAGCGGGCGTCTGGATTCCCTCCAGAAAGCTATGGTGCTGTATCAAAAGAATCCGATTATGGGAATCGGCAAGGGAAATATTCTGGAGTATGGTAATCGTTATCTGGCCAGAGGTTTCCAGTTTTTTGACCTGCATAACGGCTATTTAACTATTCTGATTTCCTGCGGTACCGTAGGACTGGGCCTTTTCCTGACTTTCGCTGTGCTGGCCGCCCGAAAAGTAATGCGAACTGTGTTCCGCAGGTATTCACAACGAGGCGAGCGGGAGCTTGTCATCCTTTTCTGTGCACTGTGCGCTTACGCGGTATACGCTTTGTTTGAGCGGGCGCTGTTGTTTGACATTACCTTTATGGTGGTTTCTTTCTGGATGCTGTTTGGTTACGCCATGAACGAAACCTTGATCGAGGAACCATTCCTGTGTCCGGTCACTGTCCGGAGCAGACTAAAAAAAGTAAAAGAGCCTGTGGGCGCGTTGCCGGCCTTGACACGCCGTACTGGGAATGATATAATTTGAACAAATTTTATAGCTGTCTTCGGGGCGGGGTGAAAGTCCCCACCGGCGGTAACCCTTTCAAACATGGGAAGCCCGCGAGCTGCTTGCTGATCTGGTGAGATTCCAGAGCCGACGGTATAGTCCGGATGGAAGAAGAAAAGAAGCGTTTGCTTTTTTGCGCGTCCCGGAATTTTTCCGGGACGTTTTTCGTTTCAGTGGACAGCGCGAAAGGAAAGATGCTTTCATGAAACAACAATCGTCAAAAACCATCCGTTTGGCCCAAATGGCTATGTTGGCCGCCATTTCCGTGATCCTGGTGGCGTTTGTCAGGATCCCCTTGGTTCCAGCGGCGCCCTTCCTTGTGTACGATATGGCGGATGCTCCTATTTTGATCGGGACTCTCCTGTTCGGCCCAGTACCGGGAATGACCATTTTACTGGTAGTGTCGGTTATCCAAGCGTTTTTGTTCTCCTCTGACGGATGGGTTGGCCTCTTGATGCACTTTGTGGCCTCAGGTGCTTTAGTAGTGCTTACCGGATGGTTGTACCACCGGAAGGGACGGATGAAAGATGCGGTGATCGGTATGGCGCTGGGTACTGTAGCCATGACGCTGATCATGATCCCGATGAACTATATTTTTACGGTCTATGTTTATGGAACACCCAAGGAAGTGGTGGACGCCATCATGTTGCCGGGGATCATTCCATTTAACCTGATCAAAGGCGGCGCCAACAGCATTCTGGCTGGAATCCTGTTTAAGCTGCTTTCTCCCTTTGTGAACCGGAATAAGAGGATGATCGGCCAGTCATAAAAAATAGATCAAATCCTCTAAAATTCGGGAAAAATTTTCTAGCAGGTTTCCTCTTTACATTTTTATAATTTATGATAAACTAAAGATGCAATAGAATAAACCCTTATCAAGAGAGGCGGAGGGAACAGACCCTGTGATGCCCGGCAACCTGCGGTTTGCAAGGTGCCAATTTCTGCGGGAAAACCGGAAGATGAGGTTAAGTGAAAACGAGCCGTCCGGAATTTCCGGGCGGCTTTTTTGCGGAATAGGTAAAAAGAATAACCGGACTAGCAGAGGGGATAAGGCAAATAAATATTTAGGAGGAATGAAGGATGGCAAAAAAATTATTTACGTCTGAATCGGTAACAGAGGGGCATCCGGATAAGGTATGCGACCAGATTTCCGATGCGGTGTTGGACGCGATTTTTGAGCAGGACCCCCAGGCTCATGTGGCCTGTGAGGTTACCGCGACCACTGGAATGGTACATGTAATGGGAGAAATCTCTACAACCTGCTATGTGGATATCCCGGCAATTACTCGGAAAGTGGTGAAGAGCATCGGTTATGATGATCCGGCCTGCGGCTTTGACGGCAATACCTGTGCGGTGCTGACTTCTATTGATGCCCAGTCGCCGGATATCGCGATGGGGGTCAATGAGTCCTTGGAGGTAAAAGAGGGAACTGGAGACGCAGACGATCAAATCGGCGCTGGCGACCAGGGGATGATGTTCGGTTATGCTTGTGATGAGACTCCGGAGCTGATGCCCTTGCCGATCTCTTTGGCCCATAAGCTTTCCAAACAGCTCGCTAAGGTAAGAAAAGAAGGAATCCTGACTTATCTGCGGCCAGATGGTAAAAGCCAAGTCACTGTGGAATACGATGACGACGACCGTCCGATTCGTGTGGAGGCGGTAGTGGTTTCCACCCAGCATGACAGCGACGTAACTCTGGAGCGAATTCGCGAGGATATTCAGAGAGAGGTCATCCGTCCGATAATCCCCGCGGAGCTGATGGATCAGGATACCAAGATCTACGTAAACCCCACAGGACGGTTTGTCGTGGGAGGACCGGTTGGCGACAGCGGGTTGACGGGAAGAAAAATTATCGTGGATACTTATGGCGGGTACTCCCGCCACGGCGGCGGAGCGTTCTCCGGTAAGGATCCGACGAAGGTGGACCGCAGCGCGGCCTACGCCGCTCGTTGGGTAGCGAAAAACGTGGTCGGCGCCGGACTGGCGAGAAAATGCGAACTGCAGCTGGCCTACGCGATCGGCGTGGCCCGGCCGGTATCGATAAGGGTGGATACCTTTGGTACCGGCAAGCTTGACGATCAGCTTCTTGCGAAAGCCATTCAAAAGGTGTTTGATCTGCGTCCGGCGGCGATTATCCGTGCGCTGAAGCTGAGACAGCCGATCTATCGGAACCTTGCGGCTTACGGTCATATGGGCCGGGAAGACCTGGGGGTAGAATGGGAAAAGCTGAATCGTGTGGAGGAGCTAAAAGCGGAAGCGGCTAAACTGGCGTAAACAGAAACGAACGCGGGATTCGGAACTTCTGAATCCCGCGTTTTTGTAGATGAGACCGTATTTCCTGCCTGCGGTGTTCTGTAAAAATCACGGCCTGGAAACGCGGAAAACAAAGAGTTGGTTTTCGCGTTTCGTGACCATGTTCGGAGGCCGGTAAAAGGGGCGGTTAGCCTACCCTTGGGATGCCACAAGCGGTATGAGCGTGATAAAATCGGGAGCCGCCCTGGAGAGCCGTTGCCATAGTTCTGAATAGCCGGGACGGAATAAGTAATTCAAAAATGCTGATCCGCCTTGTGAAGGGGCTGATACGCCTTGTGAAGGGGCTGATACGCCTTGTGAAGGGGCTGATACGCTTTGTGAAGAGGCTGATATGCCTTGTGAAGGGGCTGATCCGCGTTTTTTATCGGAAATCCGCGGTAATATGCTCGCTTTATAAAAGCTTGGTTGGCTTGCGCTGAAAGCGCTCCGTTTTCATCGTGGTTTTCCGAATGAACGATGGGGAATACTTTCACAAAATGAAATAGCAAAAAAAGCGGCTGGTGATGCCGCTTTTTTATTTTGCGGTGTTCTCAGGGGAAAGCACAAAAAAGATTATGTCACAGGATAAGCCTCGCGAGAATAAGATAGCGTGAGGTGATAGGAATGCTTGAAACAATTTCTGCCATAATCTGCGTACTGTTCATCATTATCGGGTTAGTGGAGGTCTTTCGAAGTATTGTTTTGTTTGTTCTCCGACCGAAGGGAGAGGATACCGCTATGACCATCGTTCCCATTTATGGGCATAATGAAGAGGCCGAATATCTTTTAAGAAGCGCCGCGGCCAGGGTGAAGTGGGCTGATAACGGCAGAGAGCGCCGGGTCATCTGCCTGGATTGCGGTATGGATTTGGAAACCAGGCTGATCTGCGAAAAATTGGTTCGTTCCTATGGGTTTATGGAGCTCTGCACCATGGAAGAGCTTCAAGGTATGTTGCGCGAACAGTGCTTCTAGCCGGCCCGTCTTTCAATAGGGGCCGGCTGTTTTGTTACCCACCTATCGTACCACAGACCGTCTGTTTCCCCTCGCTTTTGCTTACGCCATTGGTAAGGCGCTCTGGAAAGTCGGAGGCCAAACCGTTGTTGCCGAGAGCCGAAAGTATCCCAAGACATACGACCATAAGTCAGTGAGAATCGCTGAAAAATAGGATTTATTCGTTTCTGGTCAACTAAAATGAGAGAAGCGCTGAGAAAGTAATTTTAGTGGAAAGAAAAACCTTACGCCCACAAGTGGTTCTACCAAAGATCCGTCTAAGTTTGATTCCAGCGGCGTTATATTTTGTTTTACGCCCTATGCGGCGGGGCGTTTTTGTGCTATCATAAGGATACGAAAAGGATACGAAAAATCGAGTCCAGCGGTGCCCTAGAGCACCACAGAAGGCTGGAAAAGAGCTGCAAAGCGATGAGAGCTGTGACTGAAATGGCTTCGGCGCTTTGCTCTAAAGCTTGCAGTACAGAAAAAGGCCAATATAAACGGGGATGAGGCAATGGACGAACATCAGTTGTTGGAGCTGACCGGCTCGGTGGAGCAGGTGATCTACCGCAATGAGAAAAACGGATATACAGTGCTATCTCTTTTAGCCGGAGACGGTGAGGTGACGGCAGTGGGGACCATGCCCTGGGTAAACGCCGGGGAGACCCTGCGCTTAGTAGGCGAATGGAAAGACCATCCGAATTTTGGCACCCAGTTTGCCGCGGTGGTCTGTGAACGGTTTCAGCCGGCCGAAGAGGGGGCGATCCTGCGCTATTTGTCATCTGGCGCTGTGAAAGGCATCGGCCCGGTTATGGCCGCCAGGCTGGTAGACGCCTTTGGTGACCAAACACTGGAGATTTTAGAAAATCATCCGGAGCGGCTGTCTTCGGTTAAGGGAATCTCCAAGGCAAAAGCCCAGCAGATTGCCTCTGAGCTTCATAATCTTTCCGGGATTCAGGAGGTTATGTCTTATTTAGGCGCTTTCGGTATTTCACCTGAGGAAGCGCTGCAGATTTGGAAGGTGTGGGGAGACGCGGCGGTGGATATGATCCGCATGGATCCTTATGTCCTTTGCAGGGAACCGGTGTCCATCGATTTCGAACGGGTGGATACCATCGCCGCATCTCTGGAGCGGCCTCACGACGAAAAAGGACGAATTCGGGCGGGAATCTCCTATGTGCTGCTGCACAATATGAACAACGGGCACACCTGTTTGCCCAAGGACCGCTTGCTGCCTGCCGCCGCTAACTATTTGGAGATCGAAGAAGAGCTGGCGGATGAAATTCTGTATGAGATGATTCAAGATCTGACTTTAGAGCTGGATCTGATTAACGGCAGGGAATTTATTTTCACGCCGAAGATGCACCAATGCGAGATTTATATTGCGGCCAGAATGTTGATGATGCTGAACTTTCCCGCTCAAAGTATTACGGGGGTGGAAGCGGCGATAGCCGCTATCGAGGCCCAAAGCGGGATCCAATACGCCCAGCAGCAGAAACAGGCGATTACAGAAGCGCTTTCCAAGGGTATGTTAATCCTGACTGGAGGTCCTGGCACAGGAAAAACCACCACCTTGAACGGCATTTTACATATTTTAGAGCAAAACGGCGAGCGAGTGTATTTAGCCGCTCCTACCGGTCGGGCCGCCCAGCGAATGTCGGAAGTGACAGGGCGGGAGGCCAAAACTATTCACAGGCTCCTGGAGGTGGAATGGGACCCACAGGACAGGCCGGTGTTTACCCGCAACGAAAAAAACATGCTGGATTGTGATACCCTGATCTTGGACGAGCTCTCCATGGTGGATAACGCCTTGTTTGAAGGGGTTTTACGAGCGCTTCCCTTGGGATGTCGTCTGATTTTAGTGGGAGATACAGACCAGCTGCCTTCGGTTGGTCCGGGAAACGTGTTGGGAGATCTTATCGCCTCGGGGTTGCTTCCAGTGGTGCAGCTGACGGAAATTTTCCGCCAGTCCATGAAAAGCCTGATTGTCACCAACGCTCACCAGATCGTCCAGGGAAAAATGCCGGAACTTGGAAGAAAAGACGGCGACTTTTTCTTTTTGCAGAACCAAGACCCTGTTTCCATTCGGGAGATTATCGTGGATTTATGCCTGCGACGTCTTCCATCTTCCTACGGCTATTCTCCGATATTTGATATCCAGGTGCTGTCTCCCGGCAGAAAAGGAGAACTGGGGACGATTTCCCTAAATCAAGCTTTGCAGTCGGCGATTAATCCTCCGGAAAAGGGCATGAAAAAAGAGGTTACCGTCAATGGGGTGCTGCTCCGAGAGGGTGACAAGGTGATGCAGGTGAAGAATAATTATAATATTCCCTGGGAAAAGGATGACGGTACTTTAGGAGAAGGCGTATATAACGGCGATGTGGGAATTCTGCTGGAAGTAGACCGGACGGGAAGCGCCGCGGTACGATATGACGATAAGGTTGCCGCTTACGATTTGGAAAGCATAGGCGATCTGGAGCTCGCCTACGCGGTTACGGTGCATAAAAGCCAGGGAAGCGAGTTTGAGGCTGTGGTGATGCCCATGTATCCGGGTCCCCGGCAGCTTTATTACCGTAATCTGCTGTATACCGGTGTCACCCGGGCAAAAAATCTTCTGGTGATGGTGGGAACCCCGAAGACTGTGGAACGGATGGTTGAAAATAACCGAAAGACCAAGCGGTATACAGGACTGTGCTATTTTCTTCTCCGGGCCGCGGAGGAAGCGGAATGAAATTTATAAGAAGAATACTGAGAATTTTTTATCCTGCTCGGTGTCCTTATTGCGGTAAAGTAATCCGGCCCTTCCGGGAGGGATGCGACACCTGCATTTCTCAGAATCCGGAGCAATCAGAAGTTTTTTGGATTAATCATCCATTTTTGGGTGATGGTAACACTGAGTTTCTTTGCTGTTACCCTTGGCTTTATTGGGGCAAGCCTAAAATGGCGGTGCTTCGCTTTAAGTTCCACGGCCACCGGGAATACGCAGAACCCTTCAGCCTTTCTATGGCCAGAAGCGTTCGGGAAAATTTTTCGCATGTGTCATTCGACTTGGTTTGTGAAATCCCCCTAACCAAACAGAGAAGGCGGGAAAGAGGATTTGACCAAGCTCGCCTGCTGACCCGGGAGTTGGCACGGAACCTGAAGCTGCCTTACGTCAGAGCTTTGGAAAAGCCAAAGGGAAACCGAGTCCAGCATGAGCTGTCGTTCATTGAGCGCTGGAATAATGTAAAGGGAGTTTACCGGCTGAAAAAGAAGATTGACGTTAGGAACAAAACCGTTTTACTTTGCGACGATATTGTCACTAGCGGCGCGACTATGTGGGAGGCGGCGGGAGTGCTGCTTGCGCACGGCGCGAGGGCGGTATACGGTGTCAGCTTCTGCCGGGCAAAGAAGAGGATAACGGATAGTTGAAATTTTTCGGCTGGTATACTATAATAAATTTATATATTGCCTATTGAGCCGGTAACGGCGTATTAAAGTGCTACAAAGGAAAAAGATAGGAGGCGTTTTCTTTGCTGGGAACAGATGCCGCAATTGATCTTGGGACATCCAGAACTCGAATTTACCTTCCGCAACAGGGAGTTGTGATAGATGAACCGTCCGTGGTGGCGGTAGATAACATGACAGAGGAAATCATCGCCATCGGACAGGAGGCCTATGAAATGGTAGGCCGTACCTCACAGAGACTGTCTGTAACCTATCCGCTGGTGAACGGAGTGATTTCAAACTTTATCCTGGTGGAGCAGATGATCGGTTATTTTCTGAAAAAGGTCAGCTCCAGTATGGTATTTATGCCCCGGGTGGTAGCCTGTATCCCCGGCGAAGTGACCGAGGTAGAAAAACGCGCGGTGGTAAATTCTATCAGTACCGCGGGAGTGCGGAAAATATGCCTGATAGAAGAACCGGTTGCCGCGGCTATGGGGGCGGGAGTCGATATTTTCACGCCCCATGGTTCCTTGGTAGTAGATATCGGCGGCGGCACTACCGATATGGCGGTGGTATCTTTGGGCGGTGTTTCCACGATGCGCTCCGTGAAATTGGCGGGAACCCATTTCGATGAGGCTATTATCAAATATATGCGGCGGAAATATAATCTGATCGTCGGACAGAAAACGGCGGAAAACGCTAAAATCGCTATTGGCTGTGTATATCCTAAGGAAGAGCTTTCCTATTACGTCATAAAGGGCCGAAATGGTCTTTCCGGGCTTCCCCAAGCGGTGACGGTGTCTTCGGATGAGATGCTGGAATGTTTGGTGGAATGTGGAATGCAGCTAGCCAGAGAGGTGCAGGACATGCTGGAGGAGACCCAGCCGGAGCTGGTAGCGGATATTTACGCCGAGGGTATTGTCCTGACCGGAGGAAGCGCTCAGCTTTACGGATTTGATACCCTGATCGCGAAAAAGACCAAACTGCCGGTTCATGTGGCGGAAAATCCGGCTCATTGTGTGGTACTGGGCGCTGGAAAGGGCCTGGAGTATATTGATAAGATGGACCAAAAGGGAGAGGGAATGCTGAATCCCCTTTTGGCGGAATATTAAAAATTGTGGATCACCACGGAAAAGGCGCGCTGAGAAATTCTCAGCGCGCCTTTTAGTTTAAATTAAGGTTGTCCTTTTATACTGAAAAGCGGAAACTTCTTCATCATACGCCAAAGGAGGTTGCCGTTGTGTTGCGTAGAAAAGGGTTTTGGAAGTTGGTACGTGGTATCAAAATAAAACGTCTGCTGGGCACCGTGAAAAAAACCGCTGAGCGTTCGGGGAAAAACAGGGTTTTTCTGCTGATCGACATGCTGTACTGCGGAGTAGCCTACGGTGCCGGCTACCAGGACTATTGGCTGTACGAATTTGAAAAGCTGAACCGGTCGCAAAGAAAAACTTATGTGACCCGCGGATTCAACAATCGATTGGTCTGCCTGCTCAATAGCAAAGAAGAGCGGGAACGATTTTCCGATAAAGGAAACTTTAACAGACGCTATGAAGCCTTTCTGGGACGAGCTTTTTTAGATCTGACCCAATGTTCAGAGAATGAGTTTTCGCGGTTTGTCCAGGAACATCAGGTGTTTGCGGGGAAGCCACCGAGGGGTAGTTGCGGAAAAGGATTTGAAAAAGTTGTAATCCAACAGGATACGGATTTACCCGAACTGCTTAAGCGCCTGCGAAAAGATGGAAAAACCATCTTGGAGGAATATTTGAGGCAGCATCCCGCGTTAGAGAAGATTCATCCGTCCTCCATCAACACTTTACGGATTGGGACGATGAATCACAGCGGGATGGTAACAGTAGTTTACGGCTTTTTGAGGATTGGAAACCGTGGGAATGTGGTGGACAATATCAATTCCGGGGGAATGTGCGCCCCAATTGATTTACAATCCGGCGTCATAACGGAAAAAGCCTGCGACAAGGATGGACGGGCATACGCGTTTCATCCGGTCACCGGAGCGAAAATCAAGGGAGCGGAAATCCCTTTTTGGCAAGAGAGTTTAAAACTTTGTGTGGAAGCGGCAAAGCTGTCCCCTGAGATTGGCTATATTGGTTGGGATGTATGTGTTACGCCTCAAGGACCGGTATTGGTAGAGGGAAACGAGTTCCCCGGACACGATATTCTCCAACTTCCGGCGCACACACCGAAAAAAATCGGGATGAAGCCGGTGTTTCTCAAGCTGGTCCCTGAGCTGAATTAAGAAAATAAGGAAATGAAGTCTACAAACATACATAACGCGGATTCCGACAGAGCCTCCGCCAGGCTGGATTTCAGTCAAGGACAGAATTTTTTTCAGCAAAGAGATCCTGAAGCAGGATAGGACAGTTACCATAATGCCGGCTCGGAAGTAAGGCGTTAGCGGTAGAAAGGCGTCCGAAAAGTCTGCGATCTCCGATTCTTTCGGCTTATTGGCTGCCGAGAAAATTGTTGCCCTTGCCACACGTGCGCACAGGACTTCTCACTTTTGGCTGGTGACTGCGTTCTTAACTTGGCGGATTGTTTTTTTCGACAGGGAAAAGGATATCGGACCCCATGGGGTCCGATATCCTTTTCCTTTATCCCAATCTTTTTTACTAACCTGATGCTGCATTTACAAAGCAAGAAAGTTTTACCGCCTTTTAAATCGAAAGATGGGCAAGTGCCGATCTTCCAAAGGAAGCTTCAGTTGCTTTTTGTCTGCTGTTCCTGATCCTGAAGGCGTTTTAAGATCATGTTGGCACATTGGTAAACATTGCCGCCGCCTAGGGTTAAAATCAGATCTCCCGGCTTAGCATGGGCGGTGACATAATCAGTAATTTCCTCAAAAGTGTTAAACCAAACGCTGCCGGGAATTTTATCCGCCAGATCTTTGGTGTAAATGTGATAGGTGTTGACCTCGCGGACCGGCAGAATTTCAGACATGACTACCCGGTCGGGAATCGATAGGGCCTTGGCGAAATCGTCCAGCAGCAAAGCGGTTCGAGAATAAGTGTGGGGCTGGAACACCGCCCAGACGGTTTGGAACCCCATTTTCATAGCCGCTGTCAGGGTGGCGGAAAGCTCTGTGGGATGGTGAGCGAAATCATCGGCTACCATAATACCGCAGGGATTTCCTAATACCTCGAATCGGCGGTGGACCCCGGTAAAGGCGTGCAGACTTTTGGCGATATCTTCGGGGCTGACGCCCAAGGTGTGAGCCGTAGCAGCGGCGGCAAGCGCGTTATAAATGTTGTGCGCTCCCGGTACGCTTAAGACAATCTCCACTAGTTTTTCCCCATGGTACATCAGGGAAAATTCCTCACAAACGCCTTTCTTTTCCGCAATGTTTCCTGCGTAATAATCATTGGTGTCTTTCATGCCGAAAGTTACCACAGGCAGGTTGATGCCGGAAACGGCCTTTTGGGTGTTGGCGTCATCGCCGTTTATCACCAGCCGTTTTGTGGTCTGAGAGGCAAATTGATGGAAAGATTTTATGATATTGTCCAGATTCTTAAAATAATCCAGATGATCGGCGTCGATGTTTAAAATGACAGAAACCGCCGGCGTCAGCTGCAAGAAGGTATCCACATATTCGCAGGCCTCACATACCATGATTTCGCTGTTACCTACGCAGCTGTTCCCGCCCAGGAAAGGCAGCTTACCCCCGATGATAGAGGTAGGATCCTTACCGCTTTGTACCAAAATCTGGGTCAGCATAGCGGTGGTAGTGGTTTTACCGTGGGTACCGCTGATCGCTACTGCGTCGGCGTATCTGCGGCATACAATTCCCAACATGACACTGCGCTCCAGAGTAGGGATGCCTTTCTCTCTGGCGGCCACCAGCTCTGGGTTATCCTGTTTCACCGCGGCGGTATAGACCACCGCTTCCGCGTCTTTAATGTTTTCCGCCTTGTGCTCCGTATAAACCGGAATCCCATAGGATCGGATCCGCTGAAGAGTGTCGGACTCAAAAATATCAGAGCCGGTAAGGGAAAAGCCTTCCTTATGAAGAATCTCGGCCATCGGACACATGCCAGAGCCGCCGATCCCTATGAAATGAAGCCGGTGAATCCGGTCCAAAAGATCTTGATGTTCCAAACTGCTGCACACTCCTGTCAAATTTTGCATACATCCATATTATATTGCGTTTGCTAAAGAATTTAAACACTTTTTTATAACTTTTACAATTTTATCACCGCCGTTCCCTTCCGCCCATACTATAGTAAAGAGACGGGACATGGATTTCTCTTGTATCAGACGGGAAAGGTCCCTGAAAAGTGCCTGCGGCATTTGCGAGATGCCGGCAGGCTGAGCCTGTTTTATGGAGGTTGTACCTAATGATTGAAATAAACAGCTTCGGGGTGCTGGGAGGAGATCAGCGGCAGGCAGCCATGGCGGAATCCATGGCTGCGGATGGCTATCCTGTGCTCTGTGCCGGCCTGGAGCATGTAAAAGGGAAAAATTTAAAAAAGACAGGGTGGAGGGAAACACTGCAAGCGGACTATATTATTTTGCCTCTTCCGGTGACAAAGGACGGTGTAACGCTGAACGCGCCTTATGCGGCAGCTGAATTATTGCTGGGTCGGGAATTATTTCAAATACTGAAAGGGAAAAAGGTATTTTGTGGCATGAAAAACACCCTTTTGAAGGCGGGAGACTATTTTAAAGAATTGACGCTTTTCGATTACGCCGCGAGAGAAGAATTCGCCGTAAGAAACGCGGTGCCCACGGCTGAGGGCGCATTGGAGATCGCCATGGGAGAATACGACGGCATGATCACCGGTTCCCGCTGTTTGGTGACAGGCTTTGGCCGAATCGGAAAGGTGCTGAGCGGGATGCTCAAAGGAATGGGAGCAAAGGTTACGGTCAGCGCCAGAAAGCCGGAAGACCTGGCTTGGATCGAGATTTACGGTTATACGCCTGTTCAAACCGGGAAATTAAATGAGTGCCATGGGTTTGATTTCATTTTTAACACCATTCCCACTATGATCTTTGACGCTTACACCTTGGCGAAAACCGCCCAGGGGGCTATCGTAATCGATCTTGCCTCGCTTCCCGGCGGGGCGGATAGACGGGCCGCACAAGAAAAAGCGAGACCGGGAGAAGTCGGTCTCGCTTTTTCTTAGAATTGATATATCTTAGATGGTGATGTTATCGCCTTTTAAACCGATCCATGCGCCCTGATCCTCCAAACCGGCCTCCGGATGGGCAATCAGCCATTTGTTCTTGGCAAACAGCAGAGCGTCTTCCCCTTGCTTCTGGGGGACAAAATCTAAATCAGTATTGGTTCCTTTGGACAAAACAACCACACTGCGGAAGCCCTCGTCGTTCACGTGACAGGGAGCATAGTGCAGAGTCGTGGCGTAGACCTCAATGGCAGCGCCCTTCGGAACGAAAAACGCTTCCATTTTTTTGGTATCATAGGTGTAATCATCCAGATTAATATCCTGCTGGGCACCTAGCAGCAGAACCATATCGGTACAGGCTACGTTGATTTCGGAACACCGGTGGTATTCCAGAGCATTCAGCTTTTTATTATGGCCGTTGCAGTAACCGATTTGAACGGGAACGCCTCCGAACCCGCGGTTCTGTAAATCCTGAGCAACAGGAAGCTCTTCCAGCTCAGGACTGGAAGCTACGTAAATCACATCGTCGGGAACCTCAAAATTGCCCATCACCTTTATCAGGTCATCTAGGTCGTAGCCGGTGAGGACCTTGCCGTATTTCAAAAACGCTGGATCGTTGATTGACTGAATTTTCATGGAAAAGACCCCTTTCTTCATATTGTGCCCGAGCACGAACCTTTTCTATAGTGTAATTCACATTAGTTGGAATGTCAAGTTTAAAAAGAAAAAAGATATGAAACTTTTTTTTCAAGCATAAGGATAGTGAGAGGTGATATTTATGAAAGAAACAGCTGAAGTGAGGTTTCTGTTCGCGGAGGAGGAATCCTCACTGGAGGAAAAATTAAAGCTTATGCTGTCGCTGCTGCTGAAAGATACCGGGAGCGAGGAGTAATGGAACCGGCTGCGCTGTATCTAAGGTTATCCCAGGAAGACGGGGAACGGTGGGGAGAGTCCCAGAGCATTTCCAATCAACGTTTCTTTTTAACGCAGTATTGCCAGGAGAACGGCTTCACGGTGGCGGAATGTTACATTGACGACGGGTATACCGGCACAAATTTCAACCGGCCTGGATTTCAAAGATTGCTTCGGGATATCGAGCGGGGAAAGATAAAAACGGTGATTACCAAAGACTTATCCCGGCTTGGCCGGGATTATATCGAGACAGGAAGATTTGTAGACTGCTATTTCCCGGAAAAGGGAGTACGGTATATCGCTGTCAACGATGGGGTGGATACCGGCAGGGAAGAAAGCGCCGGAAACGACATGAGCGCTTTAAAAGCGGTGTTCAATGACTTTTACGCCAGAGATGTATCCAAAAAAGTGCGCAGCGCCTTGACGGCCAAGCGGCGGGCGGGGAAATTTATCGGTGCCTGGGCGCCCTATGGCTATCAGAAAGATCGGAAGCAACGGGGGAATTTGGTCCCGGATCCGGAAAGCGCCCAGGTAGTAAAGCGTATTTATCGGGATTTTTTAAAAGGGGAAAGTGTTCGGAGCATCGCGAAAAAACTGACGGCAGAAGGAATCCCCACTCCGTTGGAAAGGCGCAACGGGGGACAAAAGGCCACAGGACGCTGGAATGAAAGCACAATCCGACGGATACTAACCTGTGAAACCTACGCGGGAAATCTGACTCAGAATCAAAGCAAAACTATCAGCTATAAAGTAAGAAAGAGGATCGCCAACCCTAAAACGGAATGGATAGTGGTGTCCGACACCCACGAACCTTTAATTACAAAGGAGGAATTTCAAATGGTCCAGCGGCTTTTTAATACGAGATCCAATCCGCAGAAACCGAAGGAACGTCATTTGTTGTCCGGGCTGGTGTTTTGCGGGGACTGCGGTTCTCCCATGACTTTCGTAAAGGACGGCCCAAGAACCTATTTGGTTTGTTCTTCCAGCCGACGGTACCCTGGTTCCTGTAAGACACATTGCATTCGGGAGGATGAGGTGGAACGAATCCTGCTGGACAGCCTGCGGAAGCTCAGCGAAAACATACCACCCCAGCGCTTATACCCGGAATTCCCCAGAAAGTCTAGAGAATTGACGGCAAGAGAACTGCGCAGCGCGAAAGAACAGCTGGATTTTTATCGCCGGGCTGGACGGGAATCAGAAAAATTTCCGCATATTCAGCGGCGTTTTTTGAATTACTGCGAGATCTGGCAGCGAAAGGTAGACGCTTTGGAAGAGGAATTGGCTGCTGAGAATCCGGAAGACCGGCGCGAAACAGCCGCCCGGGCGCTTTTGGAATTCCAACATCCCTCCAGAACAACGATTCAGGCCTTAGTGAAAAAAATTGTGGTCCACGAAGATAAATCGCTAGACCTTCATTTCTGGTTTCCGGATCCTAGAAACGCCTTTTGATTGTTTTCCTAAATTTCCAGCAGCCGCTTAGGAGCTTTCCCCGGTGCCCGCAAACACTGGGATGACTTTCTGATTCCGGGAAAGCTCATGGGATGTTTCCCGGTGCTCGCAAGCGCTGGGATGACTTTCTGATTCCGGGAAAGCTCATGGGATGTTTCCTCGATATCTCTGAGACGATGCGCTAAGTCTATCAGAACAGTTCCTTGGAAAGATAATCTCTTCGTGTTTTCGACAAGATCTTTTCAGAGGCGTATGATCGCTGGAGGGATCAATGCAATTTTCCGCGGCTTTTCAGGCAGACCGATAATCCTGAAACAAATTCAATCTTATCCGCAATGATTTTTGTCATACTGTACGAGATAGACTGCTTATAACCTATAAAGATAATCATTATTGCAGATGATTTTTATCATACCACGTGAGAAAGACTGAATGTGACAGTTCGTTTTTGGGGGATTAACATCTAAAAAACATGTGGGTTACAGTATTGAGCTTCTTTTTCCCGTTTGCCGCATCCTGAAACATTTTCTAAAGAGGTCCTTCGTTGCGGAAAATAAAAATACGTGATATGATGGGCACAAAGGGAGAGATTGTATGAAAGAAGCACAGTATCAAAAACTGACGGCGTTCTGCCGGAAAACCGCGGCAAGAGAAAAAATTGTCTCCGGTATTACGAAGTATCTGCCTGATGTGTTGGTGGTGACTTATCCTGCCGCTATTATTGTGCTGCTGGTTCAGTCATATCCTTGGGTAAGTCTTCTCAGATTTATTTTGGTGCCGTTGACAGCTTTGGTTTTGGTGACAATTCTGCGCCATGTGTTTCACGCGCCCCGGCCTTATGACCAAATGAATTTTCAGCCTCTGCTCTATCACAAGCCCGGGGATTCTTTTCCCAGCCGGCACACCGCCAGCTCAGTGATCATCGCCATGGCCTTTTGGTATGTTTCTCCGGCCGTGGGGATCGCCGCCTCGGTGCTGGCGGTAATCGTAGGGATTTCCCGGGTTATAGCGGGAGTTCACTATCCCAGAGATGTGTTAGCGGGGGCGGGCGTCAGCCTAGTTGTGGGAATCTTAGGGTTTTGGGTGGTTTAAAAAATCACGCCTTGTGGAACGATCATTCTCATAAATTATAAAAAATCCCAGCTTGTGAGGAGGGCTGTCTTCCTCCTCACAAGCTGGGATTTTTACTTAAGCCCATGGGTAAACTGATGGAAAATTTTCATACAGAATCTTCTTTATGCGTAAGACGGAAAGCGATTGCTTGCCCCAACCATATTTTCTTTTCCAAAAGACGGCGGAAAATGGAGGTTCGCCCATGTTATAAACTTTGAAAGATGACACGAGAAAAATTAATCCTGAATATCTGAGAGACGCGACAGCAGAAATTCTGAAAAAGGCCCGCCGCTGGAAGCGTCGGAAGCAAAGAGCGAAAAGGGTGCTATGAGAATGGGATCCTCTCAGATCTCTTAGGCTTTTTTCACCATTTTCTAGCATTGGCACAGCAAATAACTCCTTACAGATAGAACTATCCATCATGAATGATTTCATACTAGCATAATAGGATAAAACGAAATGCTGGTTAAAAATACGATTAAAAATTATAGCTGAAAGCATGGCTAAATACTGGTTGAAAATGATACTTGAGCGATGACCTGCTTTTCGGTAACTTTTGAACGGCCTTTCTCATAGATCTGGTTTACCGGGCGTTTCTCTCAGAAGCTTCTACGTTCTCTGACTTTTAACGTCGGCACAGTCAATGGCTCCGCCGATGCTTCGCGGACGCGGACGGCAAAGCGAGGGCAGCTTTTCGTTCCTTCTGATATTCTTGTCCCTTGTGCGATTCTCCCATCCCCCGGGGTGGACTTTGAGGCAGCCGGACGGCTGGGCATTAACGCCCAAAGAGCGTTATCCCTTCCCGGGAAGGTAGCCCCTCAGGCGGCGGGCGAAATTATCAAAACTACCATTTACCATATGATTGAGGAGGGAGCAGAATGACACTGAGTGAGTTAACCATCGGTTACGCGATGTGCGGCTCCTTTTGCACCTTTGAGAAGGCCATTGCGCAGATGCGGGCGTTAAGGGAGCAAGGGGCTACAGTGCTGCCGATTATGTCGGAAACCGCCTGCAATACGGATACACGGTTTGGCCGTGCCAGTGATATTGTCTGGGAAGTTGAGGACATTTGCGGACGAAAAATCATCAAATCTATCGTCGAAGCGGAACCGATTGGCCCGAAAAAAATGTGCGATATTATCGTAGTGGCGCCGTGCACCGGCAACACCCTGGCAAAGCTGGCTAACGCCATTACGGATACTTCGGTAACGATGGCCTGCAAAAGTCATTTGCGCATCGGCAGGCCGGTGCTTTTATGCTTGGCCACCAACGATGGTCTAGGGGCCACCGCTAAAAATATCGGGACCATGATCAATACGAAGAATATTTACTTTGTTCCTTTCTCCCAGGATGATTATGATAAAAAGCCGAAATCTTTGGTAGCGCATTTCGATATGATACCTGAAGCGGTACTGGCCGCCATGGAAGGCAAACAATTAAAGCTGTAAAACAAATTTAAGGTACCTTTTAATCACTGTAAAATTTATAAATAGTGAATTGTCAAACTAAGAGCAACAGGAAAAGAGTTCAAAGTCCCATAATT
>CAUFXR010000048.1 GCA_959596515.1 uncultured Oscillospiraceae bacterium
TATTTCCGGGTGCTGGGGCATGGCGTTTTTTTAGGACTCGGCAAGGGACGAAAGATGGCCGTTCCGGGCCATTAACGGCAGAGGCTTGATGAGGACTTGGCGGATGATATTTCCGGGTGCTGGGGCATGGCGTTTTTTTAGGACTCGGCAAGGGACGAAAGACGGCTGTTCCGGGCCATTAACGGCAGAGGCTTGATGAGAACTTGGCGGATGACTTTTTGGATGACTTTTTAGCCGCACTGCGGTTTATTTCCGCTTTTTTGGAATAGACTGGGAATCATAAAGATAGCTTTGAGGCCGTTGTCCTTTCTTATGGCAGGATTTGCTTTTGCCAATGGGAACATGATCTGTTAAGAACGGGCAGAAGGCTACCCGGGAATAAAAAATCATGAGACGCCGAAATAAGGACTGCTTAGGCGGGAGAAGGAATGAAAGGGTTTTCCGGGCGAAAGCGGGAAAAGAGTAAAATATTAGAAACGCGAAAATATTTCAACTGAAATGGAAGACAATACCTTTGGATAGAAAAAGATAAGATAGGAGCGATTTATATGTGCGGACTGTGTGGATTTACCGGCGAGATCGTCGATCGTGACGCGGTTTTGGAAAACATGACAGAGGTCATCACCCATAGGGGACCGGACAGCAGAGGATTTTATACGGATGATAAGATTTCCATGGGCTTTCGCCGGCTGAGCATTATCGACCTGGATAACGGAAGCCAGCCTATTTATAATGAGGATAAAACTCTGGTACTCATGTTCAACGGGGAGATCTATAATTACCGGCAGCTTCGCAAAGAGCTTCAGGAAAAGGGACACGTTTTCGCCACAGATACCGATTCCGAGGTGCTGGTACACGGCTTTGAGGAATGGCGGGAGGATCTTCTGAACCGTCTGCGGGGCATGTTTGGTTTTGCCATCTGGAACCGGGTGGATGGGTCCTTGTTTATCGCCAGAGACTTTTTCGGCATTAAGCCTATGCACTACACGCAGGTGGGAGAGCATTTTATCTATGCCTCTGAGATCAAAAGCATTTTAAAATTCCCGGGGTTTGAGAAGAAATTCAATTACCGCACTCTGGACAATTATCTTTCTTTCCAGTATGCCGTTCCGCCCGAGACCTTCTTCGAGGGGGTTTACTGTCTGCTGCCAGGCCACTATCTGTGGTATCGGGACGGCAAGGTGGAGACTACCCGGTATTGGGAGGCCCGGTTCAATCCGGATGAAAGCCTGACAGAGGAGCAGGCGGTGGATGAGATTGAAAAAGTGTTCGAGGAAAGTGTCAGCGCCCATAAGATCAGCGACGTGGAAGTGGGATGTTTTCTTTCCAGCGGCGTAGATTCCAGTTATGTTTCCACCTACTTTGCGGATCAAAAAACCTTTACGGTGGGCTTTGATTTCGGGGAGAAATATAATGAAATCAGTTGGGCAGAGCGTTTGAGCAAAAAAATCGGCGTAGAGCATCATACTCATCTGATTTCCTCTGAGGAATTTTGGGGCAATGTGGAGCACGTTCAATACCATATGGATCAGCCGTTGGCCGATCCATCCTGTATCGCTTTGTATTTTGTCTCCAAGCTGGCCAGCGAATACGTCAAGGTTGTGCTTTCCGGCGAGGGCGCCGATGAACTGTTCGGCGGTTATACGATTTATAATGAACCCCATGTGTTTAAAACCTATCAGAAAATTTTGCCTTCCAAATTCCGGCTGTGGTTGGCCAAGGAAGTGAAAAAGCTTCCTCATTTCAAAGGTCAGAGTTTTATTATCCGCGGTTCAAGAGAGACTGAGGAAAAGTTTATCGGTAACGCTTTCATGTATGACGATGTGGACAAGCGCCGTATTTTGAAGGACCCCTCCATCGTGACCAGACCCCAGAACCTGTGCAAAAAGTTTTACGACCGGGTGCGGGGTTATGATCAGGAAACTAAAATGCAGTATCTGGACATCAACCTGTGGATGGTGGGGGATATCTTGCTGAAAGCGGACCGCATGAGTATGGCCAATTCTTTGGAGCTACGAGTGCCTTTCCTGGATAAGGAAGTGTTTAAGGTGGCCTCTAAGCTGCCCACCAGGCTGCGGGTCAATAAAAAGAACACCAAATACGCTATGCGCCAGGCCGCTAACCGGCATTTGCCTCAGGAAACCGCCCAGAAAGAAAAGCTTGGTTTCCCAGTGCCTACCAGAGTTTGGCTGCGGGATGAAAAATATTATAATATCGTCAGAGAAAAATTCCACTCGGAAACCGCCAAGAAATTCTTTAACACCGACGTGATCACCCAGTTCTTGGACGACCATTATCATAATAAGGATGATAATTCCCGGAAGGTGTGGACAATCTACATCTTCCTGGTGTGGTACGATATTTATTTCGGGGATCCCAATGACGTGACACCCCGGTAAGGTTTTCAACACCGGAAACGCACGTTTTAGCTGCTTTTAAGGCTTCCGCGGCGCCTCAGCGCTTTTAATAGGCGCTATCTCTAATCTTCTATGTATGTGCGGATTATATGTGGATCTCCGTACCTTTGGAGAAAAATCCTGTACTGAGGCCCAAACGTGTTTCAGCGCTAACGTTAAAATATTTTATCCAGAACTTCCTTTAAAAATTTTCTGGCTAGGAGATTTTCTGACATTAAAAGCACCTCCAACCGAAGTCTTGTTTCGGGTGGAGGTGCTTTTTCTACTGCTTTCTATTGAGAATTTAAATAGAATTTAAAAAATGGTCGATTTGCTCGTAAGAATCAAAAGATAAGGTTTCCTGAAAAATATAGGAAAAAGCGTAAGAGCATTCTTCCAAGCTATACTGGGAAAGCTCCAGATTTTTTAAATAGTAGATGATTTCTTCACAATCGCAGGTACGGTTCAGATCGGAAATAAAACAGTGCTCCTTCTTAGCCAATTCTTCCAATAGCCTTCCAGACATATCAGTACCTCCTGCAGAATTTGTGACGTTGTTGTGTAATATAATAATAGCATAACGGTGTAGAAATGTAAACTTTTAGTTGTCAAAATTCTCCGATAAGTTCCCTTAAAGTGTATTGATTTCGTTTACACTTATGTTGAGAAATAGGGAAAATTTGCGAAAAGGAGAATCCCTCTATGGTATTTGATTTTGGGTATCGGTTAAAAAAACTTAGACGACAGCACCACTTGACCCAAACTCAAGTGGCAAACCGCCTAAATCTTTCAAAAACCAGCATAAGCGGCTATGAGAATAACGTGAAAACACCCTCGCAAGATGTTTTAATTAAACTGGCGGGGCTTTATCGGGTTTCCACCGACTATCTTTTAGGCCTTGACGATGAGGAGATGATCTCCGTAAAGGGATTAACCCACCAGCAGAAAAGACTAGTGGAGGAACTGGTGCGAATGCTTGAGGAAAAAACCTAATGAGGCGGCGCGAAAGTTTTGTCTCCACGCATCGATTACCATTTTACTTAGTTTAAAATCCGCATAGAGGAGGCGGATCCCTAAAAGTGAATGACGCGTATAACCGGCATGAGCGTGGGGATTTTCCAACAGCATAAAACAATGTCCAGCCTTTGCTTTTTCCAAAGCCCAGAGACGATGCCGAAAGAGAACAGGAACGGTTGATTCTCCTGGATTGTATCTGATGAAATCAAGAGAGCTTTGGGCCGTCCTTCAGCGGCAAAAAGGCTTTGTAAACATCGCCTATAAACTTTGAAACAGTTTTGGGGCGCGGAAAGCCGTTTTTGACGATTCCGGCGCCGGCAGGCTTTTCCCAGGCGCCGACCCGCTGAACACGGGGGGTGCGGTTGTCTTTTCCCAGGCGCCGACCCGCTGAACACGGGGTACGGTTGTCTTTTCCCAGGCGCCGACCCGCTGAACACGGGGTACGGTTGTCTTTTCCCAGGCGCCGACCCGCTGAGCGCGGGGTGCGGTTATCTTTTCCCAGGCGCCGACCCGTTGAACACGGGGGTGCGGTTGTCTTTTCCCAGGCGCCGACCCGCTGAGCGCGGGGTGCGGTTATCTTTTCCCAGGCGCCGACCCGCTGAACACGGGGGTGCGGTTGTCTTTTCCCAGGCGCCGACCCGCTGAACACGGGGGGTGCGGTTATCTCTTCCGGCGTGCTCGCGCGCTTGCCAGAGCGCAGCTGCGAAAATCTTCCGCCCGCCGCGGTGCTGCCTGCCGGGCTTTCCGCCTGCCGCGATCACGGTTCATCGCGGGAGCGGGTTGGCAACATAACTATGGGGATTCCGCCGATAGAATTTTCAGCTTTCCTTTTCCATACGCTATGTTCTGTTCCCGCCATCTTCTGTTTGCCGGGGTTCCTCTTCCGCTCTCCGCTCACTGTTTTCTGCTCTCTCTTTCGCCTCCCGCTTTCTACTCAGCTGATTCCTGTCCGGCTGCTTTCTGCTTCCCCGTTTTTGCTTGCTACCCTTCTATTCTCTGATTTTCATCTGGTCCCTTTCGGTTACCGATTTTCTATCAATACTTTTTGACAAAGCCTTTCCAGGTCGGAGAAGGTTTTCAGGGAACCTGCCTCACGCCGGAAGCCAGCGGCGCCTTTCAGCCCCTTTAAATACCAACCGGCGTGTTTTCTCGCTTCCCGCATGCCGTGTTCTTCCCCTTTATAATCGCATAAAAGCCGGATATGCCGCAGCATACCGTACATTTTTTCCGCTGGACCCGGAGTGGGCAGCTGAACCTGGGAACCAATCCAGGCATTGACCTGCTGAAAAATCCAGGGATTGCCTAAGGCACCCCGGCCGATCATCACCAGATCGCATCCGGTTTGTTCCAGCATGGCGGCCGCGTCCTCAGCGGTGAAAATATCACCGTTTCCAATCACGGGAATCGCTACCGCCGCCTTTACCTGCCGGATACTTTCCCAATCCGCGGAGGGAGCATACATCTGCTCCCGGGTCCTGCCGTGAATCGTGATGGCGTCGGCTCCCGCGCTTTCGCAGACCTTCGCCACCTCCACGGCGTTGACGGAATTTTTGTCCCAGCCCTTGCGGATTTTCACCGTCACTGGAACAGACACGGCGTTTTTTACCGCCTCTACGATCCGGCCGCAGAGTGCCGGATTTTTCATTAAGGCGCTGCCGCAGCCGTTGGAAGTGATTTTCGGCGCGGGACATCCCATATTTAAATCGATGATTTCAGGCTGATATTCTAAGGCCAGTACGGCGGCTTCCGCCATAATCTGGGGATCGTCGCCGAACAGCTGGATCGCCGTGGGACGCTCCTGGGGGGAGAGTTCCATCAGCTCCCTGGATTTTTTGTCGCCGTAGGTCAGCGCTTTGGCGCTGACCATCTCACTGATCACGTAAGAGGCGCCGAAAGCGCCGCAGATTTCCCGAAAGGCCCTGTCCGCTGTTCCCGCCATGGGAGCCAGCGCGGCGGGGCCCTTTATTGTCACGTTTCCGATTTGTACCATTGTAAAACTCCTTTCGCGGCAGGAACGTCCTAAACCGGCTGATCCTATCGATCTCCGTAGTCACAGAGTCAAGCTAATAGATTTCGTGAAAACCACAAGCACAGAGGGCTCCGCTTTTGCGCCTTGGCGTTTTGATAATGCGGCAAGCTTTTGTCATTTTCCCACCTGTCTCAAACCCGGATTCACTGATTCCGGGTTTGGCTTAGCCATGAAGGATCGGGGTTAATCGCTCTGGTGAGGACAGAAGAAAGTCTGAAAGCCTATTACACAGCATAGGTTGACCGGACTCATTTCTGACGGCGGCGCCAAGAGATGAAAACGAAAGCCGCGTTTTTCACTATTGTGTTCGTATGGCATAGTTATTAGTATAGCATATCAGCGCTTTTTTTTCAGCTTTTTTCCGGAAAAGCGGTGGGCGGGTCCTTTTGGCCAAATTCTGAAAAATTCACATTTATGCCTTTATGTTCCGGGGGGATTGGTGATATAATATACTAGGCGTTTCCTAGACGCTGAGAAATCACTCCCCCTGGAGGATAGCTATGAAATTATTGATTCTGGATGGCAACAGTATTTTAAACCGAGCATTTTACGGCATCAAGGTGCTGACCACCAAAGAAGGTCTATATACCAACGGAATTTACGGATTTTTGACTATGCTGCAAAAACTGCGGGATGAGGTGAACCCCGACGCGGTAGCCGTGGCCTTTGACCGAAAGGAGCCGACCTTCCGGCATAAGGCCTACGCCGGGTACAAAGCCAACCGTCATGGGATGCCTGCGGAGCTTGCCCAGCAGCTACCCACTCTGAAGGAGCTGCTGACGGCCCTGGGTTACCGGCTGGTGGAATGTCCCGGCTTTGAGGCGGATGACATTCTAGGCACTCTGGCCGCCCAGGCGGAAAAGACGGGGGATGACTGCGTCATCGCCACCGGGGACCGGGACAGTCTTCAGCTGGTTTCCCCTACGGTGACAGTACGTCTGGCGGCCACCAAAATGGGACGGCCGGAGGTTACCTTATATGACGAGGCCAAGATCATGGAGGTCTACGGGGTGACGCCGAAGGAACTCATCGAGATCAAGGCGATTCAGGGAGATTCCTCTGACTGTATTCCCGGGGTAAAGGGAATCGGGCAGAAAGGCGCGGCGGAACTGATTCAAAAGTATCACAGCGTTCAGTATCTGTACGATCACATCGATGAGTTGGAGATCAAAGAGGGACTTAGAAACAAACTGAAAGAGGGAGAGGAAAGCGCCCGGCTCAGCCGAATGCTGGGTACCATCCGCACTGATGCGCCGGTAGATCTGAATTTGCAGGATTACCGGCTGAAAGAGGGTGATCGGAAGGAAGCGCTGCGGCTGATGGCCAAGCTGGAATTTTTCTCTCTGATTGACAAAATGGGGCTGCGCCGGGAAGAAGACGAGCCGGTGAAGGAAGCCTGGGCCTCTGAGGAGCTGACCGTAACGGAGGAATCGCCGGAAACCTTTTGGAAGGCCGCCGAGGGAGAACCAGAGGTGTGTCTTTCCCTTGCCTATGAGGATGACGGCAAGATCGCCCAGTGCGCTTTTTTGCGAAAGAACACGGTTCATCTGGTGACAGAAGAAGCGGAGAAAGCGGTCATAGGGTTGTGCGCTTTGGAAAACGTGAGTCTGGGTGTTCACAATGCCAAGCCACTGTTCGCTCGTCTGGATCGGCTGAGCGTAGAAGCTAAGGTGAGCTATGACGCTATGCTGGCGGCTTATCTGCTGAACCCAAACGCCTCTGACTATTCCCTGAAACGGCTTCAGGAGGAGGCGGGGATCGCCTCCCCAAAGCTGGAAAACGAAACCGCCTGGCAGGCGGCGGTGCTTCCCCAGGTAAAAAACTGGCAGACAGCCAGTCTTTTGGCGAACGACCAGCAGAAACTGCTGGAAGAAATGGAGATTCCTCTGGCTCAGGTGCTGGCTCGCATGGAGAATATCGGTTTTCTGGTGGACGGGGAAAGCATCCGAGTCTACGGCGAGCGTTTGGAAACCGAAATCGAGGCCCTGCAAAAGCAGATTTATGAGGAAGTGGGTTACGAGTTCAATATCAATTCTCCCAAACAGCTGGGGGACGCCCTGTTTGTCAAGCTGGGGCTGCCCTCGGGGAAAAAGACAAAAACCGGCTATTCCACCAACGCGGAAATTCTGGAAAAGCTGCGCTACGACCATCCGGCGGTGGAACTGGTGCTCCATTACCGCACCCTGACCAAGCTGAAATCCACCTACTGCGAGGGTATGCTCAAGGTGATCGGCCCGGATGGAAGGATTCACTCCAATTTTAACCAGACGGAAACCAGAACCGGCCGCATCAGCTCCACCGAGCCCAATCTGCAGAATATCCCTGTCCGCACCGAGCTGGGACGGGAACTGCGGAAATTCTTCCTGGCCAAGGAAGGGTGGATGCTGGTGGACGCGGACTACTCCCAGATCGAGCTGCGGGTGCTGGCCCATATCGCCCATGACGAGAATATGATCAAGGCCTTCCAGGATAAAGAGGATATCCACACCATCACCGCCTCTCAGGTGTTCGGAATACCCCCGGAGATGGTAACGCCTCTGATGCGAAGCCGGGCCAAGGCGGTGAATTTCGGCATTGTTTACGGGATCGGCGCGTTTTCCCTGTCCAAGGATATCAACGTATCCCGGAAGGAAGCCCAGAAGTATATTGACGATTATCTTTCTCTGTATTCCGGTGTGGACCGGTATATGAAGGAAGTGGTGGAAAAGGCCAAGGAGGACGGCTATGTGGAAACTCTGTTCCATCGCCGCCGGTATCTGCCGGAGCTGACCGCCTCCAATTTTAACCTGCGGGCCTTTGGGGAGCGGGTCGCCAGGAATATGCCGATTCAGGGCACCGCGGCGGATATTATCAAGATCGCCATGGTCCGGGTGGACCGGCGGCTGAAGCGGGAGAATATGAGAGCCAGGCTGATTTTACAGGTTCACGACGAACTGATCGTGGAGGCGCCGGAAGACGAGGCGGAGAAAGCGGCTCAAATTCTCACTGAGGAAATGGAAGGGGCGGTCGCCTTGACTGTTCCCATGGTGGCGGAGGCCAGCATCGGGAAGACCTGGTACGACGCCAAGGGATGACAAAAATAACGGCGGCGGAAAATCCGCCGAATACATAGAGGGATTATTATTATCATGAAGATCGTATTTGTGTGCACGGCGAACATCTGCCGAAGCCCTATGGCTGAGGGGATGTTCCGTAAATTGATTGAGGAAAACGGATTGGAAGAGTCTGTCTTCTGCCTAAGCTTCGGCCTGGCCGCGAAAGAAGGGAAGCGGCCGCCGGAAAACGCGGTGATCGCCTGTAAAGAGATCGGCGTGGATATCAGTGGCCATAGGGCGAGAAACCTGTCCAGCTTAAAAGATCTGGATATTTTTGACGCGTTTGTGGTGATGACAGAGACCCAGGCTTATGTGCTGAAGCAGGCCGGCGTGCCGGAGGAGAAGCTTTATTTATTGGGAGAGGAAGAAATCAAAGACCCTTACGGAACGGATCTGGACGAATTCCGGGAGTGCCGGGATCAGATTTGGCGGCAGCTTCAGGTGCTGTTTCAAAGGCTTTGCAGGTTTATCCAGAAATGAGTGTTGCGATTGTCATTGAGCCTCTGGCTGAGAAGCATCTGGTTCAGGCGGCCCAGTTGGAAAAAGAATGCTTTTCCGACCCCTGGTCCCTTGAGGGGCTGCGGGCGGAGCTTACAAATCCTACCGCCCGTTTTTTGGCGGCGATGTCCGGGGAGGTCCTGGCGGGTTACCTGGGATTTCACGCCATTTGGGGCGAAGGTTATATCGCCAATGTAGCGGTAACCTCGACTTTTCGCCGGCAAGGCGTGGCCCGGGCTTTATTGAGAGCCGCGGAGAAAATCGCGGAGAAAGAGAAGCTGGAGTTTCTCTCTCTAGAGGTGCGGACAAGCAATCTGCCCGCCAGAAGCCTTTATGAGTCGGAAGGCTATACCCATATCGGCGCCCGGCCCGGATTTTACGCGAATCCCAGGGAAGACGGCGAGATCTATACCAAACGGTTTGGAGGATCGTTATGAGAATATTGGCCATTGAAAGCTCCTGCGATGAGACCGCCGCCGCGGTGGTGGAGGATGGAAGAAAAATCCTTTCCAGCGTGGTGGCCTCTCAGGTGGAGGAGCATAAGTTATACGGCGGCGTGGTGCCGGAGATCGCCTCTCGCAGGCACGCCGAGGCGATTGTGGGGGTGGTCCAGGAGGCACTGGATCAGGCCTCCCTCACGTTAAAGGAATTAGACGCCGTGGCGGTGACCCATGCGCCGGGGCTGATCGGTGCCCTGCTGGTAGGGGTGAATTTCGCCAAAGGATTGTCCATGGCGGCAAATCTGCCCTTGATCCCGGTACACCATCTGCGCTCCCATATCGCCGCTAATTATCTGGCGCATCCGGATTTAAAGCCACCTTTTCTCTGTCTGGTGGTCTCCGGCGGCCACAGCCACATTGTAAAGGTGGAGGATTACACCAAAATGCGGATCATCGGCAGAACCCGGGACGACGCGGCGGGAGAGGCCTTTGATAAAGCGGCCCGGGCTATGGGGATGCCCTATCCCGGCGGGATCCATCTGGACCGGATCGCGGAGGAAGGCGACGACAGCGCTTTCACCTTTCCCAGGCCCCGGGTGGACGGCGCGGAATACGACTTCAGTTTTTCCGGTCTGAAAACTGCGGTGATCAACCAGATTCATAACGCGTCGCAAAAGGGAGTGGAGCTGCCGGTGGCGGATCTGGCGGCCTCGTTCCGAAAGGCCGTGGTGGACTGTCTGATCCATAATTTTCAAAAAGCGGCAGAGGATCTTCATTGCACCACTCTGGTGACAGCGGGAGGCGTTTCCGCAAATTCCCTGCTGAGAAGCCGTCTAGAGACCTTGTGCTGGGAACGTGGATGGAAGCTTTCCATGCCTCCCAAAGAACTGTGCGGAGACAACGCCGCCATGGTGGGAGCCCAGGGATTTTACGAGTGGCAGGCGGGAAATCGAGCAGGATTAAATTTAAATGCCTGCGCCACAATGTCCATTGAGGGGTAAATTTTCTTTTAAAAGGTTAATTTTTGCAGGAATTTTGGTAAGAGACTTCAAAAAAACTCATCGGAATTTGACAAGAAATTCACAGATTAGTCATTGATAAATTCCTGGTAATCGTGTATAATAGTACCAAATCATGTGGAACCATAGATGTAAGAACAATCCACGTGCCCATTGGGGCGGAAAGGGGAAACAATTATGACAACAAATAAGTCTGTTCTTGCTTGGATTGACGAGATGAAAGCGCTCGTGCAACCCGATAAGCTGGTATGGATTGACGGTTCCGAGGAGCAGCTGGAGGCCCTGCGCGCCGAGGCTTGTTCCACCGGCGAAATGCATAAGCTGAACCAGGAGAAGCTGCCTGGCTGCTATCTGCATCGCACCGCCGTCAACGACGTAGCCCGTGTAGAGGAGCGCACCATGATCTGCTCCAAAAAAGAAGAAGATGCAGGTCCCACCAATCATTGGATGGATCCTGAGAAGGCTTATAAGATGCTGTATGACATTGCCCGGGGCAGCTACAAGGGCCGCACCATGTATGTCATTCCTTATTCCATGGGCCCCATCGGTTCTCCTCTGGCCAAGATCGGTGTGGAACTCACCGACTCTATCTATGTTGTCCTGAACATGGCCATCATGACCAGAGTGGGACAAAAGGTTTGGGATACCCTGGGCGACAGCACCGACTGGGTCAAGGGTCTCCACTGCAAGTGCGACATTGACGCTGAGAAGAGATATATCATGCACTTCCCGGAGGATAATACCATTATCTCTGTAAACTCCGGTTACGGCGGAAACGTTCTGCTGGGCAAAAAGTGCTTCGCTCTCCGTATCGCCTCTTACCTGGGCAAGAACGAGGGCTGGATGGCCGAGCATATGCTGATCCTGGGCATTGAGAATCCTAAGGGCGAGAAGAAGTATGTGGCCGCCGCGTTCCCGTCTGCCTGCGGTAAGACCAACCTGGCCATGCTGATTCCGCCGGAGGGCTACAAGAAGAAGGGTTACAAGGTCTGGACTGTCGGCGACGATATCGCCTGGATGCGCAAGGGCCCCGACGGCCGTTTGTGGGCGATTAACCCGGAGAACGGCTTCTTTGGCGTTGCTCCTGGCACCAACATGAAGTCCAACCCCAACGCTTTGATTTCTACCCAGAAGGGCACCATCTTCACCAATGTGGTGCAAAACCTGGATGACAATACTGTTTGGTGGGAAGGCCTGGACAAGAATCCGCCTGAGCACGCTCTCAACTGGAAGGGCGAGCCTTGGAACGGCAAGACCTCTGAGGAAAAGGGCGCTCATCCCAACAGCCGTTTCACCGCTCCCGCAAAGAACTGCCCCTGCATCAGCGATGAGTTCGATTCTACCAGCGGTGTTCCGATTTCCGCTATCATCTTCGGCGGCCGCCGCGCTCAGACCACTCCTTTGGTGTATCAGTCCCGTGACTGGGCCAACGGCGTGTTCGTAGGTTCCATCATGGCTTCTGAGACCACTGCCGCCGCTGCCGGCGCTGTGGGCGTTGTCCGCCGCGATCCTATGGCTATGCTGCCTTTCTGCGGCTACCATATGGGTGACTATTTCAAGCATTGGTTTGAAATGGGCGAGGTCCTGGGCGATAAGGCTCCTAAGATCTTCAATGTAAACTGGTTCCGTCTTGACAGCGAAGGCCACTTCATTTGGCCCGGCTTCGGCGACAACTTCCGTGTGCTGGAGTGGATCATCAAGAGATGTGAAGGCGAAGTGGACGCACAGGAGACCGCTATCGGTTATGTTCCTTATGCCGAGGATATCAACCTGGAAGGCTTAGACTTCAGCCTGGATACCCTGAAGAGCATCCTTTATGTGGACAACGAGCAGTGGAAGAAAGAAGCCGAGGGCATCACCGAGTTCTACAAGAAGTTTGGCAGCAAGCTGCCGGCACAGTTGGCCGCTCAGCTGGATTCTCTGAAAGCCAGACTGGACAAATAATTTGTCCCTTGGTGGGATACTCCGTTCCATTAAAGCATTAAAAAGTAAAAGCGCGGATCATTAGCCGAGGTGCGATAACGAAGGAAATATGTAAGGTGGCGGAGCAGCCGAAGGGCTGTGCCGCCGCTTTGCGTTGTCAGGCTGTTTTCTTCTTTCGGTTTTGCATACCGAGTCTGCCGTCGAGGGCAACGCAGTCCTCATCGGCAATATTGATAATGCCCGCGGTCTTGTAGTAAATCTCTATCTTCTGTTTTCTGTGGCCGCTGCTCTTGTCGGGAGCGTGTACCACAATTCTGTCAACCAGATCGTTCAGGATTTCCGCAGTGAGTTCCTCAGGATCGGTGTATTTGCGTACATTCCTCAGAAACTGCTGAAGGTCGTGCTGTTCCTGCTCGCCGCTGTCAATCAGCTCCTGTAATTCAAGGATTGCCGCTTTGACATTCTGCTGTTCTGTTTCGTACTCGGAGGAAAGCTTGTCAAACCGCTCCGCCGATAGCCTGCCCGACACCATATCCTCATAGATTCGCTTGAAAAGCGTGTCCAAGTCTTCATCACGGCGCTTCAGCGTCACAATGTCAACCTGTGCCTTTTCAACGGATAATTTTCGTTCTGTATTGGCTTTTTCCATTTCCTTTTTGACAAAGGACGCTTCAAACTGCTGGATATAGGACAGCACGCCCTGAATGTGGCGAAACACCAATCTGTCCAGCGTTACTGCTCGGATATAGTGCCCGGTGCAGGTTCCTGTATTGCTTCGGTAATTAGCGCAAACAAAGAAATCCTGATTCCCTTTGAAAGCGTTTGTTGTGCAGTAGTGCAGTTTTGCTCCACAGTCTGCACAGAATACCTTGCCCGAAAAAATGGAAATTTTGCCTGTTGCTGTCGGTCGGCGTTTGTGTTTGCGGATTTCCTGTACCGTCTCAAAAATATGCCTGTCAACAATGGCAGGGTGGGTATCCTCAAATATCCGGCGGTTTTCCTTTTCATTCCACACACGCTTTTTGCTGCGGTAATTCTTAGAGGTTGTCTTGAAGTTTTCGGTATGCCCGATATATTCCAGCTTCTCTAAAATCCCTGCAACGGTTTTCTGCGCCCACTTGTACGGCTCGGCAGGAAGCAGTTTTCCATCCTTCTGTGTTTTGTATGCCGTTGGAGTCAGCACTTTTTCCACTTTCAGCTTCTTAGCGATCTGCGTAGGCCCAAGTCCGTCATAGCACAGCTTGAAGATATACCGCACGGTTTGCGCCGCTTCTTCGTCGATCAGCCACTTATCCTTATCTTCGGCATCCTTAACGAATCCGAATGGCGGATTGGTAGTCAGGTGCTTACCACTTTCGCCTTTCATTCGGAAGGTGGACTTGATTTTCTTGGCGGTATCTCTGGCATAAAGCTCATTGCAGAAGTTGCGGATCGGCGTCATGTCAAATTCCGTCTGTACGGCGGAATCCACATTGTCGTTGACAGCGATAAACCGCACATCATTTTCGGGAAAAACAATGTCCGTATACATCCCGACCTGCAAATAGTTCCTGCCAAGCCGGGACATATCCTTGACGATAACCGTTCCCACCTTGCCGCTTTCAATAAACTGTTCCATTTCCCGAAAAGACGGACGGTCGAAGCTTGTACCTGAATACCCGTCATCCACAAAGAATTGCAGATGTTTGAAGCTGTGCCTTCTCGCATAGTCCTTTAACAAAGCCTTTTGGTTGACGATACTGTTGCTTTCGCCCTCACGCCCGTCGTCCTGACTTAACCGGCAGTAGAGGGCGGTGATTTTGTTCTGTTCTGATTGTCTGTTGTTCAAAGTAACTCCTTTCCGACAATCGGATACAGTATATTGCGTAATTGCAGTATACCATATCCGGAGTCTCGATTCAACGCTTTAAAGCGATAACATCTATCATTCCTGTCTGAATTTGTATCCGAGTTTTCGGATAATGGTATTGATTAAAAATTCGTCACTGTCAGGATTGAACATACCGGCTACTTCATATTCCGTGTTACCGTCTTTTACTGTAAAGTCCATATCCGGCGGAATGCGGCAGAGTTTTTTTGCCGGTCTTTTTGTATCCATAACAGTAGGACGGCTTAAAATCCTGTCAATCTCAGGACGCTGTTTTTCTAACCTTGCAAGGATTTCTTCCAAATCTTTTTCTCTGTCTGTCATCGTGCGTCACGCTCCTTTCGCTGTGATTTTCTGTTCTGTTCGGCTTCTTTGGCTCTGTATTCGTTGGCATAGAGCAGGTCGGTTTTCTCCTGTATTTTAAGAGAGCGCTCCTCAATGCCCATGTTTAGTTTCAGCTGCTTTCGCAAAGTGGTAATCTGCTCCGTAACCTTTGCTTTTTCTTCCCGCAAAATTTCTTTTTCGGCTGGTGAGGCTCGGCGGATCTTGTTTTGCAGCTTGGTGCGGTAAGCGATCAGTTTATCCATTTCACCCTGCAATCTCTCCCTGTCCGCATACAGGTCGTCAAAGGTTTCAATGCCGTATTTGCTCATATAAGCGTACCTTGATACGCACTTTTTTATCGCTTTCTTTGTTCAAAAATATCATCTCCATTCTTGGGTTTTAGCTTCTTTAGCAGGGTCATAGGGCGGCACGCCCTGAGTTAATCCACACGCCTTCAGGCTTGTGGATACGCCCACATTTCTGTGGGCGGGATTGTGGGGGCCACAATCCGATGCTCGTTATCCTTGTGGACACGCTTTCTCTCCTATTTTTGCCGGTCTGCCTGAATGTCGTTTTTCTGTTCCTGCCCCGGAGTTTTACCGCAGCGTCGTTTCACTCTCTCTGTTCACACAAGAGGTCTTGGCAAAATCATATCCCATCCAGCCGGTCATTCCGTTGTAACCGGCTTTCAGGCAACAAAAAAAGCCGGCACACAAATGCGTACCGACTTCCCGCAAAAAGGATAGACTGATCCCCTGCGGTGGTGGCTTCACATTCATGTAACCGGCTTTGAAATTCAAAGTCGAAACTGTCCTTTACGCTTACCTGACTGCCGACAGTTCAAAGCAATTCAGAAGCGGCGGTACTTTCCCTTAGCGTACCGCAGGCATTGTCCGGCTTATTGCCGTTCTCTCAATCAATTTGTGAAAATAGATATTCAGTTGTAGTGACAGATATGCTATCAATTTTATTATATAGAACAAATGTTTGCTTGTCAAGATTGTAGCCATAAGCTGTATACAAAAAATTGTCCTGTGAGGTAATCACAGGACAATTTCATCATTGATTATTTGCTGTATCTTTTTTTCTGCTGTAGACGGCTGCTCCCATCAATCCGACTCCCGACGCAAATAACAGGGCGATCCACAATACCGCATTACTGCTGTCTCCGGTTTGCGGACTGGTGACAGCACCTTCATTCTTGCCCGGTTCCTGTGGCGTGGTGCCGCCGGTCTGGTTGTCTCCGCCGGTTTGATTGCCTTCCGTCTGGTCGCCGCCGGTCGGCGCTGCCGTGATGGTAAACTCCGTCGTAGCTGTCCCATTTGCGGAGACGACGGAGAGGGTGTGCTTACCGACAGACAGGGTGTTGAGATAAGCGGCGTTCAAAGTCACAATGGTGCTACCTTCTTTTACTGTGTAGTTGGAAGCGTCCAGATCTTTGCCGTCTACCTGTACCTTGATGAAATCGGCAAAAGCTGCGTTGGACGTAAAGGACAGCCCGTCTGTGCCGCTCTTCTGCCAGCTGCCGTTGGCTCCGGCGATAATAACCGGCGGCTGTACCGGCTCCTGCGCTTCCTTGTATTCGATCAGCAATTCAAACGCCTCGGCTGTATTGCCGGATACATCCAGCGTCAGCGGGAAAGTGACGGTAGTCGCCGTATAACTGCTGGCCGAAGCGCCGCCCTTGATGCGGGCAGTCGCTCCGTCATACCCCTCCGGCAGAGGGATAGTCAGCGTTCCGCTGAGGGTTTCGCCTTCGTAGTCAGTGAGAGGAATGGAGACGGTGTATCCCGCCTGGATATCGTAGCCCTCGCTAAGCTCGGCGTCGATCATCGGGTAATAGTAGTCGATGGCAAGTCCCTGCCACTGGTTAAATTCGCCCACGGTCACCGCTGTGTCCGGGGTAAAGGTTGCGGAGAGCTCCGGAGCCGGAGAATAGTCTACATCGCCCTCCTCCAGCACCCGCACCGGCAGGTCGATGGGATCCGTGCTGCTGGGGATATCGCTCTCTTCCTTCACCGTCACATAGGCGGTATATGGATTCCATTCATCACCCTGAAATCCGTCCTCGGGCATGGCGGAAAAATCGTAGCGGGCAGCGAGTTCCGCCGACAGGGGTAGATCCGGCACAAAGCGGAATGTAAAGCCCGTTCTGTCGCCCAGCTCCCCTACGGAGGTGCTTTCGTCATCGATCCAGTAGAACGTCCCTGGAATCTGCTTGCCGTCCAGCGGGCTCACAAGATAGGCAGGCTTTTCAATATCCGCCAGGGTGTCACCCGGATTCGCTGTCAGCTCCAGATCACTCCACTGAATGAGGTCGGTCTGCTTTGTGATAATCAAGTCATCTTTCAGAACGATATCCAGCGCGTTCCAATACTTGTCTTCTGCTCTGGTGACGTGAATGTCATAGGTGCCGGGGACAAGGTCGCTTTTATCGATGGTTTTTCCGTCCTTCTCGATGGAAATTTCATAGTTGGACACGCCCGCCGCCGTCTTCCTTGAAGGGCCGTTTGATACAGTGAAATAGAGACCGGCTTCAAAGGACGGATGATATTCCAAAGTGGCCGTACCAAGGTATTGCGTTCCCCATTGGTCGGCATTGATGCTGATGTCCCTGGACCCGAAGGTCACTTCCACCGTATGGGCGCCCGCACTCCAGGCGCTCACGTTTTCCAGGGTATAGCTGTCGATGAATTCCATCTTCTCCCCGTCCACGACGACCTGTTTCACATTGCTGTCGCCGCCGGGCGTGAATGTCAGCGAAAGGTCATCCCCTGGCGTAACCTTCTGCCACCCGCTGACCCCTTTGCCATCCATAGTGACAGTACCTTCGCCATTGACGACGAAATTGACATAGGCTACCTCGTCAGCGTTGCTTGGAATCATCATAGCATTGAGTGACAGCCCCGAGCCGCCGATGGTGCCGCCGTACACGGCTGTCGCTTTTCCGGTGGCGGTATTTACGGTATAGAGCTTTCCGGCATTGTTCTCTGCCCAGTAGAGGGTGCCGTCCGGCGCGAAGGTGCTGCTGGAGACGTAGTTGGTGGTCACGCCCGTGCTGCCTACCTTTGTGGCCTTAAAGCTTGCTGTATCAATGGTGTACAGTGTGGCGGTGCCGCCATCCTCCCCGCCGTCTGCGACGATGGCGTACATCTTCCCGTCTGCGTTACAGGCGATGGTGTAAATGATCTCACGCTCGGGCAGGCCGGTGACCTGATGTATCTGGGTCTTGTCCGCCATGCCGGTGGTCAGGTCTATTGGGATCAGGTATGACGTGCCGCTCTTGAAAGTAGAAACGAGGTTCCAATCGTCATCGTAATCCCAGTTGTACTCGGCTTTGTTGTAGGTTCCCCACAGGGTATCGTTTTGCACCGTTGTGTCTACGATCTGTTCGATGTAATCAGGCGAGCCGAATTCCCCCATGTTCCATGTACCGACCGTTTCCTTGATGGTGAGATCCGGGTTCAGGATAACCAGATGGGAATTTGGGCCGCTCGAAGCGCCGCAGTACACGCCATAGATGGTGTCGTCGATCATCTCTAATCCGTAGAACCAGTCAAATGAATCGTAGCTTGTCAGAGCGGTGTAATCGGACTGATCCTCGGCGCTGACGCTCGCCATGCTCCATGTACCGCTGCCCTCGTACCCAAAGATGGTGGTGCCGGTATCCTGTGCAAACGCTGTCGTCGGCAGCAGCCCCATCATCAGGCAGAGGCTGAGCAGTATTGCCCCCAGTCTTGCCCCTGTTTTTCTTCTTTTTGTGTTCA
>CAUFXR010000049.1 GCA_959596515.1 uncultured Oscillospiraceae bacterium
GTCCGGCTGTCGGAATAGGAGGTAACATGAAACAGCCGGATAAATTGACCGCATATTATTTTCGTGCGGCACTTAAAACAGATACTTTGTACCTTGAAAATCAAATGCAAAAACTTCTTTACCACGCAACCCAAAACGGAGTTGCCGCCTTTGCGCTGTATGTGGATGTGTAAAACCGCATTTTGATACAATCCACCCCAAGAAAAAATGTAAAGAACGCTTGAAATAAAGGCTTTCGACAGGTTTAACTGCCTGCCGGAAGCCTTTTCATTTCCTGTTCTGAAATTTTGAAACTGTCTTGAAAATCAGATTGAACCCTCTCTGCCGATTTGAACCCTCTTACAAGGAAAAATAAAAAGGTTATATAGAACAGAAAAAGCACATTGCCATCGAAGGTCAATGTGCTTTAAATCGCATCCATCAGGCTGAGGAGAATTTGTTTCTGTTTCTCTGTTAGGGTACTCCATTTTGCAAAAAGCGTTTGCTGCTCTTCGGTCAACGTTGTTTCCTCTTCGCTTGCGAAGAATTGTGCCAGCGTGATGCCGAATGCCTGACATACCGCCTCCAAGGTTGGCAGCGTAGGAGCGTTATTCCTGCTGAACATATTTGTAACGGTGGAATGGGAAAGGTTGGCCTCTTTTGCCAGCCGATAATCCGTCCATCCGCGCTCTGCCATCAGTTCCCTGATTCGTTTCTGCGTATCCATAAAACACCTACCATTCTGCTTGTACTGTATCTATTCTAAGCCCCAAAATGGTGGTATAATAGTCACAATCGGTAGCTACTAAATAGCCCAAAAGGGACTTATGCAGTAATAGCTTGGTAGCCATCAGGGAATGATATTCAGGATGTTAGGAGGATAAATTATGGCAGAGCATATATTTGAGTGGTTGGCTCGTGAACATGGTATTTCAGTAGAGAAAATGAGGGTAATTATTTCTGCTCGAATTGAGAAGGGATGGAATGATCCCAATCCGGAAAAACGAGCGCAGTGGAGAAAAATTCCTTGCGTTGGAGATTTACCAACACCGGATGAGTGGCTTCGGTATGCGGTTGAAAAATTGCAGAAAAAAGGTCGGGAGGATATTCTGCGGTGGTATCCGAACTTATGAGAAGTAGATAACTATATCAAAGTTATATGCAATAAAAATAGAAAGAGTAGCATTTGTATGCAAAAAATCGCATTATTTGCTACTCTTTTATAGTGCATAAAAAACAAATATATAATATCTTGCGCTTAACTTAAAAGTTTTACTTCATTTACAAATCTTATCACATCCTCCGGCGGATCAAGTGCATACAAAAGCCCATAGGGAGAACTGTAATCCCAATTTACCGGAATCGTCACAAGCGCCGGATGGACGTCTTTCCAACATTCCAGAATTAAAAGAACATTTCCGGTTTCCGCACAGCGGTTAAAAACAGAAATATCATAAAAGTGCGGTGTGTCCTCGATCTGAATGGCTGGATGATTCCGGGTCAAGTCCTCACGGATGCGGTCATTCACCTCGGAATCCCCTTGCTTTACCATCATCAGGGTTTCGCCGTACAAATCGGAAATTTCAAGCTGCTTTTTCTGCGCCAGCGGATGCTCTCTGGAGACCGCGCACATTTTTCGGTATCTTCCCAAGGGCAGCATATTACATTTATCGAGCCAGAGCTTTGAATCACAGACGCCCAGCAGAAAATCAAATTTTTCTCCAAGCTGTGCAATTTCGGAAAGGATGCCTTCATGGTCGTCCTCGAAAGGAACAAGATGCAGCTTATAATTCGCAAATTCTTTATTGACGCGGTACCACAAATCCATAAAAGGTTTTGCCGGATTCAGCATGGAGGTTCCGACACAGAAGGTAGTGTCGCGGACATTCATGGCCTGTCTTGCGTTTTCTATGGAACGTCTGGAATATTCAAAAAGGAATTTAGCATCCCGGTAAATCACATCGCCCGCAGGGGTTAAAAGGATTCCGTGGGGCGTTCTCTCTATCAATTTTAAGTTCAAATGCTTTTCCAGAGAATTGATCTGCTTCATCACGGCGGTGGCGGAGATAAACAGCTTTTCCGCCGCTTTAGAAAAGCTGCCGCAGTCTGCAACGCAGACAAAAACCGTTAGCTGGCTGTTATACATACGAGTCACCTCTCAAAAGACCTTAAACTTTAAGTTGAAGCTATGATAACATACCGGAGATTCTCAGTCAAGGAAAAAGGGCTTATAATAGAGGCAGAACAAAAGAAAGGAGCAGGTGAGATGGCAGAGATCATTGTGTACTTCTCCCGCAAGGATGAAAATTATGTGAGTGGTACGATCAGAAAGCTGGACATAGGCAATACGGAAGTCGCGGCGGGGATTCTTCAAAAGCTGACCGGTGCGGAACTGTTTAAGATGGAACCGATGCAGGAATATTCCAAGGACTATAATGAGTGTATCGCCCAGGCGCAGGCCGATCAGCGGCGAGACGCAAGACCGGAACTGAAAACCTACCCGGAAAACCTGACACGGTACGATACGATATATCTGGGTTATCCCAATTATTGGGGAACGATGCCGATGGCGGTGTTTACCTTCCTGGAACATTTTGATTTTACAGGAAAGAAGATTTTCCCATTCTGTACCCATGAGGGCAGCGGGATGGGACACAGCGAATCCGATATTAAAAAACTTTGTCCCGGAGCACAGATTGGAAAAGGTCTTGCCTTGAGAGGCGCGAGCGTGAATTACGCAGAACCGGAAATCAAAGAATGGCTGGAAGAAATAAAAAAATAACTGGAGGATGTAAAAAATGATTTTTAATGAAATGTATACCTTATCGAATGAAGTGAAAATCCCGAAACTGGGACTTGGAACCTGGTTCATACCCGATGATAAAGCGGCGCAGGCGGTATGTGACGCAGCGAAGCTGGGCTATCGGCATTTTGATACAGCGCAGGCTTATGAGAATGAACGCGGTGTAGGCGAAGGAATCCGTACCTGTGGGATTGCAAGGGAGAAACTGTTTGTGACGACAAAGCTGGCGGCGGAAGTAAAGACCTATCAGGAAGCCGTTTCTGCTATTGACGGTTCCCTCAAAACAATGGGACTCGACTATATTGATATGATGCTGATTCACAGTCCTCAGCCGTGGACTCAGTTCCGGGAAGAAAATCGATATGAGGAAGGAAACCGGGAGGCATGGCGCGCACTGGAAGAAGCATATAAGGTTGGAAAGCTGCGGGCAATAGGTGTTTCTAATTTTGAGAAGCAGGATATTGACAGCTTGCTGGCAGGATGCAGCATTGCTCCGATGGTAAATCAGATGTTGGCTCATGTGAGCAACACACCTTTTGAACTGATTCAGTATTCAGAAAGTAAAGGGATGCTGGTAGAGGCATACTCTCCTGTGGCCCACGGAGAAATGCTGAAAAACGGAGCGGTTCAGGAGATTGCCGCAAAATACGGCGTTTCCATCCCACAGCTCTGCATCCGGTATATCCTTCAGCTTGGTCTGCTCCCCCTTCCGAAAACTGCAAACCCGGAACATATGCGCAGCAACGCAGAGGTAGATTTTGCGATTTCCGATGCTGACATGGAAATCCTGAAAACGATGGAACAGATCAAAGACTATGGTGAATACAGCGGATTTCCTGTTTTCGGAGGAAAGATGGAATAAGGGGGAAAGGAATGGCAATTACAGAATTTGCAAAAAAGTATCATAACAAAATGTTCCCGGATCGGCAGTCTTCTTTGCGGGAGACTGACCCGGAATTTGTGGAGAGATTTGACAATTTTGCCTTTGATGAAGTAGTGCGTCAGGATGATCTGGATGATAAGACACGCTTTATGGCAATCCTGGCAACGCTCATTGGATGCCAGGGAAGCGATGAATTTCGGGTTATGCTTCCGGCGGCATTGAATTTTGATGTTAAGCCGGAAGAAGTCAAGGAAATTGTCTATCAGGCGGTGGCTTATCTTGGGATTGGCAGAGCATTTCCTTTTTTGATGATTACCAATGAAGTGTTTCAGGAATTGGGAATTGCGCTGCCGCTTCCCCCACAGGCAACTACGACAATGGATAACCGCAGAGAGGCAGGAACACAGGCGCAGGTAGATATTTTTGGCGAGAATATGCGGGATTTCTGGAAATCGGGACCGGAAGAAAGCAGACATATCAACCGCTGGCTGGCGGATAACTGTTTTGGAGATTACTATACCCGGAAAGGGCTTGATTACAAGCAAAGAGAAATGATTACCTTTTGCTTTCTGGTAGCACAAGGCGGATGTGAGCCGCAGCTTACAAGCCATGCGGCGGCTAATATAAAAATCGGAAATGACAAATCCTATTTGATTAAAATTATTTCCCAATGCCTGCCGTATATCGGTTATCCCAGAAGTTTGAATGCTTTGCAATGTGTGAACAATGCGGCAGAAAGTAAGTAATAGCAGGAGGTGCAGCACAATGAAAGATGTCATGATCTTAACCGGAGCCGGACAGATTGGTATGGCGATTGCCAGAAGAATGGGCTACGGGATGAAAATTGTGGTCGGCGATAAGAAACTGGAAAACACAGAGGCGATTTCCAAAACCATGAACGATGCGGGATTTGATACAGTCCCGGTAGAAATGGATTTATCTTCCCGTGAATCCATTCTGAACCTGATTGAAGAAGCAAAAAAATATGGGGAAATCTCCATGCTGGTCAATGCGGCAGGCGTTTCTCCCAGCCAGGCGCCGATTGAAGCGATTCTGAAAGTGGATCTGTACGGTACAGCGGTACTGCTTGAAGAAGTCGGAAAAGTCATTAAAAAAGGCGGCGTAGGCGTGACGATTTCCAGCCAGTCCGGGTGGCGTATGCCTGCTCTGACAGCCGAGGAAGATGAACTTCTGGCTACTACGCCAACGGAAGAATTGCTGAATCTTCCCCTGTTGCAGCCAGAAAACATCCGGGACACTCTGCACGCTTATCAGATGGCGAAACGCTGCAATGAAAAGCGGGTGATGGCGGAAGCTGTCAAGTGGGGCAAGCGGGGCGCCCGTATCAATGATATTGCCCCCGGAATTATTGTGACACCGCTGGCAGTGGACGAATTTAACGGCCCACGCGGAGACTTCTATAAAAATATGTTTGCAAACTGCCCGGCGGGACGTCCGGGAACCGCAGATGAAGTGGCAAATGTGGCGGAGCTGTTAATGAGCGACAAAGGAGCCTTCATCACCGGTTCCACGTTCCTGATTGACGGCGGGGCAACGTCCAGTTATTTTTACGGTCCGTTAAAGCCGCAGGCTTAAATACATATAGAATGAAAGGAAACAAGAAGATGAATAGACCTTATATTTTTTGTCATATGATGACTTCCCTGGATGGGAAGATCATGGGAAAATACATGGAGACGCCGGAAGGCAGCGCCGCCGGGGATGTGTTTTACAATATTTCCTTCGGCAAGAATCCGTATTATAAGCATCAGGGCTGGCTGTCCGGGCGCGTGACAACGGATGACAATTTCACTTTTTATGAAAAGCCGGAGCTGGACGAAAATGCGCCGACTGTGCCGGAAGGGGATTTTGTAGCAAAGAAAACAGATATGTACTATGTTTCCGTTGATCCGTCCGGAAAATTGGGATGGAAACACGCCGACCTGACCTACGTTGACACCACAGCCCATGTGCTGGAGGTGCTGACCGGGAAGGCAAGCAACGCATACAAAGCGTTTCTGCGGAAACTGGGAATTTCCTATATCATCGCGGGAGAGGATAGTCTGGATTACGGGCTGGCAATGGAAAAGCTGAAGGAACTGTTTGGCATTGAAACGCTGATGCTTGGCGGTGGCGGCGTTCTGAACTGGTCTTTTATCCAGGCTGGAATGTGCGATGAAGTGAGCGTTGTCATTGCCGCATCCGCAGACGGTTCTACAGATACTCCGGCGCTGTTTTCAGCGAAGGGCGGGTTTGCCCCGGAAATGCCGGTCAGCTTTGCGCTGCAGAGCGCGGAGGTCAAGGAAGGCGGAAGCGTCTGGCTGCGTTATCTGGTGAAATGAAAGGAGTAAAAATCATGGAAAAAATGACAAGTGTATTCCCTATACTACATTTCCATCTCCATTGCAAAATCCATGTTCCAAAAAGGCGTGATCGATGAGGAAGTGCTGGCCATAATTGATACAAATCTGCTGGAAAAATACCGCCCAATTTCTGCTACATTATTGTCCGGAAGGCCGTTGACTTTATAGGCTTTCAGAGTGATGTATAGTGGCGGAAGGAAGTGATTATATGGCGAAAGTCAGCAGAATCGAGCCTAAGCTGCCGCCCGTCAGGAGACGGAAAAAGGTGGCGGCTTACGCCCGTGTATCAATGGAAACAGACCGGCTGGCGCATTCCCTCTCCGCACAGGTAAGCTACTACAACAACCTGATACAGTCAAACCCGGAATGGGAATTTGCCGGCGTGTTCGCTGATTCTGGAATCAGCGGCACCGGGATACGCAAACGGGACGAGTTCCAGAAAATGCTCTCGGAGTGTGAGGTCGGGAATATCGACATCATCCTCACAAAGAGCATCTCCCGTTTTGCGAGGAATACGGTTGACCTGCTGGACACCGTCCGCCATCTGAAGGAGATCGGCGTGGAGGTACGGTTTGAAAAGGAACGGATCAGCACATTTTCCACAGATGGGGAACTGATGCTGACGCTCCTGGCCTCCTTTGCGCAGGAGGAAGTAAGGTCTTTATCGGAAAACGCCAAATGGGGAATCCGCAAGACCTACCAGAACGGCACAGACGGCGTCCGGAACAAGAAAGTCCTCGGTTACCGCTATGACGGCGAGAAATATGTGATCCAAGAGGACGAAGCGGAAATTGTCCGGTTCATGTTTGAACAGACTGCCGCCGGTGTGGCGGCGTCCGAACTGCTGGAAAAGCTGCGGGAGCGCGGTGCAAAGTCATGGCGCGGGTGCGAGTTTACCTACAGCCACCTGAACAACATCTTGTCCAATGAGATTTACATCGGGGACAGGCGGCTCCAGAAATGCTATGTGGCGGACCCTATCAAGCACAACAAGGTCAAGAACCGCGGGGAACTGCCGCAGTATTACATTTCAGACTGCCATGAGCCGATTGTGGATCGGGAAACCTTCGCTAAGGTTCAGGAGGTTTTGAAAGCAAGGGCTGAGGCGGTGCCGGTCTACCCCTTTAGCAGAAAGCTCAAGTGCGGGATCTGCGGGCAGAACTTTACCAGGAAGAAAGGCACGGTCAAGGGCAAGACCTATATCCACTGGATTTGCCGGAGCAAGAAAGAGGTTGGCAGGACCTGCCGCAGTGTTAATTTCAGCGAGGAAGAACTGGAAAAAATATCGGCGCTGGTCCTTGGGCTGGATGCCTTTGACGGGGAGGTATTTGAGGAACAGGTCCAGACGGTCATGGTTTTGCCGGATGGCGGCCTGGAATTCCACTTTTCGGATGGGGGCATTCGGCGCTGGGAAAACCTGCGGCTGAACCAGCCAAGGCATGAAGTGACGGTCACGGATTGCTTCCAGGGGAAAATTTACTGCGCCGCCTGCGGGAATGTTTACCACCGGGTCAATTCCGGGGGCAGATGGGTGTACTGGTACTGCATCAGTAAAAAGAGGAACCATGTGGAGTGCCGCAGCGTCAATTTTGCGGATTTCAGGCTGCGGCGGATTTCCGCAAGCATCCTTGGCTTAAAAGAATTTGACGAGGCAGAGTTTGACAGGCAGGTCGAGAAAATCACCGTGCTGGAGGACGGGAGCCTTGAATACCACTTTTACGAAGGGAGGACGGAGCGGTGGCAAAGAATATAACGACCATACCGGCTACGCGGAACCGCTTCACGGCCGCTCCCATCAGCAGCCGGAAAAAGCGGAAGGTGGCCGGCTACGCCCGTGTCAGCACGGACATGGAAGACCAGCAGACCAGTTATGCCGCGCAGTGCGATTACTACACAAATTACATACAAAGCCGTGAGGATTGGGAGTTCGTTGGCCTGTATTCGGATGAAGGCATCAGTGCAACATCCACCCGTCACCGAGAAGGATTCAACAAAATGGTGGCGGATGCGCTGGCTGGGAAAATCGACCTGATTATCACAAAATCGGTCAGCCGTTTTGCCAGGAATACGGTGGACAGCCTTTCCACCATCCGCAAGCTGAAGGACCACGGAACAGAGTGTTATTTTGAAAAAGAGAACATCTGGACCTTCGACAGCAAGGGGGAACTGCTGATTACCATCATGTCCTCCCTGGCGCAGGAGGAAAGCCGCTCCATTTCGGAAAACTGCACCTGGGGCATGAGGAAGCGATTTTCAGACGGAAAGGTCACGGTGCCATTCCGCCGCTTCCTCGGCTATGACCGGGGCGAGGACGGGAACCTTGTGGTCAACGAAGAACAGGCAAAAATCGTGCGCAGGATTTACGGGCTATTCCTGCAGGGGCGCTCTCCCTACCAGATTGCCAAGTTGCTGACCGAGGAAGGCATACCGACCCCAGGCGGGAAAAAGGTCTGGGGCAAATCGGTGGTACAGAGCATCCTGACCAATGAGAAATACAAAGGCGACGCCCTGCTCCAGAAGGTTTACACCACCGATTTCCTTTCCAAGAAGAAAAAGAAAAACGAAGGGGAGGTCCCGCAGTATTATGTGCAGGGAAACCATGAGGCGATCATCGACCCTGCCATTTTTGACAATGTGCAGATATTGATGCAGGCGCGGGGCGGCGGCAGCCGGAACCGGAATAGCTGCGTGAGCATCTTCTCCAGCAAAATCAAATGCGGCGACTGCGGGAGCTGGTACGGCTCCAAGGTGTGGCATTCCAACGATAAGTACCGGAAGGTAATCTGGCAGTGCAACCACAAGTTTGACGGCGGGGAAAAATGCTCGACTCCCCATCTGGACGAGGATACCATTAAGAAGCTCTTCATAAAGGCGCTGAATATCCTCGGCTCGGAACGGGATATTATCCTCGCCGGATTTGAGGAAATACGGGATGTGGCATTCCAGACCGGAGACTTGGAAGCACAGGAGGTTCGGCTGCAAGAGGAAATGAATGTGGCGGCCGAGTTGATACAGAAATGCATTGAAGAGAACACCCGCATCGCACAGGACCAGACGGAATACGCAAAACGCTATGACGCCCTGGCTGAGCGGTTTGACACGGCGAAAGCCCAGCTTGACGCGGTGCAGGAAGCTATCACAAAGAAACAGGCGCAGCGAAAAATGATGGAGTATTTTATGGAGGAGCTTAAGCGGATGCCGGAAATGGTCGATTTCTTTGATGAGGGCGCATGGTATGCCCTGGTGGATTATGTGACTGTCTGCGGCAAGGACGATGTACGCTTTACCTTTAAAAACGGGGCGGAAATCAGAGTGTAAACTGGATATGGACTAAGGAACGGCACTTCGCAGAAATGCGGAGTGTTTTCCTATTTTAAAGGGCAATTTTTGATTTGAACCCCTCCCGGAAGGCAAAATTAAAAAGTATAGGGAAAATGAGATTGTATCAAAATGGGCTTTTACTGGGACAACGGTTATAGCGGTTTGAACTTTGACCGCTCCGCCTTTTCCCTCATGCAGCAGGATATGAAAAACGGGCGGCTGGAAAAAATCGTTGTGGTGAGCCTTGACCGTATTTCCCGTAACAGTTTAGATGTAATCGCTTTTGCAGATTGCGCCGCTGGTATGGGTGCTTCCTTTGAAGCAATCAACGGCGATCACGCCGCGCTGGATTGGAGCAGACAGTTTTACGCTGCACTTGCCGCGAAAGGCGGTGAGCGCAGATGAAAAATACCATTTCCTTTCAGCAGATTGCAGCCCCGAAAGTGTTAAGCGCGGAAGTCCGCGAAGCCATTTCAAACAATGTCCTGCAATTCTATATGCGCGATCAGCAGCAAGATACACAGGACGAGGGCATAACGGCTTTGTATGAAAGGCTTTCGCAAGAGGACAAATTAGAGGGCGAGAGCAACAGTATTACCAATCATGATGTAATGTATAGAGGGTGGATTACACCCAAAAACATTACATCATGACTGGCGGCTCATTTGTGGCGAATGAAAAGACAGTTATGATAAAGGAGGGATGCCCTCAAACCTACCGTAACTGTCAACCACATTCCCACGAAAGGAGCCTTGTATGGAACTGACTTACACCAAATGCGGCGACTATTTCATCCCCGATCTTGTGTTATCGGACACCAAAAAGTACCATATCGGGAAATATGGCCGGTTGCGCCGTGCCTACCTAAAAGAACACCGGCCCATTCTGTATACTGATCTCATTGTCACCGAAAAGCTGTTTCCCCACTTGGAGGAAATCGACACCGCCTGCCGGGAGCGGCTGGAAATCATTGAAAAAGCCATGATGCAGCAAGAGGGTGTCACAGAAGCCCTGAAAGCTGCCGACCAAATGGCATGGGTGCGCTCCATGAACTCCATCCACAACAGAGCCGAGGAAGTCGTCCTGGCTGAGCTGGTCTACTGCTGAGGGAGGGAACGCTATGATTTTAGAAGCCATGTATAATGGGGAGTTTTATCCCTGTGAAACAGTCGTTCCCACGTCCCCGGAATACCGCAAAGCGGTCCAAACCTGTGCAGCGTTGATGGAGCAGCTATCCCATCGGCTCAGTAAAGAGGACTATGCTCTGGTGGAGGAGCTTCGGGCGCAGAACGCTATCGCCCAGTGCGAGGAAAGCGAGAGCCACTTCAAGTATGGCTTTTCGGCGGGGCTGATCGTCCAGCAGGAAGCCCATGAACAGCTGCGAAACAAGAAATAAGCGATGGCCGAAAAAGCCCACGCAGCCGGAAAGAGAACCGGTGGCGTGGGCTTTCTGTGTATATGGTTATTCTGTCAGATCATCCGAAGTTTCCGCAACCAGCCTGTCAAAGTCACTCTGATAGATCCGATCCTGCAATACCCGGAACTTTTCAAACTCTTTCTCAGCAAAGGCTTTGGCAATGGCGGCGGTCACCTTGCCTTTATCATGCAGAATATCTTCCTCGTTGAACTGTAAAAATGCGTCAAGCCGTTTGACCCAATCGGCCATATACATGACATTTCCACGGCGGGCCTGCCGTTCCGCATAGTCCAGGTACATGGTGACGATCTCGTTCAGGTTTCGCATTTCCGTTTCGTTCAGATAGTTTTTGGCGACTGTGACATCCGATTTGCGGATGCGGCCTTTGGGGGCGTTTTTCCATGTGGTCAGCCCCATGTTGGGCTTGGTACTGTCGGCACGGCCATATACGATCTCGGCGGCGGTATGATGGGTGACCGCATAGTGGAGCTTATTCTGCACCGTTGCGAAAAACTCCTTTGTGATGGGGCTTTCCACATCGTAGTCGGCGCTGCACTGGGAATAGATGTCCGTGATTTTCTGGTAAAATCTTCTCTCGCTGGCCCGGATGTCCCGGATACGCTCCAGCTGTTCCTCGAAATAATCCTTGCCGAAAAAGTTCTCCGGCTCCCGCAGCCGTGCGTCATCCATCACATAACCTTTGATGATGAACTCTTTCAACACCCGGTTCGCCCAAATGCGGAACATGGTCGCCTTTTTGGAGTTCACTCGATACCCCACAGCGATGATGGCGTCCAGATTATAATAGTTGGTCTGATACCGTTTTCCGTCCGCCGCAGTTGTTTCCATTTTGGAAACAACTGAATCCTCGCTCAGTTCACCGGATTCAAAAATGTTTTTCAGATGCTTGGAAATGGCTGCTTTCTGCACCTCGAACAGCTCTGCCATTTTTGCCTGTGTCAGCCAGAGATTTTCCTGAAAGAGCAGGATTTCCACCCGCACTTCTCCGTTTTCGGTCTTGTAAAAGAGGATTTCTCTGGTTTCATACGGGGTCAGTCCCTGTTCCTCGCTCATTCCTCGTCACCTCCATATCGTTTTGGTAAGTTTGGATTGTATTTTGTAATTCATTTACAAAATGCCAGGTATTCCATTTACTTCTTTCGATGAATCGTATTGGATTCCCATAGTAAGTTCTTTTCCAAATATACCATATCAATAAGCTGAACGCCGCATTCAAAGATAGGATGATCATAATTGTCCGTGAAAAAGTTTTTGATACGATGGCTTTCTATAAAACCGCATTTCTTATAAAAAGGGAGCGTCAGCTGACTGTCACCCGTCCCCACACGAAGAATACGAAAATTATCACGGTATGTCTGCTCAATGAACTCAATCATTCGTTTTCCGTAACCCATGCGCTGGTATTCCGGCAAAACAGCAATATTCTTGATTTCAAGAACTCTGTTACCTTCGTCAGTAACAACACATTCCGCTTTTACGCCATTTTCCTCCAAAACATACATCGTACCTTTTTCAAGATACCGGTCGATCATATCTTCCTGCTCGTCCGCAAGAAAAAGCAGGCTCATGTATCTCTTTTTATTATCCTCAATTTTGCTTATTTTCATCAACTGTCATCCTCACATACTTTACATTCCAACTGGCAGTCATACGACTCGGCTTCTACATGAGACTGATTGTAGACAGCCGCCTCTGCACAGCCCATTTTGTGATAGAATGCCTGGCTTTCAACGGCTGAATGGGCTGAGATGTACAACTTTTTTGCTCCATGTGCCTTTGCCCATTCTTTCGCTGCTCGAAACAGTGCAGTGCCAACCCCTTTTCCTCGCATATCCTCTGACACATGGATACTTGAGAGGTCAAGGTATCTGTGATTTCCCCCAAAAAGTTTCGGTTCAACTGACACGAAACCTTTCAACACCCCTTCGCAGAAAGCAGCATATACCAATCCACCTGTTGCTGCTGTGTTTCTCAGGCAGGAAACCAGGAATTTATAATCCGCTTCGCTCCAATCGTCAATAAACGGATCATCTTTGATAATCCATTTTCCGTTTTCTTTTCGCCTACATTTAACAACAGTTTGATGCCGTACAAAATGTCTAAATAGCTCTCGGCTTATCTCATTCTCTTGTAAGTTTTTATATATAATCTCCATTTCTATTATCCATGCAGCTCCCTTTGGTGTTTACTTTATTTTCAAATTCTGGATTCCAATAAATGCCGCTCCAATCGAACGCAAAATGATTTATCGGGTCTCTCCAAATGTCTAATTTTTAACGATAACCGTTTCTATTTCAAATCATAAACATACATCCTCGACAAATCTACCTCACCATCGCCCTGCGCCATACACAGGAACTTCCATCCGTAGCGCTCATAGAAGCCTGTGTGGTCTGTAATGAGATATAAGGTTTCCAGGCCAAATGAACGCATATCCTCACAAACATATTCCAGCAGCTTTCCTGCAATTCCCTGACAACGGTAGTTTTCCTCAACATATACCGCGCAGACATTTGGCGTCAAATCCTTGCGGTTATGAAAATCGTTTTCGATGACCCCAATACCACCAATAATCTGCTGATTCTCGACTGCAACATACCACTGCGGAACAATGCTTTTGCCCGTCAAGCACTCCTGTATGCTTCCCGCATATTCTTCAACTGGAATATCCCACTTGGAATGAAACCACTCTGCGGCCTCCGATGCCAGTTCGCTGTGTTCCCTGAGTTTCAGAATTTCCATAGCGTATCATTCCTCCTCATTTCCGCCCTTTTTAGAACGGCTCTTGTAGACATTGTACTGGTTCTTGCACCGTGGGCTGCAAAAGGCGGCGTTGGACCGGCTGCCCAAAAACACCTTCTGGCAGTGCTTGCACAGGCGCAGGGGCTGGTCATTGTCCACCAGCATAAAGCTGAACATCATCTGGATACCCAGCAGCAAGGAGTGAAAATCCCAGTAAATGGTGGGCTTATCCAGCAGCTCAATGTGGTAGCTGGGGGCAATCCCGCCGAACGCAGCCATGGCCTTGCGGTACAGCCCCCGTGCGTCCTCATCGATGGAATCATAGTCATTGTAGTACAAAATGGCGGTACTCAGCGTAAAGGCCCAGTCCTTAAGCTGCTGTGCAACCCAGTCGTAGGGTTCCGCATATTCCCGCTGAAGGCTCATGTTCTTCGCCATCGGCTCGTCCATGAACGTCATGGTCAGGGCAACCATCGTCCGGTCACTGGACACATTCCATGTGGATTCAATGCCCTTCTTCACCAAATCCAGCTGGTCAAAGGGGTAAAACAGGGACAGATATTTGTCTGCCGCCATGGATTCTTCCTTGATAAAATGGTTTTTCGGCAGGTACACCGCCTCATAGTCCATAAAGGACGGCGTGGTGGGCAGAGCGGTCATCAGCCCCAGCAGGCCGTACCGGGTGATAAACTCCATTATTGCCTTTTCCACTTCTGCTTCCGGCTTGCGCCCCATCATCAGCATCCCCACATTCAGCGCATCCAGCACAATGTTGGGGACCTCTTTCAGCGGATTGTAGACATCCGGCTTTGCGCTCTTGCCGGGGGTGATGTATCGCTTTCCATCTTCCGCCGTTTTCAGCTCGTAGTGATCGTACCGCACCCAATGGGAACGGGACTGTTCAAATAAATTTTTCATCATACACGCCCTTTCTCCTTAATCGTCCCAATTATCAGGGGCGGTTTTTCTTTTTTCTGCGCTTGAACTTGTTCTCCCGCCGGATCACGGCATCCTTGCCCTGTTTCCTTGCGATTTTCGAGTATTCCTCCAAAAACTGGCGTTCCCGCAAGGTCAGGCTGCCGCCATGCTCCTGTTTGCCGCACAGATGGTCATACATCTGGCGCTGCAATTTCTTGTGGATGGTCTTTCGCAGCTTGCGGATGTTGCGGTCAGACTGCCCACGCATAGCGGCAAGCCGGGTGGTGCTGTACAGCCGCAAAGAGAGGAAATACAAAACTTCCTTGTGTTCCTCGCTCAGTTCCTCCACCATGCGGGAAACAAAGGCGTCAGCGGTCAGGTTGTGCATCTCATAGGGGCAGTCAAACAGGATGTCCAGAAAGTTTCCGGCCATCAGCTGCCGGTATGCAGGGTTGTTCATCCAGCGGGGAATGAGCTTCGGTTCCGGCACCGCCTGATATTCCAGCGGCACATCTCCACGAAGGTTTTCGTGGTCCCGTTCCCGGCGCTCCCGGTTCCGGTCCAGCTTGTTCCATTCCTCCACCACAGCCCGGAAATCCTTTTCGGTGCGGGCCGCTTCCTCCAGCCGCCGCACAGCTTCCGCCCGAATCTCCCGTTTCAGCCGCTTTTCGCTGACCGGGGCGGCTTCTTCTTCCTCGTCCTCCAGCTCCGCTTCATAGTCGATGGGATGCTCGTCCTGCTCCAGCTCATTTTCCAGCTCGGCCAGACGTTCTTCCGCAAGCGCCTGTTCCAGCGTTTCCTCCGCCCCTACGCCTGTCCCATCGTCCCATCCGGTGAAGCCACCCTCGGTATCCAGAAGCTCGTCATCAGACAGATACGCCATGACCCCACCTCTTTTCAAAAAAATATTTTGCGATTTTTCAAAAATGGTTCCGTTTTGCACCCCGGATTTCTCCTATTAGTGAAATGGTAATCTGAAAACAAGTTACTTGGGTTACATCGGATCGTTCACGCAGGAGAAAGGGGGCTTTCGCCAAGTTCAGGCTTGACACAAAAAAGTAGTAACACAATCGCAGGTTACAAACAACGGAACTATAACAACAGTATACACCGGATGCGCCGAAAGCGCAAGAAAGAGAGGTTCTATGGCAGATAAAAACGCCGTGTTTCTGACCCGGCATATTGGCAACACCACCTATAAAGTTCGTGTCTACCTCAGCGAAACCGCAGAGGAAACGATGGAAGATAAAATTTTGCGGCTGATCCGCAATGACGGGCTGGCAAACCAGCCGGAATGTGGTATAATGGAACTGCCACAAATGAGCCGTCCGTCTGAAAGGAGCGCCTGATATGGCAAACAGACAGACGGAAGAAAAAATCACTGCGCTCTATGAGCGCCTGTCCCGTGACGATGACCTCACGGGCGACTCGAACTCCATTCTGAACCAAAAACGGTATCTCGAAAGCTATGCAGCGCAGCGGGGCTACACCAATATCGTCCACTACACAGACGATGGGTGGTCCGGCGGTAACTTTGACCGTCCCGCATGGAAGCGCCTTGTGGCGGACATTGAGGCGGGAAAGGTGGCCCATCTGCTGTGTAAGGACCTAAGTCGGATCGGCAGAAACTATCTGCAAACCGGCTTTTACACCGAGGTAATGTTCCGGCAGAATGGGGTTCATTTTGTTGCTGTCGCCAATAACATTGACAGCGAGGAACAGGACAGCGGCGAGTTTGCGCCCTTTCTCAATATCATGAACGAATGGTATCTGCGTGACCAGTCCAAAAAGGTTTCGGCAGCATACCGTGTCAAGGGCAAGGCGGGCAAACCCACCACCAACAACGCCATCTATGGCTACAAAAAAGACCCGGAGGACAAGGACCATTGGCTGGTGGACGAGGAAGCCGCCGCCGTGGTGCGGCGGATCTTCCGGCTTGCGGTGGAGGGGCACGGCCCCCATGAGATTGCCAAGATACTCACACAGGAAAAGGTGGAGTGCCCCGCCTATTATCTGGCCCGCAACGGCAGAGGCAGCCGGAAGAACACCGTGGACCCCAGCCGCCCCTATGACTGGTACGGCTTCACGGTCAGTTCTATGCTGACCAAGCCGGAGTATATGGGGCACACCGTGAATTTCCGTTCCTCCAAAAAGTCCTACCGGGATAAGCGGGTAAAAAATGACCCGTCCGACTGGCTGATCTTTGAGAACACCCACGAGGCCATCGTTGACCCGGAAACCTGGCAGCTGGCCCAGCAGGTGAAGCGGACGGTGCGCCGGACAGATACCACCGGCGTCGCCAATCCCCTGACCGGCCTTGTGTTCTGCGCCGACTGCGGAGCCAAGATGTATAACCACCGGGGCAAACGCAAAAAGGACGGGCGGGAGTATGGAACCGACTTCTATAACTGCTCCACCTACACCCTGACCTTTGAGCGTGAAACCCAGATGTGTTTTTCCCACACCGTCAGCACCAAAGCCCTGAACGCCCTGATTCTGGAAACCATCCGCACCACCGCCAGCTATGCCATCCACAACAAGGAGGAATTTATTCAGGAAGTTCGCAGCATTTCACAGGTTCGCCAGCAGGAAGCGGCCAAGGAGCTGAAACGCAAGGTCGCCAAGGAGCGCAAGCACAGCGCCGAGCTGGATGTGCTGATTAAAAAGCTGTACGAAACCTATGCCATGGGCAAGTTGGAGGAAAAACGGTTCGAGTTGCTGTGTGCCGAGTATGAAAAGGAACAGGCCGAGTTGGAACAGCTGCTTGCCTCCGAGCAGGCGCAGCTGGACCAGTTTCATGAGGACACCGACCGTGCCAGCCACTTTCTGGCGCTGGCACAGAAATATACGGATTTCACCGAGCTGACCGCCCCCATGCTCCATGAATTTGTGGAGAAAATTTTAGTCCATGCCCCGGACAGAAGCACCGGGGAACGGGTGCAGGAAATCGAGATTTACCTGAACTTTATCGGGAAATTTGAAGTGCCCATGCCCGAACCCACCGAGGAAGAACTGGCTGCGGAGGAAAAGCGTCGCCAGAAGCGCATCCGTGACCACGAAAAATATCTGCGTCAGAAGGAGCGCAAACAGAAGATCGCCGAGGGGCTGATCGTTCCGGGTGAACCGTACCAGCTGGTGTGCCAGTGCTGCGGGGAGCCGTTCCAGTCTGTCCGCCCCAACGCTAAATTCTGCAAACCCGCCTGCCGGAAGAAGTTCTACCGGCAGGAAAAGCGGAAAGCCAAAGAAAATGAAATAACACAAACTGCATAAGGACTGCGGCCTGCCCAAATAAACCGGGCAGGCCGCTTTTTTATGCCCTGAAACGGAGGGATTTCTGATGACACTCTTTAAACTGGTAAAACAGAATATTTGTGTGCCGGATGCGGCGGAACACTATGGGCTGCAAGTCAACCGAAACGGGATGCGCAGATGTCCGTTCCATGAGGACCGGCACCCCAGCATGAAGCTGAACGAACGGTATTTTTACTGCTTCGGCTGCGGAGCCACCGGCGATGTGATTGACCTTGTGGCAAGGCTGTTTGG
>CAUFXR010000050.1 GCA_959596515.1 uncultured Oscillospiraceae bacterium
CCTTGTTCCACATCAACCGTCTGGCGGTATTTAACTAATCAACAAAATTGTAAGGAGCTGTGGTTGGAACCTTTTTGGAACCATCTTGTAGTAGAAGGATGCAACCAATCCACAGCATCCCTTACAGTGTAGCATACAGTCCTTGGAGAGGGGCTTTAATAACTACTACTTTATAATACAAGGAAGCATACTAAGAAATATTTGTTTTACTTGAAAAAACTTGTGATTAACGAAAAGAACCATTTATATATACAAATTGTGGCGAAAGGAAGTAAAAAATGGAACAGCAAGTAAAGTTATTTCAAAAGGATGGCGATCTCCCTTTCTCTGTTTATTTGTATGAAGAAGATATCCCAGGAACATGGCATTGCCATAAATATTTAGAATTAAACTACTGTATTGAGGGAAGCTGCTTAATTAAGGTAAACGGTGAAAGCTACGAGTGCCAATCTGGAGATTTTGTGATTATTCACACAATGGAAGGCCATAGCCTCTCGCGGGCTCCGGGATGCAAACTTCTAGGGGTACAAATGGACCTTTCTGTTTTAGACGTACCCAATAGTGTTTTTTATGAGTCGCAGTATCTTCTTCCGTTTATCCGTGGAAAAGTAAGTTATCAACAAAGGATTCGAACGCAAAAAGGTTCGATGTTGGAAAGTATTCTTTCTGAAATTCTGATTGAGTATCAAAAGAAACAACTTGGATATGAGATGTATATCCGTGGTGGTATATTGCGGCTTTTTACCTACCTAATCAGAATCGGCGTAATAGAAATAGTTGACAAGGATGTTAATTTTCAAGAAATGCACAGAATAAAACCGGTTATTGAGTACATGGAAAATAATATTGGAACGGAACTAAGCGTTGCAGAGGCTTCTAAAATTGCCTGTATGAGCTATTACCATTTTTGCCGACTGTTCAAAAGGGTAACAGGAAAGACTTTTGTGGAATATCAAAATTTTATTCGTATTAAACAGGCGGAAAAATTATTGATTACTACAGATTCTACCATTTTAGAGATAGCTTTTAAAACTGGCTTCGGTTCAGTGGCATATTTCACTAGAGTTTTTAAAAGAGAGATTGGTGAAACACCTGCTCATTATCGTAAAAAAATGAAAATATAGCAAAACCGTATAAAAATTTGTTTTATTTGGTTATTTTTTTGTTCCTTCATTTTGTATAATTAGTATAAATCAATTGATTTATTAGCGCTAATATTCAGTTGTTTTTGTGTGCGGCATTTTACTCAAATTGAAGGAGGAATTATTGTGAGTGTAAAAAGAGTTCTGGCGGGAATCCTCTGCGCTACAATGGTGTTGTCTGTGGCGTTTACCGGTTGCAGCAATAATCAGGGGACATCTTCCGCTACATCATCTGGAGGAGATTCTTCTGCGGCTCCTGAAAGCGAAAACACAGAAGGTGAAGCAGTTACTTTACAGATGATTCTTGACGCTGATACGGTAGGAATTGTGGAACCAGCAAGGGACATTCTGGAAGAACAGACCGGAATTAAAATGGAGCTGATTACACAAAGCTATGATCAATCGTATAATAAAATCATGACCAGCGTTATGGGTGGAACACCTATTGATATCATTATCTGCGATAGCCCATGGACGGCTGAGTTCGCGTCTAAGGGAATTATCATCCCCATTGATGATTATGTCTCTGATGACTTAAAGAGTGATATTTTCCCCGCTTATTTAGACCAGGTTACTTATGAAGGAAAAATGTATGCTATGCCGATGACTGGTCAAGCTAAGTGGCTTTACTACAACAAAGATATGCTGGCCGAAGCGGGCTATGACAATCCTCCTAAGACATGGGATGAATTGTTTGAGATGGGCGACAAAATGGTCGAGATGGGCCTTTGCAAATATGATATTGCTTGGGCCGCAATCCAGGCCGAGGGTCTAGTGTGCGACTGGGTGGTAGTTACCGAAGCTTCCGGTGCTCATTTGCAAGATGATTCCGGCAACTGGACTTTCAATACGGAAGATGCTGCCAGAGGATTGAACTTGATCGTTGATTCCCTTAAAGATGGACGTGCTGATCCTGGTTCCATCAATTACAGCGACCGTGAGGTATTGGATCCTTTCATGGCTGGTGATATCCCCTTCGTTCTGAACTGGGCATTTGCTTATGCTATGGCTACAGATCCTGAAACTTCTAAAATTACCGACAGTGTGGCTGTTGGTCTAGTTCCTTACAACAAAGAAGGCGTAACCAGTGCGACTGCTACCGGTGGTGGTGGATTTGCGATTGCCTCTACCTCTCAGCACCCGGATGAGGCCTATAAGTTCCTGGAGATCGTCAATACGAAAGAATGTATCATGATTACCTCTGATACTGCCTCTAATGTTCCTCCAATCGCTTCTATTTTTGAAGATGAAGATTTCAAAGCCCAATATCCTATGTTTCTTGATCTTTATGATCAGTTGCAATATGGCGTAGCTCGTCCGGTTTTGACCAACTACAGTGAATGGTCCAATAAGATGCAGCTTGGTTTGCACGAAGCCATATCCGGCGCTAAAGACGTTGAGACCGTTCTGAATGAGTTGACTGAGCAGTCTGCTGGATATTAAGGCAAACTTTTCATACCGATTATATTGAGTTATATCAAGTTATATAAAGTTGTTTTGTAATGACCTCGATCGGTCCGGCTGCCCTCAAAGGCGCCGGGCCGATTATTAAGGATTAATTAAACAGGGGGGGTTGTATGAGCCATACAAACACGCCAAAAAAGATGCGGAAACAGTGGTCTGAGGCTAGAATGGGCAAGGTGATGGTGGCGCCATCACTGCTTTTGATTTTTGCACTGGCGATTTATCCGCTTATTTATACATTGTTTATTAGTTTTACTGAATTAAACATGGTAACTGGGGAAACACAGCCGAAAGGACTCGAAAATTACATACAGGCTTTGACGTCAGGAGAATTTTGGAATTCAATTTGGGTCACTTTGGTTTTTACCTTTTTATCGCTGATCATTCAGCTGCCGTTAGGTATTTTAGTAGCGTTGCTTTTAAATCAAGAATTTAAGGGTAGATGGTTACTTCGTTCGATTGTACTAATCCCTTGGGCGGTACCGACTTTAGTGAATTCCACTTTGTGGAATTGGATTTTTAATACGCAATATGGTGCGGTAAATCGACTGTTAGTGCAGTTTCATTTGATGGACCCCAATAGTCCGATCGTATGGTTTGATACACCAGCGAAAGCCATGGGTGTAATCGTTTTCGCGGACACCTGGAGGATGCTGCCGCTTTATGTTTTGATGTTTTTGGCAAGTTTACAGACGATACCGAAATCTCAACTGGAGGCTGCAACATTAGATGGCGCAGGCGTATTCTCAAGATTTGTTCATGTAATATTCCCGTTGATTAAACCAATGCTTTTGGTTGTTTTGGTAATTCGTACCATGCAGGCCCTGAAGGTGTTCGACATCATTTATATGTTAACCCGTGGCGGTCCGGCAAACGGTACCATGGTAATCAGTTTCTATATTTATAATCAGAGTTTTGCCTTTATGCATTTTAGTTATGGTGCTGCTTTGGCCATGATAGTGGCTGTGATTTCAACGATAATCACAGTTCTATATGTCAAAGTGCTAAAGACAGACGATATTTATTAAGGAGGGGAGCGATCTTATGAAATCTAGAACTGTGAAACATATCATAAGTCGAATCGGAATTTATTTAGCAGCGATCGTTGTCCTTCTGTGGACCGTTCTTCCTATTTTGTGGATGTTTATTTCCAGTATTACACCGACTGCCGATTTATTGACGATCGATGGGAAATGGTTCTCTCAAAACATCAATTTTGACCGCTATATTTCGATTTTTTCGCAAACGGGCGATGTAACCGAAACCGGTGGATTGTTCATTAACGCTTTAAAGAACAGCGCCATTGTTTCCGCTATCACTGTTCTTTTAGGTATTCTTTTTGGTGGAATTTCCGCTTATGCATTTGCCAGATTACGTTTTCGTTTTAAGAATACGCTTCTTATGGCGACGATGTTCTTCCAATTATTGCCTTCTATTACTCTGGTAATTCCGCTTTATGTAATTGCTAAGAATATCGGAATGATCGATAAGCCTATTTTCTTAGTGGTTTTGTATATGTCTTTTATTCTTCCATATGTCATTTGGGTACTTAACGGCTATTATAAAACGATTCCAAGTGATCTGGAGCAAGCCGCTATGATTGACGGTTGTAATTGGTTTTCAGCGTATTGGAAAATTGTATTGCCCTTATCCACACCGGGTTTAGTATCGGTTGGAGCGTTGTCGTTCTTAATGTGCTGGGATGAGTTCATGTACGCATTGATTTTTATGACGTCGCTTTCCAGCAAAACCATGCCGGTGGCCATTTCGGAGTTTAGCACTCGGTTCGGTATCGACTACGGCATGGTTTCTACCGCAGGATGCATCGCTACCGTACTTCCAATGGTTTTGGCTGTAGTTTTCCAAAGATATATTGTGGCAGGTTTAACGTCTGGCGGCGTTAAGGATTAATAAACCTAGAATTAGCTTGAGGAGGCATATTTATGAAAATTGGCTCGGCAGTATGGAATTTTACTCATCCCCATTATAATCCGCCTTATGAAGAGGCGATTAAAAAGGTGGGAAGTTTAGGCGTCGATGGTATTGAGATGATCGCCTATACGGATGAAGACCTTCATAATTATTATACTGATGAGCACTGCAAAGACTTGAAAAGCATGATCAATGGATATGGCATGGAAGTATCTGAGTTCGTCCTTTACGCTTATGCGGCGATTGGCCTCTTAGATCCGAACGAAAAGGAAAGAGAGAAAGCGCTGGACTATTTCCGCCGTGGTATTGAAGTTGCGAAGATCCTTGGCACTGATACGATCAATATTGTATCGAACTGGCCGGATGAGTTTAAGTGTCCTATCGATTATCTTCCATATTATATTCATCCGATTATGTGCGGTTCGCATGCTCATGACAGCAAACTGACAATCGATATTCCTGATAGCTTTGACGCCACCGCTACTTGGGACCTCTATTTGGATTCTCTGGCAAAGATTGTGAAAATGTGCGAAGAAACCAATATGAAGTTTGCCTTAGAAGGTCATGCCAATGTTATTGTGGGTACCACAGACGCTTTACTACGTGCTTTCGACTGGATTAAAAGTGACGCCTTTGGTACAAATTTTGATACCGCTTGGCAGCTGATACAGAGAGAGTATCTGCCGTGGTCTATCCTCAAGCTGGGGAAAAAGATTTTCCATGTACATATGCGGGATGGAGACGGTTTTGCCCTTTATCAAAAAGCAGTCGGTCAAGGTATCATCGATTGGCCAGAAGTTGTAAAAGCTTTGAAAAAGGTCGGATTTGACGGCTATCTCTCTTTGGAGTTAGGTGGATTTGAAGACGAGATTGGAATCAGACACGCTAAAGAATCTATTGAGTATATCAAGAAGATTTTAATCGCAGAGAACGTTTATACCGGCAGATAAATTTTTAAAAATTATAGTATTAAAGTCAATCATTATTTAGAAAAGAGGTAGTATTCAATGAGTAAAATTCGTTTTGGTCTAGTTGGTTGTGGAGACATCGCTCATATCCGTTATTTTTACAGCATTCCGCATTTTGAGGAAATTGAACTGGTAGGGCTTTATGATATGAATAAGCCTTTTCTAGAAAAAACAGCCGATGAGTTAGGGGTAAAGGCTTTCGAATCTTATGAAGAAATGTTAGACGATCCTACGATTCAGGCTATTATTGTTACAACATACCATCCGAGCCATACACCTTTGGCAATTCAAGCACTGAAAGCGGGTAAGCACGTGATTTCTGAGAAACCCGTGTCTGTTTCTATTGAACAAGCGAAAGAATTAAAGCAAGCGGCCGCAGAGACGGATAAAATTTTCATGGCAATGCCTAACGATGCTTATCCCCAAATCGAAAAGGTAAAACAGCTGATCCAGGATGGTGTTATTGGCAATGTCTGTGCGATCGATTGCGTCTTCGCGCATCATGGTCCTTTACATGCTCCGTGGTTCTTTGACAGCAAAAAAGCGAAATGGGGCGTATTAGCTGATCTGGGTGTGTATTCTATCAGTACCCTTTCTTACCTTTTTGGACCGATTTCTCGTGTGTATGGCGAAACTCGGTGCTTTGAAAAGAGAAGAGTATCTGATGCTGGGGAAGAGTTCATTCCCAGTGTAGAAGATAATGTCGCTGCCACTTTTGTGTGGGATGATGGCAAAGTAGCCACAATGCGTTCCAACTGGTGCACAGGCGTACATAAGTCTCATGGCCTCTGGAGATTTGGATTCGAAGGTTCTGAGGGAATGATTCATTTGGATATGGCCCGTGAGGATCATCCGGTTATTGTGGTATCTCCTAACAAAGAGATTCCTGGCGCTGAAAAGATTAACTTTATGGGACAGGATTACTGCTATAGCATCAAATTTGAAGGAAATACTGATGTTAATGACAGTGTATTGGCTCTCTTCCTTGACGCTATTAAGAACAACAGAAAGTTCCCGGATAACGGTTGCTCTATTGTCCGTCAGAATCATGTTATTGAGATCATCGATCGTATTTATGAGTCTTCTCGCACTGGCAAGGCTTATGAAATCCAGTCTAAGTTTTAATTAGCCTCGCCTAGATTTTATCCTGAATTTTATATTGATGAGGACTGCCCGTCTATTATATTAGGCGGGCAGTCTTTATTTATTGGCCGTTGATTACAGAGAATGTTGATTACGGAGAATATGGATGAATAAAACTGATTGCTTTAGAATTGATCAGAAAGACAAAGTGATCGTGCAACAATACGGGACAGAACCCTAAAGAGTCCCGATTCATTCTATATGAAGATCAAAATGTATAACAAATATTTTTATCTGATCGATTTTTCAAGGAAATCTAAAAAAATAAAGTGAATTTATTCCTAACACAAAAAGACAGGCTGAGGAACCCCCGAATGATATGCAGTGACTCGCACGGATCGATATAGATCAAAGGACAGGATAATTCCAGTTGGACCGCTATCTTAGAAATCATGACAGAAGAGATATTTCCTGAAAATCACAAGCTGCAATGTGGAAAGATCGTGTGACTAGTTATAGGGAATCTTTTCCTGAATTGACAAAAAAACAAGAAGCGCATATACTGAAAACAGAAAATATGCCTTGTAATCATTTGAGTTATAAGAAAAACAATCGGAATTTTTGACAGGAATATTTCCCGCTACCAGAAAAATTTTTATGGCAAAAAGCTAGGGAATGCCTTTACCTAAAGCGGTTTGTCGAATTCAGTATTGTTTTGATCTATCAAGGCCAGTTTCAGCGCTAACAGGCTAGTTTAGTGGCAACAAGGTTAGTTCCAGCGCTAACAAGGCGCTTTTTCTTTCGCTTTTGGATCTATGTGGCCTCGTTTGCTTTCTATGAAACAAAAATGGCGAAAAACTGATCTTTGAATGCAAGCCTTGTGTACTGAAGAAGTAGAGATCAATTGGGATGGCAAAAAATGCACAAGGAAAAGTTCGCTAGAAACTGTTTAGAAAAATAGTATGGAATTATGGCGCTGTTTTGTGGTAGCAAAAAATCTAGGGGAATGATAAAAAGTCCCTTGGGAAAATTAAGATTCGGACGATAAAATTTTCGAAGGAAAAGACCAGTTGATGTGCCAGATGATAGTTTTTTCAGCGATTCACACCCTGCTGGGCGCAAAAGAAAGTGGGTTTAAAGGGAAAGATCCCATAGAAATATAAATTTTGCGATTTATGCTGTGGTTCTGAATAAAATTAATGGGATATAAAATTAAAATCAAGGAGGAAGTTTATATGAACCGGTACATCGGGCATCCCTCGCAGCTTTCCGGAGTGGAGGAGTACAGGCTGATTGGCGGAAAAGGCGATGGGATGCGGCTTTTACAGATCCGCAACGGGTTGGGGCTGGAATTTATCGTGTCTCCCGACAGAGCAGCCGATATCACCAGACTTTCCTATGAAGGAGTCAACTATTCCTATATTTCTCCCAGCGGATACGTGGCTCCTGCGTATTACGATCAGCAGGAGTTTGGTTTTTTAAAATCTTTTACCTGCGGATTTCTGACCACCTGTGGTTTGTCCAACATTGGTGTGCCTACTGAGGACGAGAGCGGAAAAACGGGACTTCATGGAACGATTTCCCATATTCCCGCGGAGCATGTGTATTATACGGAAGATGATGATAAAATCGTGGTGTGCGCTACTATACGGGATGGGGAAATTTTCAAACAAAAGCTGGTACTCCAGCGGGAACTGGTGTGCAGTAAAAAGGAAAATAAGCTGCAAATCAATGACACCGTGAGAAATGAGGGATCTCGGACGGAGCCTCTGTCCATTTTATACCATATGAATTTAGGATATCCGCTGTTAGACGAAAACGCTGTGCTGGAAACCACAGCGGTAAAAGTAGAAGCGAGAGATGCCAGAGCGCAAGAGGGCATCGATACCTGGAATACTTTTCTTACCCCGCAGCCTAATTTTGAGGAACAATGCTACTATCATAGCTTTGAAGGCCCCTGGGCAAGCGCGAAACTGAGAAATCCGAAAATTGGAAAGGGTCTGGAAATTAAATGCGATACCTCCACATTGGACACAATGGTTGAGTGGAAAATGATGGGAGAACGGGATTATGTGCTGGGCATTGAACCGACCAACAACCGGCTTTTAGGCAGAGGTGAGCTGAAAAAGCAAAATATTCTGAAGTACATAGAGCCAGGTGAAGAGGTATCCTTCCATATTGAGGCAAACTTTTATCACGTGTAATCCGAGACGGATTTAACTTAGCCTTTAAAGAAGTGCTATTTTTCAGAAAACCCACAGCAAGGTCCGAAAAGGGAACTCCTTTTTCCAGACCTTGCTGTGGGTTTTCATATATAGTTTTCCGACAGGTGATAGGCGAACTTTTCTATAAGGTAAACTTTCCGAGGGACCCTCAAAAAAGGAATTCCTGCGTCTTTGGCCATCGTTACCGCTGAAACGGAAGATCCGATTTTTTACCGGTTAAAGAAATTAGTCTTACAGACGCCGTCAAACAATATTGCAATAATTTTCCGGATCGATCCGAGTGAAGAAGCGTTCGCAGGCCAGGTGAAGAGATTTATTCCACAGGTAGAATTCATGACTGCCGGGCCACTCTTGATAGGTAAAAGGAATATCCACATCTTTCATAAAATCTCTCAGTTTAATGCTCATATCGTGGATAAAGTCTTCGGTACCACAGGTAACAAAAATATCCGGTTTAAGCACTTTTTTCTCACATTCCCTTGCCAGAACCCGGATATCGTTTTCTTCCATTTTTTCTAGGTTCATGCCCCAGATAGCCTGCAATTCCGCGTGATCCATTTGACCATCCAGACCATTTTCCAAATCCTGCAGAATCCAGGCGGGAGAAAACGCCGCACACCCGGCGTACTGCTCCGGAAACTTCAGAGCGCATTTCAGAGCGCCATAGCCGCCCATTGAAAGCCCCATCACGTAAGTATCCTCCCGCTTGTGGGAGATGGGGAAAAGCTTTTTGCAAAGAGCAGGAAGCTCCTGAGAAATGTAAGTAAAGTAAGCGGGGCCGAATTCCATATCGGTGTAAAAACTCCGCTGTACCTCAGGAATCACAAAAATCAGGTTGTAGGCTTTCGCCAGCAGCCAGACCTGGCTTCCGTCGCTCCAGTCATCCTGATTGCCGGATAAACCGTGCAACAGGTAAACTACCGGATAACGATCGGTAGACTGCAAGGTGTCCGGAATGATGACGGTCAGCTTGGTTTTCATTTTCAACGCCTCAGAACGAATGGTGCCTCTAAAAATTGCCATTGCTACTCCACATCCTTTTTTTGTTCCTCTTTTTTCGTTTTCGGGGTTTCTGAAGACTGTCGGCCAAGTTTTTTAGAAGGCCGGTTTGCCAGCAGATAATTGAGCTCAGCGCCCATAATCAGCGTAATTGCGCTGAAATAAAGCCAAAGCAGTAAAACGATCGCCGCGCCGATAGAGCCATATACCACGGAATAGCGTCCCATATTTTCCACATAAAAGGCAAATCCGATAGAAAAAAATAACCAGGAAAACAGCGAGGCGAAGGTGCCAGGCATGACTTGGCGTAGAGGGTACAATCGATTGGGAACCAGATAATACAACAGCAGCAATACCATAAACAGTACCGCGGCTAAAATTAAGAAACGTAAGAAATTCCACAGGCTAATAGAACCCATATCAATGGGTATCCAACCAGAAAGCCAGGTCAGCGAATTTTTTCCGAAGGTCATCAGGCCGAGGGCTACAAATACGATCAAAATCAAAAAAATAGTGGTAAGAAAGATGTGAAGCTGGTGCCTCCAAAAGGAAAATTTAGATTTTACCCGGTAAGCCCGATGGATTGACTGTAAAAGACAGTTCACAGCCCGCATGGTAAAATAAATGGTGAAAAGGAAGCCGAACAGCAGCAAAGATGCGTTTTTGATCTCAGATATATGAGAAAGATAAGAATTAGCCAGATCGATGATATCTACTGGAATCAATCCCTTGAAGCTTTCTACTGTAAGAGAGGGCAGATCCAAGAAACTGATGATGGAACTGATGAGTATCAGGAACGGAAACAGGGAAAAAATCAGATAATAAGCCAAAGCGGCCGCGGAACGTCCTACGTTGTCGCTGAAATACCGCTTGATCAGTCTTTGAACCGTGGAGGGCCTTCTTCGGTAAGTGACCAGGCGAAAATGATAGCGTTTCAATAAGCCACCCCTTTTTGAGCTTAAACTCTTCATTTAAACTTAGTATACCAAAAGGTAGATGAATTTAAAAGCTCCATTTGCCATATTTTGAGGAAAAGGGAATCAAAAGGCCGGGAGCATAAGATCTCCCGGCCTTTTATGTCATTACGTTTTTTACGGTATCACCTTAGAAGAGCGGTCAACGCAGACCGTAGTTCGGACCTTTTACCGCATCTGGCGCGTACAGCGCGTCTAAGAGGGCATCGTCCGCGATTCCGTCGGCGACCATATCGGACAGGAACTGGAAGTTCATAACTCCCTGCTCGGTCAGCTCGTCAAAGGTACCTGTGGGATCGGAATAGGTGTGACCTAATTCCAGCAGGCGCTGTTGCAGCTTCGTCACATTCTCACCCGTGTCACCCAGTTTCATCGTAGTGCCTTTGGGGAAAGGATTGGTGGAGCTTCCGCTGGAAGCCGCCTCAGAACTGGAGCTGCTGGGCGTGGAGGAAGCTTCAGAAGAAGAGGAAGAAGGCTCTGAAGCTGGTTGTGAAGAAGTCGGTTCCGAAGAGGTTTCAGAGGAAGTCTCAGAGCTGGATGAGGTTAACTCAGGGTACATAGCGCCGGCCATCAAGGTGACCGCCTCTATAATGGTGCTGCCCTGGAGTTCCATCATTTCGGGTTCCATCACAATCACTTTACCGTCCTGAACCGCCTTTAACTTCGAAAGGTTTTCGTCAGCGGAAAGCTTATCCTTTACCTCTGAGGAACAGAAAATATAATTCGGATTGCTGGGGGTCAAAGCGCTAAGCTCCATTTTTCCGTTTTTGGAGGAGCTGGCCACATTTACCGCACCGGCAAACTCTATCAGCTCGCTGGCGAAAGTGTCACCGGTGACTATCGTGCCAGTGGTATCATACAAATAGCATGCGGTGATCGGGGTGTTGCTGGCAGGAATCAGACGATTGATATCGTCCAACGTCATCAGCATGTTCTGAGCTTTTTCCTGCGCCTCGGTAAAACCGGTGATACCGCCTTTTAAAGCGGAGCCGATGTTGGTGTAGAGGGTCTCAAAAGTTTCCCGTGTGGTGGCGGGCGTCTGGACCAAAACTGTAATACCGGCGTCATTCAATTCCTTCACCTGGCTCTCGGATAAAGCTTCTTCGGTGAGCACCAGTTGAGGCTTTAGTTCCTTCAGCTTATCCATGTCTAGATTTTTTGCCGTTCCCACAGTGGGAAGAGAGGCCAGATCTTCGGCGGTACAGTCTTCGCTGCGACCGGTAAGAAGAGTTTCACATTTCAAAGCGATCATGACATCCGCTAAAGAAGGGGAGAGAGTAACGACGCTGGTAGGTGCCTCTTTGATTTCTACACCATTGATGGTGATCGGATAATCCTGCTGGGCGGGAGCGGGCTGAGAAGAATCAGTGCTGGATTCAGAACCGGTAGCGCTGTTGTCGCCGGAGCAGCCGGCCAGCATGGTGAAAACTAAAAGCACCGCTAAGCCCAAAGCGAAAATTCGGGTTTTCATTGGCAGTTCTCCTTTCGGTTTAAAGGGGTAATCCCTGCTTTAAGCGGGATTCCACCATAGCGATATATTGCTTTGCGCAGCGTGGGGAGCGACCGCCCCGCTCCAAAGCCCATTGTTCCGCGCCGGCATCGAGCGTGTCCCCAGCATCCAGACCGCGTTCCGCGGCAAGAGCGTGGACAATCTCCAGATATCTGGATTTATCGGGTACGGAAAAATTGATAGAAAGACCAAAACGGTCAGATAGGGAAAGACTTTCCTGAATGGTGTCTCCCCGGTGGATTTCGTCTCCGTCACGGTCGGAAAAACATTCTCTCACCAGATGACGGCGGTTAGAGGTGGCATAAATTAAAGCGTTTTCCGGCTGAGCCGCTAAGCCGCCCTCCAATACGGCCTTAAGAGCCGCATAAGTGTCGTCTTGCTGCGTAAAAGAAAGATCATCGATGAAAATAATGAAGCGCAGAGGAAGAGCGGCGATCCGTTCCACTAATTTTGGAAAATCACATAGCCGGTCCTTGGGCATTTCCACCATGCGAAGACCTTGGGGAGCGTATTCGTTGAGAATCGCCTTGACGGTAGAGGATTTCCCGGTACCCCGGTCTCCATAAAGCAGGCAGTTGTTGGCGGATAAACCATTTAAAAAGGCTAAGGTATTATCGATAACGGTTCTTCTGGCTTCTTCGTAGCCCTTCAGACTTTTCAGACGAATCGGGTCCGGGTAAACCACGGGTTCAATACCGCCGTCCCGCCAGATAAAGGCACGATAACGGGCATACATGCCACAGCCGTGACTTTTATAATAGGACGCCATTTTTTGGATACATGCTTCCCCATCTCCGCTCAGTTCGTCAATAGGGGAACCCACTTCCCATTGAGGAAGGGTCTCCGCCACACAGCCAAGCTCATCCAGACGACGATATCCGTCCAACAGGTGCTCAGGAGTGAGAGAACCGATCTGCTGAATGATCTCAATATCCCGTTTGACGGCTTTTTTGACAGGACTAGGCAACTGATCCGCATTTCCCGCCGCGGCGGCCTTGGAAAAAGCGTTCTCGTCAAACAGTGCGGTTTCCGAGAGACAGCGGGAAAGATTGCCGCTGTATCCCCGGTCGCAGAGCAGGGCGAAAAATTCTCCCCAGGCCTTGGCGAACTCTACGGGAGGCGCGTCGTAAGCGCACAGTAGACGGTAAAAAGCGTTAGGCACTGTACGGTGAAGGATTCCTTTATATACAGAAAAAGATGACATCAGCAACGCAGCGTCTTTTGTTGTAAACATACTAAAAATTAGCCTCCAATAAATGTTAGAATTCCAATTTTTTTGTCATTCCTCACATCCTTTCTACAAACATTTATGATAACATAAATTAGAAAAAAAATAAATGTTTTCGGCAAAATATCACGATTTGTTTTCTTTTTTCTCACGTTTAGTTAAAAAAATACTGGGATGGCTAATACCATCCCAGTACGGATTTTTCATAAGATTCTAAAATTTTGTATAGCCGTAGCTGTTGACCATAGCGTCAATCTTGGTGTGCTCTTTGCAGTAAGGACATTCATGTGCCGGAAAATTCTGGTAATCCGGGATATCCTTCAAGGAGAATAGGGAGTGAATCGGAATGCCTTCGCTTTCCTCCACAGCGCTGAACAGCGCGCAGATCCCGGCCAGTTGCCCGTTGTAATATTGAATACATTCCATAGCCCGACCGATGGTCTTACCTGTGGTTACCGACGCGACCATTAACAATACCCGCTTGTTCCAAATAATTGGCTGAATATTATCGCGGAAAATCATCTGGTTGTTGGCGTTGGTTTCCGGAGTTACCACAGCAAGGTTGGCATCATGGTTAATAGCGGCGATGCTGCTCTGCGCAAGTTCCTCCGCCAGATATGCCCCGACGATGCGGGTACCCTCTAAGCAGATAATCACGTCTACTGGCGTGGAGGAATAAGCTTTGGCCAATTCCTCAGCGGCAAGCTTGGCTTTTTTATAGTAAGATTTGATATCAGTCATATCAATGTAATAGTTTACATGGGAATGGCTGGTGGAAAAGTGGCCGGGAATGATTTTAATGCCAATCCTTTTATTTTTCTTGGCGCGCAGATCAATTGCTCTGGAGTTCAAGCGATTACCCCCTTTTGGTTTTGTTGATAGATTACAATTAATGCGGTGCAATAAAATAATATTTAGTGCATTTTTATTTTACTACGGAAAAACGACCCTGTAAACAACAAAATAACTTTTTTGTAAGGAATGACAAAGTTCACCGGTATCTTCTAGTGACAATGATTGATGTTATCGGGAAGACTTTTCCATCAAATCGATTAACTCCTGAATTTTTTCTTCCGGATCTCCGTGTTCAAAGGCCTCTTTGACGCAGTGGTACATATGGGCAGTCATGATCTCCCGGTTCGCTTTTTTCAGTACGCATTGAGTAGCGGTAATTTGATGGTAGATGTCCAGACAGTAGCGATCCTGTTCTACCATTTTCAGAATCCCGTCGATTTGTCCCCGGGCTGTTTTCAACAGCGCCGACACTTTTTCTTTATCCGCCTGCATTTTTAGAGCCCCACTACTTCATAGCCCGCGTCAGTAACCGCCTGGATCAAAACCTGGTCGTCCACCGGTTCGGTAAGGGTGATGGCGGCGGTTTTTGCTTCCAGGTCTACCTTAGCGGATACACCGTCAATAGCGTTGAGAGCCTTTTCTACCCGTGCGGAGCAGTGTCCGCAGGCCATACCCTCGATTTTCATGATTTTTTGTGTCATAGTGATTTCTCCTTCATTTTTAGTTTGATTTTGTACTTTATCCGATTTCGGAAGGAAGAGATTTTCCATGTGGATTTTTCTGCCGCATTCCATGTCGACAGCTTTTGGGGCCGGTGCGGAGAATTTAGGACGGAAAAACTTTAACCGCAGCGCATTGGACACCACAAACACAGAGCTTAAGCTCATGGCGGCTGCGGCGAACATGGGGTTGAGTTTCCAGCCAAGCAGGAAGAAAAACACGCCGCAAGCTAAAGGAATCCCCAGGCTGTTGTAAAACAAGGCCCAGAACAGGTTTTCCTTGATATTCCGCAAAGTGGCTTTGCTGAGCTGGATGGCGGTAACCGCATCCATCAGATCACTTTTCATTAAAACGATATCCGCTGATTCAATGGCGATATCCGTACCCGCGCCGATAGCGATTCCCACATCCGCAGCGGTGAGGGCAGGAGCGTCGTTGATCCCGTCACCTACCATGGCCACTTTTTTGCCACTTTGCTGAATAGCTCGAACTTCCTTTTCTTTATCCTGAGGCAGCACCTGAGCGACCACCCGAGTGATACCAACCTGCTTTTGGATAGCGGCGGCGGTGCGCTCGTTGTCGCCGGTGAGCATTACCACATCGATGCCCATAGCTTTCCACTCTGCTACCGCTTGGGCGCTGGTTGGCTTGATAATGTCCGCAGCGGCGATGATGCCAATGGCCTGGCCATCCTGAGCGAAGAACATGGGAGTTTTACCTTCCTCGGCCAGCCGGGCGGCGGCACGCTCCAGTGCAGAGATGTCCACGCCGTTTTCTTGAAGGATCTTCTGATTGCCGGCTAAATAGGTCCTGCCGTTTATTCTGCCCCGGATGCCTTTCCCAGGCTCAGAGACAAAGCCTTCCACCGGAAGCAGGGAAAGATTTTGATTTTCGGCTTCCGCCACAATGGCTGCGGCCAGCGGATGCTCCGAATTTTTTTCCAGAGAGGCGGCAAGCTGCAATAAGTTAGGAACCCGGCCTGTATCCACCAGATCGGTGACATGGGGCTTGCCTTCCGTGATAGTACCGGTTTTATCCAGCACCACGGCGCCGACTGAATGGGCTACTTCCAGTGCTTCCGCGGATTTGATCAAAATACCGTTTTCCGCGCCTTTTCCCGTTCCGACCATGATGGCGGTGGGGGTGGCGAGGCCTAAAGCGCAGGGACAGGAAATGACCAGCACAGAGATACCGATGGAAAGGGCAAAGGAGAAGGGTTCCCCGATCAACATCCACACGGTTGTTGCCAGAACAGCGATCGAGATCACGATGGGAACAAACACGCCGCTGACCCGGTCGGCAAGCTTGGAAATCGGCGCTTTGGATGAGCTGGCCTCCTCGACGAGACGGATAATCTGAGCCAGCGTGGTGTCACCGCCAACCTTTGTGGCTTCTATTTTTAAATAGCCGGACTGGTTGATAGAGCCGCCTGTAACCGGATCACCCGGCTGCTTCTCCGCAGGAATGCTTTCCCCGGTAATCGCCGATTCATCTACTGCGGAAAGCCCTTCGGTTACCCTGCCGTCAGTAGGAATGGATTGGCCTGGTTTTACTACCAGGATATCCCCGACCCGTACCATTTCCAACGGGATTTCCTGTTCCACACCGTCTGTTAGACGAACGGCGCTTTTCGGCGCCAGGTTCATTAGCTTGGTGATCGCTTGAGAGGTTTTTCCTTTGGCGCGGCTTTCCAGATATTTTCCCACGGTAATCAGGGTTAATATCATGCCAGCGGACTCGAAATAAAGATCCATCGAGTACTCGCGGACCAGGGAAAGATCGCCGTGCCCCAGGCCAAACCCGATTTGGTAAATAGCCCATACGCCGTAAACTAAAGCGGCGGCGGAGCCGATGCCGATAAGAGAATCCATGTTGGGAGACCGACGCCACAGAGAGGAAAAGCCTCCGATAAAATAATGACGGTTCACCAGCGCGATAGGCAGACATAACAGAAGCTGAGTAAAAGCGAACGCCAGGGCATTTTCCTCACCGTGGAAAAACCAAGGTATCGGAAGTCCTATCATGTGTCCCATAGACAGGTAAAATAAGGGAACTAGAAAAACTAACGAAATGATCAGCTGACGCTTCTTCTCTCTTTGTTCCTTGAGCGCCGGATCCTCACGGGATACCGCCGGGGAAGGGTGGGACTGTGAGAATGATGGGGATTGAAGAGGACAAGCGCCGTATCCGGCTTTCTCCACAGCGGAAACGATCGCATCGTCGCTTGTGACAGAATCATCGTAAACAACAGTCATACTATTGGTAAGCAGGTTGACCTGTACCTCCTGCACTCCCGAGACCTTAGAAACACTTTTTTCAACATGAGCGCTGCAAGAGGCGCAAGACATACCAGTGACATCAAAATTTCGTTTCATAACACAATCTCCTCCTAACTACCCCACCCGGGGGGGGGGAGGGTACATTTTTATTATATATTTCCTTTTACTGATTTGTCAACGGTAATTTTCTTTATCTATTATCAGAAGAAAAGGAACCTAAAATACCCGAATAAAAAAATTAGCCATCAAGTTCCCGACGCTTTTTCGGTTCAATGGGCTAAACTGCCTTGATTTAGATTTGGATACCCGCTGCTTTCAAAGCTTATGCCTTTTTCGCTTTGTTGCGCATCCGTAAACCTGACAGGAATATATCGTGTGCACCTTTTTTGATCCTTTTGCCCAACGGTCGGTGATAACAAAAAAGAAGGATAAAATCCTTCTTTTTTATTTCTCGCTAGGTGAATTATACTATCAAGAGCAACAGTTTAGGGAAATAAAAGAGTTCATACA
>CAUFXR010000051.1 GCA_959596515.1 uncultured Oscillospiraceae bacterium
TGAAAACCTATTTAGTCACCGGCGGCGCCGGCTTTATCGGCTCTAACTTCGTGATCTATATGCTGAACAAGTACAGCGACGTCAAGATCATCAATGTGGACAAGCTGACCTACGCCGGCAATCTGGAAAACCTGAAAAGCGTGGAAAATAATCCGAATTACGTCTTTGTCCAGGCGGATATCTGTGACAAAGAGGCGATTCAGAGCTTGTTTGACCAGTACGACATCGATTATGTCGTGAATTTCGCCGCGGAAAGCCATGTGGACCGCTCGATCGCCAATCCGGAGATTTTTGTCCAGACCAATGTGCTGGGCACCGTCAACCTTTTGAACATCGCGAAAAACGCCTGGACTGTGGGCGATGACCAGTATAAAGACGGCGTGAAGTTCATGCAGGTTTCCACCGACGAGGTGTACGGTTCCCTGGGCGCCGAGGGCTTCTTTATGGAGACCACGCCGCTGGATCCTCACAGCCCGTATTCTTCCAGCAAGGCCTCCGCGGACCTGTTCGTCAAGGCATATTCGGACACCTATAAAATGCCGGTGAATATCACCCGCTGCTCCAATAACTACGGCCCGTACCAGTTCCCCGAGAAATTAATCCCCCTGATGATCAACAATACCCTTCAGCATAAGGATCTGCCGATTTACGGCGATGGAATGCAGATCCGCGACTGGCTGTATGTGGAGGATCACTGCAAGGCCATCGATATGGTGGTGCGCAACGGCAAACTGGGAGAAGTCTATAATGTGGGCGGCCATAACGAGCGGCCGAATATCGTGATCGTCAAGACCATTTTGGAATATGTAAAAGAGAATGTGGATCCGGCGGTAGGCGAGCACATGATGAAACATGTTGCGGACCGTAAAGGTCACGACCGGCGATATGGCATCGACCCGGAAAAGATTAAAAACGATCTGGGCTGGTATCCTGAGACCACCTTTGAGGTCGGAATCAAGAAGACCATTCAGTGGTATCTGAACAACAAAGAGTGGATGGAAAACGTCACTAGCGGCGCGTATCAGGAGTACTATCAGAAGATGTACAGCAACCGGTAAAAATTAACAGAGGCTTGCGGCAAAAGGGGCTTTCTTTGGCGGCGACCTCTGTTTTGCATGTTTGAGAAAGCGGCTTTGGGAATAGATGGAAAATGAACAAATTAGGACCTGTGTTATACCCAGCGGCTGCTTTATGAAAAGTATCTCTTAATCCCGCTGACAGTCAATAAAGTGAACTAAGCAGACACACTTAAAATGTCTGCAAATATTAGAATATGAGGAACGAGTGGTATGGGACAATTTCAGTTTACGGAAACCGGGATCAAAGGCCTTGTTGTGGTAGAGCCCAAGGTGTTTGGTGACAACAGGGGCTATTTCATGGAAACCTACAATTATAACGATTTTAAAGCGGCGGGCCTGGATATGGTGTTTGTTCAGGACAACCAGAGTAAGTCTAAAAAGGGTGTGCTCAGAGGACTTCATTTTCAGAAGAAGAACCCCCAGGGCAAACTGGTGCGGGTAGTAAGCGGTGAGGTTTACGACGTTGCCGTGGACCTGAGGAAGGGTAGCGACACCTATGGAAAGTGGTATGGTGTTCTGCTTTCCGCTGAAAATAAGAAACAGTTTTACGTGCCGGAGGGCTTTGCCCATGGGTTCGTGGTGATGTCTGAAACCGCGGAATTCGTTTACAAATGCACCCGGTTTTACGATCCCAGCGACGAGGGCGGCCTGATGTGGAATGACCCGGAAATCGGGATCGAGTGGCCGATACCGGAAAACGCGGAATTGCTCCTGAGCGAAAAGGATCAGCATCACCAGCCTTTGAAGGAGTTTGAAAGTCCCTTCACTATGGAAGACTGATAAAACCGGGAAACTGTCTATCCGGCGATCCAAATGGTTTCAGCGGCCTGTTTCCGTTTGGCTTTGCGGACGGCGGATCCTTGACGGCGGACCGGCCGTGCCTTGTTGGTAAGCGTCGGCGTTTTGCTTAGGGATAGCCACCGGGCGGCCGCCGGGCCGGAGTCCCTGAAAGGACGAAGCGTCTCTTGGATTCCGGGGATGGCCGGCGGCGGATTTGTTCAGCCGATGCCTGTTTTTACCTTGTTTTGCAAACCCGGGTGCCTTGCCTGGTTTTGCGAGTCAGAAGACTGAGCTTCCAGATGGTTTTGTGCTTTTGCCTCTGCGGCCGCTGTTTTGGAAAAACACGGCGGATCGCGGCGAATCAGATGAAATTAAAAATTTTCAGCGGCTGCGGCCAGCAGGAGATGGGCGGCAGCCGCTGTGCTATAAAGGCAGGGAGTTGCTTTGAAAGCATATTTCACCACATTTTTAAAGTATAGATACCTTTTGCATAACCTGATCAGCAGGGATTTGAAAGTAAAATATCGGCGGTCAACTCTGGGGCTTTTATGGAGCGTCTTAAACCCCTTGCTGATGGCCATTGTAATTTCCATTGTATTTGAAAACTTTTTCAAATTTGCTGTTCCCAATTTTGCTGTTTACTATCTTACCGGCGCCTTGATTTTTAATTTCATGAATGAGGCTACTTCTTCCGCAATGGTTTCTATCGTGGGGAACGCGTCTTTGATTAAAAAAGTATATATTCCCAAATATATTTTCCCTTTGGAAAAGGTGATGTTTGCGTTTGTCAATATGCTGTTTTCCATGATCGCTCTAATCATTATGATGGGCGTGACCAAGCTGGGAGTGATCGGCGACCCGGCCGAGCTGCATATCAGCTGGACCATGGTGCTGTTTTTTATTCCCATGTTATATACGCTGGTTTTCAGCTTGGGATTAGGTCTGATTTTGGCGGCGATCAACGTTTATTTCCGGGATGTGGGACATCTTTATTCGGTTTGGACTATGGCCTGGATGTACTTAACGCCAATCATTTATCCTATGGACATTGTAAAAGACAGTTGGGTCATGAATATTATCCGATTGAACCCAATGTATTATTTTGTGACCTACTTCCGCGATGTGATGACAGAGGGTATCGTACCCGGCCTGGAAATGAATTTGCTGTGTATAGGAATTTCCCTGCTGTTTTTGGTGCTGGGGCTTTGGGTGTTTAAGAAAAAGCAGGATCGGTTTATTCTGTTCATTTAAGGGGGGAGCGTCTTGGCCAACGCTGTTGAGGTAAAAAACGTAACCATGGAATTTAACATGTCCAAAGAAAAGGTGGACAGCATCAAGGAATATTTCATCAAGCTGGTAAAGCGGCAGCTGCATTTTGAGCAGTTTTTGGCGCTGAAGGACGTTTCCGTCACCATTGAGCAGGGAGATGTGTTTGGTATTGTCGGCTTAAACGGTTCCGGGAAAAGTACCCTTTTAAAAGTAATTTCTGGAATTCTTAAGCCTACTAAGGGCACGGTGAAAACCGTGGGCACCATTTCTCCGATGATTGAGCTGGGAGCCGGGTTTGATATGGATCTCACCGCGAGGGAGAACATCTTTTTGAATGGATCCGTTCTCGGCTATTCCAAACAGATGATGGAAGAAAAATTTGATGAGATTTTAGAGTTTTCCGAATTGCAGCCCTTTGTGGATGTAGCGGTGAAAAATTATTCCTCTGGTATGGTAGCGAGACTGGCGTTTGCCATCGCGACTATCACAAAGCCGGATATTTTGATCGTGGATGAAATTTTGGCGGTAGGCGACTTTTTATTCCAGCAAAAATGTGAACAAAGAATTCGGCAAATGATGGATAATGGTACAACGGTTATCATCGTATCCCATTCCATTGAGCAGATCGAGCGACTTTGCAAGCATGTGCTTTGGCTGGAGCACGGAAATATGAAAATGCTGGGGAACACTCAAACGGTGTGTGACGCATACAAAGCAATTTGACTTCACTACGGGAGGCCTTTTATGAACAAACGCTATGAAGAAATCTATACCAAAACTTACTATGACCAATATAGCGTTGAAAATGGTCATGAACATTATGAAAACGCAACAGATATAAAAGAATTTTTACGGGGAGTTGCCGAAAAGATTCAAGATGGCATAAAACCGCAAAGTGTTTTAGATGTAGGCTGCGCAATGGGCTATTTGGTCGAGACACTGCGGGATCTGGGCGTGGAAGCATATGGAATCGATGTGTCTGAATACGCTATTTCCAGAGTGCGGGACGATCTGAAACCTTATTGTAAGGCATCATCCGCTTTAGACGAGTTGCCAGAGGGATTTCCGAGGCATTTTGATTTGGTGACCGCCATTGAGGTGGCGGAACACTTATATAAAGAAGACAGCGATCTGTTTTTTGACCATCTGTGTGCTTGGGGCGACCGGGTGGTGTTTTCCTCTACCGACGACGATTATGACGAACCGACTCATGTCAATGTTCAGAAGATAGAGTATTGGACGAAAAAATTCGCCCAAAGAGGGTTTTACAGAGACTTTTCCAGCGATTTAAGCTATTTGACCAGACACGCCATATGCTTTGCCAGACGTGAGAATCTCACTGAGGAAACGCTGGCTGAAGAATATGAGCGTCTGCTTCGCGGAACCGTAGACGATAAGGCGGAGTTGGCCCAGAAGCTAGCGGACAGCCAGAATCAAATGGATGTTTTAAAGGCTATCTTTGAACGCTATCAAAAAGAGAATGAGGCGGAAATCAGCCAACTGGAGCGCAAACGCAGGGAAACCACCAAAAAGTTGATGAAAGCAAGACAGGAACTGGATTTAGCTAATCGCGCGTTGCAGGAATTTCATAACTCAATTTTCTGGAAAATGACGAAACCCCTCCGGGTTTTGGTGGACTTGCTGAAAAGAGGAATGAAGAAGTTCAGAGTTACCCGGCTGATATATAAAGGGCTAGCCAGCGTGAAAGATGTGGGAATCAAAGAAACCTGGCGGCGTACAAGAAAAATGACAACCCGGATCAATGAGGCAACACTTTATGTAAAGAGAAACGCCTTAACAGAAAAGCAGAGGGCGATTGAGGTAAACACCAAGTTCCAGAATCCAGTGAAGTTCAGCGTAATCGTCCCGGTTTATAACTGCCCAGAGCAGTTCCTGCGGGAGATGATCGAGTCGGTTATCGATCAGACCTATCCTAAATGGGAGCTGTGCCTGGCAGATGGCTCGGATCAGGAGCACGGCTATGTTGAGACGGTGTGCCGTGAGTATGTCCAGAAAGACGCAAGAGTAAAATATCAAAAGCTGGAAAAAAATCTAGGGATCTCGGCCAACACGAACGCGGCCATTGAGATGTCCACGGGAGAATATATCAGCCTGTTTGACCACGACGACTTGCTTCATCCCTCCGCCTTGTTCCAGGTGATGAAGGTAATCGAGGAACAGCACGCGGATTTTATTTATACAGATGAATGTTCCTTTGAGGGTTCCTTGGAGAATCCGACCTTTGCCCATTTCAAGCCGGATTATGCTCCTGATACTCTCAGAAGCAATAACTATATCTGCCACTTGTCTACCTTCAGCAGGGAATTGATGGATCAGGCGGGACGCTTTTCTCCTGAGCATGATGGTAGCCAAGATTACGATATGATTTTAAGGCTGACGGAAAAAGCAAAGCGGATCGTCCATATTCCCAGAGTGCTGTATTACTGGCGTGTTCACGCCGGGTCTGTGGCCAGCGGCGTAGGAGTGAAGCCCTACTGCATTTTGGCGGCAAAAAAGGCTTTGCAGGATCATATGGAGCGAGTAGGTTTGAAAGGAGAGGTCGTCGACTCCAAAGTGCCTTCCACTTACAAAATTAATTATGAACTGAATGAAATACCATTGATCTCTATTCTGATCCCGAATAAAGATCACATCGACGATTTGAAAAAATGTATCGACAGTATTTTGGATTATAGCACTTACAAAAACTTTGAAATCGTCATTGTCGAGAATAACAGCACGGAATTGAAGACCTTTGAGTACTATCAGGAGCTGCAGAAGGATCCTAAAATTAAAGTGGTTACCTGGAAGGGACCGTTTAATTATTCCGCGATTAATAATTTTGGCGCTGGTTTTTGTTCCGGAAAATATCTTTTGCTGTTGAATAACGATATTGAGGTTATCACGCCCAATTGGATTGAGGAAATGCTCATGTTTGCCCAGCGGGAGGATGTAGGCGCCGTAGGTGCCAGACTTTATTATCCCGATGATACCCTGCAGCACGGCGGTATTATTTTAGGCTTGGGCGGCGTCGCCGGACATGCCCAGTCCGGCATCAGCCGGGAGGATCCGGGCTATGCGGGAAGAATTTCTTTCGCTCAGGATCTGAGCGCCTGCACTGCCGCCTGCCTTTTGGTGCGGAGAGAGGTTTTCGATCAGGTGGACGGTTTTGATGAGGGTTTGGAGGTAGCCTTTAACGATGTGGACTTCTGTCTGCGGCTTCGGGAAAAAGGTTATTTGATCGTATATACCCCCTATGCGGAGCTGTATCATTACGAATCCAAAAGCCGCGGTTATGAGGATACTCCCGAGAAACAGGAAAGATTCCAGGATGAAATCGCTTTGATGAAAGTCCGCTGGGGCCATCTTTTAAAGCATGATCCTTACTATAATCCCAATATGACGCTGAAAATCGGCGGATTTACGATCAAATATTAACACCAAAAGGGGAGTTCCAAGTGAAAAGTTTTATCAAAAAATTTTTTGATAAAAGTTTGCTTTTATTTCTAATCATCGGCGCCTGCAATACGGTGCTGAGTTTGGCCCTTCAATTCGCTTTATTTAACTGGGCGCATTTTGGCTATTGGGGCTCTTCCGCCACGGCTTTCGCTATTTGCAGTATCAGCAGCTTTTATTTCAATAAGAAATACTCTTTCAAAAATACGGAAAAGGTCTGGATCACCGCCCTGCGCTTTGCGCTGGTGATTGCTGTGTGTTATGTGTTGGCCTATTATGTGGCACAGCCCCTCACCGGATGGGCACTGAACGCTTTGGGATGGAGCCTGGAAGCCAAGATCACCGATCAGATCGCTATGCTGGTTGGTCAAGTGATTTTTACTTTATTGAATTATACCGGCCAAAAGTTTTTCGCTTTTAAAAATCCGGAAAATGAAAAAGAAAAAGAAGGATAACGGCATATGCCGTTATCCTTCTTTTTTTTATTTGTTCCAAGGCATATCCATGGATTGGAAAAACAAAAAATTAGGAATAAAATGAAAAATCAACCGCCTGCCGGGAAGAAAGGGTATGTGCGAGAAATCCCCCGCGAGTTTAAAGGGAGAGTTCAGCTTTCTGAAAATCTGAAAATCGGATTGCAACAAGTTGACAACTTGACAGCGCGAAAGCGGCGATCTGTTCCTTTGAAGGAGAAGAAATCCAGAATTTCACCTGGCCCGGGATATAAGCCTTGCGTCTCCCGGCGACGGAACGTTAATAAATTCCCTGTACTGTGACTTCCCCGGACCCGATTTCCAGAATATCTCCGCTGTCCGTGCGGATCAGCAGTTCACCTTCTTGGTTAAGGCCGATAGATTGACCGGTGATCTCCCGTCCGCCTCGAATGACACTAACCCGGCGGTTGAGAGAAACGCACAACGCCTCGTATGGAGTGATGAAATCGGCGGTCAAATCGGTGAGAAAACGGTCATAATACGTCTCAAATTCCTCCAGAACCGCCTGAATCAGAGCGGCTCGATTTATTTTATGTCCCGTTTCCAGCAGCAAGGAGGTCGCTTTCTTTTGAAGCTCCCCTTGGAATTCGGGAAGATTAGCGTTGATACCGATGCCCACCAACACATAATGAATCCGTTCCATATCTGCCGCCAGCTCGGTCAGAATACCGCATACTTTTTTTCGGCCGATGACAACGTCGTTAGGCCATTTGATCATGGCGTCGCAGCCTGTGAGGCGGCGGATCGCCTGGCAGACAGAAAGTCCCGCGATCAAAGTGAGCTGAGTGGCCTCCTTTGGGGCCAGCTGAGGCCGAAGCAGCAAAGTCATCCATACACCTGTGCCAGCCGGCGAGGACCAAACCCGTCCCAGACGGCCTTTGCCCCCGGTTTGCCGCTCTGCCAAACAAAGCGTGCCGTCCGGCGCTCCCGCCGCGCCCTGCCGCTTGCCTTCCTCGTTAGTGGAGTCGATTTCCTCCAGAATTATAATATTCCGGCCTAGTGAATGGGTGGAAAGCCCAGCCTGGATGGCGGCGGCGTCCAAAAGATCGGGCTGAGAAGAAAGCCGGTAGCCGCGGTTGGTGACAGAGTCAATTTCATAACCCTTTTCCCGCAGCGCCCGCACCGCTTTCCAGACCGCGGCCCGGGATACTCCCAGCCGCCGGCTGATCTCTTCGCCGGAAAGATAACCATCTGTTTGTTTTAACAGGGATAATACTTGCTTTTGCATAAAAAGCCTCCATCTCGCAGTGGCGTTTGCTTTATTATAAACCAATTTGCTGTTATTTGTCCATGCGCCGGTAAAAAGATACAAATTGTTCATTGAATAGGGCAAGGGAGAAGTGATATAATAAATTGTTACAAACTGGGAATCTTTAGAAATGGAAAGCCAGCTTTTCGGCAAAACGGAGGAACAAGCGTATGGATGTCCAGGTAGGCGATGTTTTGGAAATGAAAAAGCCCCATCCCTGCGGAAGCAAGAGGTTTTTGGTTCTGCGTTCCGGTATGGATTTTAAGATCCGCTGTACCGGATGCGGCCATGAGGTGATGGTCCCCCGGGCCAAAGCGGAAAAAAATATCAAAAAAATTATCCGGCAAGCGCCAGAGACCAATTAAGCGGCTGATTTTACCGGATTTACTATCCTAAAGAAAGCGGTGGCGTTATGTTTGACCGTTTAGAGGTCTTTGAAAAGAAATATGAGGAATGCACTCAAAAACTGTATGATCCCAATATTGTATCCGATCCGGAGGCCTATGGCCAGCTGATGAAGGAAGTAAAAGGCCTGGAACCGGTAGTAGAAAAATACAAAGAGTATAAAAAACAAAAAAATAACGAAGAGGAGGCAAAACAGCTTCTTGCCGAAGGCGGTCTGGATAAGGAATTCCGGGAAATGGTGGAGCTGGAGCTGGAGGAGGCCAGAGAGTCTCTGGAGAAAATTTCTGAAGAGCTGAAAATTTTGTTGCTTCCCAAAGATCCCAACGACGATCGGAACGTCATTGTTGAGATTCGCGGCGGCGCTGGCGGCGAGGAGGCGGCTTTGTTTTCCGCCAGCCTGTTCCGGATGTACAGCATGTACGCGGAATCCAAGCGGTGGAAAACGGAGATCTTAAACGCCAATGAAACGGAGCTGGGCGGCTATAAAGAGATCAGCTTCATGATCACCGGCGAGGGGGCCTACTCCCGGATGAAATATGAGAGCGGGGTTCATCGGGTCCAAAGAGTGCCTGAGACAGAAACCCAAGGACGGATTCACACCTCGACCGTAACGGTGGCCGTACTGCCGGAGGCGGAAGATGTGGAGGTGGAGATCAATCCGGCGGATCTGAAAATAGATACCTTTCGCTCCGGCGGAGCGGGAGGCCAGCACATCAATAAAACGGATTCCGCCATCCGGATCACGCACTTGCCTACCGGACTGGTGGTGGAGTGCCAGGATGAAAGAAGCCAATACAAAAACAAGGATAAGGCCATGAAGGTTCTGAAATCCCGGCTGCTGGAAGCGGAGCGGGAAAAACAGCAGAACGAGGTGGCCCAGGAGAGAAAATCCCAGGTTGGTACCGGCGACCGCAGCGAGCGGATCCGCACCTATAACTTTCCCCAGGGAAGACTCACCGATCACCGGATCGGCTTGACTCTTTACCGCCTAGAGGATGTGATGAACGGAAACCTGGATGAGGTTATCGACGCCTTGATCACCGCTGATCGGGCGGCCAAGCTGGAAAGCACCATCGAGGGATGACGTTTCCTACCGATAGGTCGACTGGACGGCGAGTCCGGCGACCGCTGTGAGACAGCGGCGGAGATATAGTGGCAGCTTGGCTAAAAATTCTTTTTTAAGGAAACGCCGCTTCCCGCGAGACAGGCGGACGCCTAAGGCCCTTGCCCAGGAGAAAAATCTTTAGGCCGGCGGCCGGCAAAGCGGCAAGCTTTCCGTTTCGCCGCAGCTGGCGTAAGGAATCGTAAGATTTTTTAATCAATGATTTAGGACCATTCTGTTTTGAGTGATCTAGGGAATAGGATGAGAAAAATTGCAAACGCTGATGTTACAGGCGGACGACGAAGGAATCCGGCGGGCCGCTGAAATTATTCGACAAGGCGGACTGGTGGGGATTCCCACGGAAACCGTGTACGGCTTGGCGGGAAACGCCCTGGACGGCTCGGTATCCCGGAAAATTTTTACCGCGAAGGGACGGCCTTCGGACAATCCGCTGATCGTCCATATCGCGGAACCCCAGGAGGCGATCCCTCTGGTGGAGGACTTCCCAGAGCGTGCGCGAAAGCTGGCAAAGGCCTATTGGCCAGGTCCGCTGACCATGGTTTTGCCGAAATCCGATCTGGTGCCCATGGAAACCAGCGGCGGCCTTTCCACCGTGGCGGTGCGGCTGCCTTCTCACCCGGTAGCGAACCGGCTGATTCGAGCCTGCGGATGCCCCTTGGCCGCGCCTTCGGGAAACCTTTCCGGAAGACCTAGCCCAACCACGGCGCAGCATATGTTTCATGATATGAAAGGCAGGATCGACGCCATTCTGGATGGCGGCCCTTCCGGCGTCGGGGTGGAATCCACGGTGCTGACTTTGGCGGAAGAGACACCTAGGCTGCTGCGTCCGGGCGGAATTACTCTGGAAATGCTCCAAGAGGTCATAGGTCAGGTAACGGTAGATCCGGCGGTGCTTCATAAGCTGGCGGATGGCGCCAAAGCGGCGTCTCCCGGCATGAAATATAAGCATTACGCCCCGAAGGCCAGAGTGATCCTGGTGAAGGGAACCGCGGAGCAGTATCGGGAGTTTGTCAATCGTAAAAGTGCTCCCGGGGTAGGCGCTCTGTGTTTTGACGAGGATCAGCCCTTTTTGCGGGTGCCGTCGGTGCCCTATGGCGGTGAAAACGACAGCGCCGCCCAGGCCAGAGAATTGTTCGACGCCCTGCGGACTTTGGATGACCGGGAAGAAATCCAGATGGTGTACGCCCGGTGTCCGGAGCCGAACGGCGTGGGTATGGCGGTTTACAACCGGCTAATCCGGGCGGCAGGATTTGAGGTGATTACCCTTTGACAGAGCCTTTGATTATTGGACTGACCGGGCCGACCGGCTCAGGTAAGAGTACAGTAGCCCAGTCTCTTGAGGAGGCGGGATGTGTCATAATCGACGCGGATCAAATCGCCCGTCAGGTGGTATCTCCCGGCGCGCCGGCACTGAAAGAACTGCAGCGGGAGTTTGGGGATACAATCGTGGACGATTACGGGAATCTGCGGCGGCATGCCCTGGCAAATCTGGCGTTTTCCTCACCGGAAAAAACCAAACGGCTGAATGAGATCACCCATCCACATATTTTGCGGAGAATGAAGGAAAATATAGAGGAATGCAGGCAAAGGCATAAAAAGGTGGTCGTGCTGGACGCGCCTCTGCTGTTTGAGGCAGGACTGGAGCGGATCTGCACTGTAACCCTGGCGGTGCTCGCTCCCAAAGACCAGCGCCTTCAGCGGGTGATGGCGAGGGATTCCATCACCAGAGAGGAGGCGGAAAGAAGGATGTCCGCCCAGCAAGAGGACCAGTACTATAAAGACCGAGCGGATTACGTGCTGGTCAACCAGGAAACCAGCGACGCGCTTTACTACCAAACCAGGAGACTGTTACAGCGTCTCAGGGAGGAGCAAAATGTCTAAAACGGCAAAAAAAGGATGGCTGGCATTGCTGTTGCTGGCGATCTTAGCCGCTGTGGCGGCAGGCGCCTACTTTTCTTATTCTTTTTTCATGAAGCAGGCTTATCCTTTGAAATACAGGGATATTATTGAAACCCAGGCGGAAAAATATAGTATTGACCCCGCGTTTCTTTACGGTATGATCCGCACGGAGAGCAATTTTAATCCAAACGCGGAATCCTCGGCGGGCGCTGTGGGCCTAATGCAGATTATGCCCGCCACCTTTGACTGGCTGCAAATCCATAGGGGCGCAGAGCCCAAGCTGGACGCGTCGGCGCTGTACGATCCTCAGGTCAATGTGGAATACGGCGTGTATTTCCTTTCGATCCTGTGGGAGGAATACGACGACGAAACCGTGATTTTAAGCGCCTACAATGCGGGAATGGGCAACGTAGACCAGTGGCTCAGCGAGGAGGAGCATTCCTCCGACGGCGTGACCCTGTACGATATTCCTTACGGGGAAACGGAACAATATGTTAAGAACGTCCTGGAAAGCCAGGAGATGTACCGCCGTTTATACGGCGAAGAATTTGAAAATTGGAGGTAACCATAATGTCAAAGAAACCAGAAAAGGAGACTTCCTCTGTGGAAAAACTGAAAGAGGCCCTGTTTATTGACAAAAAAAGCGGCGCCGCTAAAATCAGCGACAGCGAACTGAAAAAGGCCGACGCCTTTTGCGAGCCTTATAAAAAATTCCTGAACAAATGCAAAACTGAACGGGAAGCCGCGGCCGAGGCCGCTAGGCTTGCCCAGAAGGCGGGGTTCACGGAATTTGACGTGGAGAAAAAATACGTTCCTGGTGACCGGGTGATGGTGAACAATCGGGGCAAAGCCATTATCTTGGCGGTGATCGGCAAAAACGGTGTAAAAAATGGCGCCCGCATCGCCGCGGCCCATATCGATTCCCCGCGGCTGGACTTAAAGCCCAACCCGCTATATGAGCAGAACGACCTGGCTTTGTTTAAGACTCATTATTACGGTGGCATCAAGAAATATCAGTGGTCCGCTATTCCGCTTTCCCTTCACGGCCGGGTGGTAAAAAAGGACGGCTCTTATGTGGATATCGTTCTGGGCGAGGATAAGGATGATCCCCAGTTTTGCGTCACTGATTTGCTGCCCCACCTGGGCGGTGAGCAGATGAAAAAGCCTGCCACTAAGATCATCGAGGGCGAGGATCTGAATATTCTGGTAGGCAGCCGCCCCTTTAAAAGTGATAAGGGCAGCGAACTGGTGAAACTGAATATTCTGAAGCTCTTAAACGAGAAGTACGGCATCACCGAGTATGATTTTCTTTCCGCCGAGCTGGAACTGGTCCCCGCGTTTCAGGTGACGGACATCGGTTTTGACCGGAGCATGATCGGCGGCTACGGCCATGACGACAGAGTGTGCGCGTATCCGGCATTGATGGCCATTTTGGACCAGAAAGTTCCGGATGACACGGTTGTCACCATTCTGACCGATAAGGAGGAGACCGGCTCTGACGGCAACACCGGCCTGAACTCGGATTATCTGCGGTATTTCATCGCTGATCTAGCAATGCAGGAGGGCTTGGAGCCGCGGCACGTGCTGTCCCGTTCGGCTTGCCTTTCCGCAGATGTGAACGCGGCGTTTGATCCTACTTTTGCCAGCGCTTATGAGGCCAACAACGCGAGCTTTTTAAATAACGGCGTAGTGGTGACCAAATATACCGGTTCCGGCGGCAAGGGAGGTACCTCTGACGCTTCCGCTGAGTTTATGGGCCGGATCCGCTCCCTGTTGGATCGGAAAAAGGTCCTCTGGCAGGTGGGCGAGCTGGGTAAAGTGGACGGCGGCGGCGGTGGTACCGTGGCCAAATACATCGCCAATATGAACGTGGACGTGGTAGATGTAGGCGTCCCTGTGCTTTCCATGCACGCGCCTTTTGAGGTAGTTTCCAAAATTGACGTTTACATGGCCTATCGGGCTTTCTATGAGTTCTTTAAGGATTGATTAAAGTCCTTAAGTCTTAGCTACGGCGCGCGTTCCTATCAGGGATTGCCCTGCCAATAAGCGAATTTGAGTCAAAAACTTCGGTTAAGCCAAGGGATGAGTACCGGTAAGCCTCTCAAGAGACGCCGAATGTTCTGTCTCGCGTATTACTCGTCCCCGCCTGTAAACAGGCGATCTTCTTTAGCTTCGTTCTGTTACCTTGATTTTTTATAACAGACACCTCGCGCCGCTTGCCGCGAAAGCTTTTTTACACTTCTTGGTTTAGCCGGGGACTGTATTTTCGCTGAAACTAACAAAGCAAAAAAATCCCCCGAAGAGAAGTTTCTCTCGGGGGATTCTTCCTATTGATGCCATCGTGGTTAGAAGAAAGTTGATACTATCGTGGTTAAAAGAAGGTTGATACTATCGTGGTTAAAAGAAAGTTGATACTATCGTGGTTAAAAGAAGGTTGATATTATCGTGGTTAGAAGAAAGGAATGGCTGTCCCAAAGCGGGAGAGAAAAACTTTTCCGCAAGGGGATTCCTGTCAGGGGTAAAACGCTGACACACTGTGAAAAAAGCGTTTTACCGTTTTGGCCTGGGCAGATGGTGACTGGTGCCGGAGAATACAATCCCTCTCTGGCAGTCCAGAGTCACGGTGGTGCCGCTTTTCAGCAGCTTGGTGGCGTTTTCCGCGCCTACCAGAACAGGAAGATCCAAAGCCAGACCAACAATGGCGGCGTGGGAGTTGATTCCGGGAGCCTCAGTGATGATGCCGGAGCAGTCCTTGAGAATGTCCAGCAGACGGTTGCTGGTTTGAGGGACTACTAAAATATCGCCGGGCTTAAAGTTTTTCAAGGCTTCATCCTCGGTGGCGCAGACACACAGGTTACCGCAGATGGACGCGTTGTTCACACCAACGCCGGAGACCAGCGCGTCTCCTACCAAGTGGACCTTCAGCAGATTGGTGGTGCCGGAAACCCCCAAAGGCACGCCGGTGGTGATAACCACCAGGTCGCCGCTGTTTACAAGATTCAGAGAGCTGGCGACGGAAACTACGTGGTCGAACAGCTCGTCGGTATTGGTTTTCTCTTCAATCATAATGGGCGTGACACCCCAGGAGAGGTTCATCTGCCGCCACACCATGGTGTCGGTGGTGCCGCAGATAATGGGACACTTAGGCCGGTATTTGGAAATCATCCGGGCGGTCTTGCCGGACTTGGACACTGCCATAATGGCTACGGCGCCCAGATCGTGAGCGGTGGTGCAGGTGGCGTGGGAGATAGCCGAGGTTACATTGGGGCGCTCATACACATCACGCTTTTGAAAACGGGAAATATAATCAATATCCTCTTCCGTGCGCTCGGCAATCCGCGCCATGGTCTGCAGGGCGATAATCGGATAGCTGCCGGCGGCGGTCTCACCGGAAAGCATAATGGCGCTGGTGCCGTCATAGATGGCGTTGGCCACGTCGGTAGATTCCGCTCTGGTGGGACGGGGATTTTTCATCATGGAATCCAGCATCTGGGTGGCGGTGATTACCTGAAGGCCCGCGTTATAAGCCTTCTTGATCAATTCCTTCTGGATGATCGGAATCTCTTCCAGAGGAATTTCTACCCCCAGATCGCCTCTGGCTACCATGATGCCGTCAGCCACATTGATAATCTCATCAATGTTCTCCACACCGTCTTGATTTTCAATTTTGGCGATAATCCGAATTTTATCGTTATGATTTTTCTTTAGCTCGGTACGAAGTTCCAAAATATCCGCGGCGGAACGGGTGAAGGAGGCGGCGATAAAATCGAAACCTTCCTCTACGGCAAAGGCGATATCCGCCTCATCTTTGGGACTGATGAAAGGCATGGACAGGGTAACCCCCGGTACGTTGATGCCCTTGTGAGCGGAAACTGTGCCGCCGTTGATCACGGTGCACACCACATCTGTATCAGTGGTGCTTTCCACCACCATTTCAATCAGACCATCATCAATGAGAATTCTGTCGCCCCGCTTAACATCCTGAGGTAAGCCCTGGAAAGTGACGCTGGAAATGGTATTGTCTCCGACTACGTCGTTGGTGGTCAAGGTAAAGATCTGCCCCTCCGTCAGCTCAACCTTAGGCGTGGAAAAATTGCCGGTACGGATTTCCGGACCTTTGGTGTCCAGCAGTAAGGCAACCGGAAGATTTAATTCCTCCCGCATCTTTTTTACTGCGTTGATACGAACCCGTTGGGCATCATGATCCTGATGGGACATGTTCACTCTGGCGACATCCATGCCGTTGAGCATGAGCTGTTTTAGAACCTCCGGATCGTCGGTAGACGGTCCCAAGGTGCAAATAATCTTCGTTTTCCTCATGGAACACACCTCTTTTTCGGATTTTATTATTTATCATTTATTTTAAAAATTTACCCATTTTATAGTATCACACAAATACTAAAAACAAAATATATTGTTTGGAGAATTTTGAAAAAACAGGAAACTTCATGAAAAAGGTCGGGAAGCTTGAAAATAATGTAGAAACGTTATACAATACTTTTAAACCGGCTTTGTCGAAACCCAGAAAGGTGGGATCTGATGCCAAGACGGAAAAACGAAAAAGCGAAATCCGCTTTTGACAGCGAGAAAAGACGAAGCGAAGCGGCGGCGTTTTTTATTTCTGTAAAAGGGATCGACCGTGGGAATAAAGCAGTCCGCGTGGATTACAGCGCCAAAGAGAAGAAAGGAAACACCAAAAAGCTGCGTGCCCTGATGGCGGTTTTGATAGTAGTAATGGTGGGAGTTATCTCTGCGGGCGGCTATTTGATCTATCAGGAGTTTTTAAAGCTTGGACCGCCAAGTCAGCCGGTATCGGTCAGCGCGGCGACCTCTCAGGAGGATTCTGAAAGTTCCGCGCCTCCAGTGGATCCGAACGATCACCTGCTGGTGGTGGGTAACAGTAAAACTAGCCTGCCGGATACCTTTATCCCGGAGCTGGAGGAATATGAAGGAATTTCCGTGGACAGTCAGCTTCTCCCCCAACTGAGGAATATGGTTCAGGCTGCCGCGGCAGAGGGCGTCACCCTTCAGGTGGAACAGGGATATGTGCCAGAGGATGTTTTACAACAGAATTTTGACGATACCGTGGCCAAATTGGTAGCGGAGGGCAAAAGCAAGGCCAAAGCGGAGGTGGAGGCCCTGAAAACCACCTTGCCGGCTGGAAAAAACGAGTGGAGCACCGGCCTTTTGATCCGGTTTGCAAACCTTGACGGCGGGGATTTTTCCGATTCTAACGCATATAAGTGGCTCAGTGACCACAGTGTGGATTACGGCTTTGTGATCCGTTATCCGGAAAATAAAACAGAGATCACCGGTATCGAAACGGCTCAGCCCCAGGTATTCCGATTCGTGGGAGTGGAAAACGCGAAAAAAATGAGAGCGTTGGCTTTCTGCGTGGAGGAATACGCCGATTATGTCCGGGATCAAAAGTCTGGCTATTAACACGCGACCGCCGGAGGTCCCGAGTAAAAGTAGGACGATGGACGCACGGCCGATAAATCCTTGTTCGGATTTTTAAGGTTTCCCGGGAACCGTTTGCCGGAATCATGGCTGCGCCCTTTTAAAATGCCCGAACAGTAGTGGGAATTTTCTTCGCCGGTTCTTTCGTTCCGCTGGAAAATTTTCCGCGGTTTCTCACTGTATACCGCCGGAGCGAAACTGCCGATTGAGTAAAATTGAAAGTTTTTAAAATTAAGGCTTGCTTTTTGTATAGGCCAATGATATAATTCAAATGTTAATGTTACGGTTTCAGCGAAAGAGGTGA
>CAUFXR010000052.1 GCA_959596515.1 uncultured Oscillospiraceae bacterium
CTTCATTCACGCCAGGGGCTGCAAACCAATTTGCGCAAAACTCTTGACACTACCATGATATTTTAGGACCGGCCGATCATTCTAAGTCTTACGAACGAATGAAACCCAATAGGGTCCCGTAGCTAAACAACGGGCCGCAAACAAAAAAGCCTATCCATATGACGGATAGGCTTTTTCTGATACAAATTTCTTGCGCGGCCAATGAACTTGTGCGGCCATTAATGATCTTATTGTTGATCTTAGAAAAACTTGTTGATCTTAGAAAAACAATAAAATAATAAGATGTACAGCTGTGGCTTCTTACAGGAGAGAATCCACTACCTTATTGGACCAGGCCACTGCCTTTTTCAGATCTTCATCACTTACCTTGCCGGCCTTGAACAAACCGCCCTTAACATGGCAGGTAAATATATCGTCCAACACATTAACGCCGTTGTTTTTCAAGATAGACTTTAATTCATCCAGCTTGCTAACATCGTCACCGGCGCAGAAAAACGCAACATTCTTGGTTCTGTTGGGATTTAAATCTCTGACAAACGCATTCACCTGCTTATCGATGGCTTTGTTGGTTTCAAGACCAATCAGCAATAGTTTCTGCGCCTCGCAGGGATATGCCGGAGGAATTTGATCTCCCTTTGTCTGCTGCTCTCTGGCAATCGCCCGAGCCAGTGCTTCCGCGTTTCCTGCTTTTGAATAATAAAGAACTGTCATTTTGTACTTCATGCTTCCAATGCCTCCAAAACTTTATTATATTTATGATAACACATAAATTAGGGAGAAAAAATGAACAAATCAATAATTTTCAAAAGAATCCCTACTAAATTTTAGGACTATTTCTATCGATATTTCACAAAGTTAACTATTTTTATCCACCTGATGGAAAGTTTTTAGATTTCCGGTTTTCTCACTGCGCTTATCCAGTTCTGCCAGAACATCCGAGAGCGGAATCCCCTCGCAGACCATCATGACCATTAAATGATACAGCAAATCGGAAATTTCCAACACGGTTTCGTGGTTATCTCCGTTCTTTGCCGCAATGATGGTTTCGCTGCATTCCTCCCCAACCTTCTTCAAAATTTTATCCAAACCCTTTTCAAACAGATAGCAGGTATAAGATCCTTCCTTAGGTTGTTCTTTCCTATTGATCACGGTCTGATAAAGGGCCTCTAACACCTCATTTGACTTCATGGTCTGTTCCTCCTGTTACTGTAATTTCATTAAAAAAGCAACTATGGGCGCCTGTGTGGCAAGCGGGACCCGTCTGCTCTACCTGCACTAACAGCGTATCATCGTCACAATCGCCAAAAATGGCTACCACCTTTTGCAAATGTCCTGAAGTCGCTCCCTTATTCCAAAGCTCTTTTCTGGAACGACTGTAAAACCAGGTGTAACCCGTATCCAGAGTGAGCTGCATGGATTCCCGGTTCATATAAGCCAACATTAATACCTGACCTGTAGAAGCCTCCTGGACAATCGCCGGCAAAAGCTCACTTTTTTGGAAATATTTATCTGTAAAGGAATTTCCCTTTGCAAGAAAGACCGCTTTTTGCAGATCAATTCCTCCTGTATAAAGAGCCTTTCCACAAATAGCGCCATATAGATTTTCATCCCGCAACCTGCGAATATCCTCTATGGTTGAAACTCCTCCGCTAGCCACAATATCACAACTCACCGTTTCGTTGAGACGCTTTAGCTGTTCTATATTAGGTCCTTGCAGCATTCCGTCTTTTGCAATATCAGTAAAGATAATAACCTTTACACCTATTTGTTCCATTTTTTCCGCCAAATCCAGATAGTGGACGTTCGAAGTATCCATCCAGCCTTCCGCGGCCACCATTTCATTTCTGGCATCAATTCCTACGGCAATCTGATCGCCATATTTTTCTACCGCCTTGGCTACCAAATGCGGATCTTTCACCGCAGCCGAACCTAAAATCACCCGGGAAATACCGTTTTGCAGGTAATAATCCACTGTTTCCATGTTCCGGATACCGCCGCCCAATTCTACCTTCAAATTGGTTTTTTCCGCGATTTCCAGAAAAATTTTCTGATTCACTATCGTGGCATCTTTAGCGCCATCCAAATCCACCATATGAATCCACTCAGCGCCGGCTGTCTGAAAGGATAACGCGGTTTCCAATGGATTTTCGGCTACCTTATGGGCCGTCTGATAGTCTCCTTTTCGCAGCCTCACGCAGGTTCCGTCCTTAATGTCAATGGCAGGTAACAGTATCATGAAATTCTTCTCCTTATAAGATTCCTTTGGTAGAAAGCACGCCGGCTCCAGTTTCCTGAACCGCCGCCTTGAACGCATGGGCGGCCGCCTTATAAACAGCCTCGGTCATGTGGTGGGAATTTTTACCGTATTCGCACTTTAAGTGAAGGGTGATCCCGGCCTGGAACGCCAAAGCACGGAAAAACTCCTCTGTCATACAGGAATCGTAATCTCCGATTCTCTCCTCCGGGAATGAGGCGTCAAACACCAAAAATGGCCTGCCGCTGATATCCACCGCGGAAAAAGCCAGGGCTTCATCCATCGGGACAAAAAAGGAACCAAAACGCTGAATCCCGCCTTTATTCCCCAATGCCTGACACAAAGCTTGACCAATCACGATACCGGTGTCTTCAATAGTATGATGGCAGTCCACATACAAATCACCTTCCGTATGCACCTTTAACCCGAATCCTCCATGGACCGCAAAGGAGTTCAGCATGTGGTCAAAAAATCCTACGCCGGTGGAAATTTCCACCGGACCGCCGTCTAAGGACAACCACACGGTGATCTGGGTTTCTTTGGTGGATCTTGTGATTTCAGCCGTTCTCATGATTTTCCCTCCTTATTTTCGAACCATAAGCGCCATAGTCTCAGAACTTCGGCGTTTTCTTCCGGAGAACCGGCGGTAATCCGGAGATACTTGCCCATATAACGGATTGCCACCTGATTGTTCAGCAGGAACTCAAAAATTTCACGGGCTTCTCCAGCGGCTTTGGGCTTTATGAACACAAAATTTGTATCTGGTTTCCAAAGCTCATATTTCCCGGGAAATTCCTTCTGGACGGCCAAAAGAGCTTTGTACAGCTCTTCCCTCTGATGGATAATCTGTTCTCTGGCCTGTTCCAGAAGCTCTTTGTGCTGGAACAAAACCGTACCCGCCATTTGGGTAAAGGAATTCACATTATAAGGAGATTTTACCGCCCGCAGAGCGTTGGACAGCCGCTCATTGGCAACGGCGAATCCCAACCGGATGGCGGCGCAGCCCACCGCCTTTGAACTGGTACGGAGGATCATTAGATTCTCATAGTTCTCCACCTCTGAAAGCAGCGACTGATCCCAGAAATCCATATAAGCCTCATCCAGAACGACCAGGCTGTCTACAGACCGGATCAGTTTTCTCACCTGTGCCCGGTCCAGTCCTAAGGAAGTGGGATTACAGGGATTGGAAAACAGAATCATTTTCGCGTTGGTTTCCTTCGCCTTGTGAATAAGCTGATCCACGTCGATAGACAACTCTGGACCTTTGTCCAAAACTACGCAATTCACTTCTGAGATCGAAGCGTAAAATTGGTACATAGAGAAATCCGGCGCCACCGTCAGCATGACGTCGCCTTTCATCAAAAAAGCGTTGACTAAAATAGAGATCAGTTCATCTGACCCATTTCCCGCGGTGACAAATTTAGGGTCTATCCCATAATACTGGGCAAAAGCCCGGCATAGTTCCCCGCCTACCGGATCCGGATAACGGTTAAAATCTAATTCTGCCACTCTCTTTTGGATCTCTTCCAACACCGGTTTCGGCAGAGGAAGATATGATTCATTAGCATCCAATCGGATCCGAAAAGTTCCGCTGATTGGCTCATAAGGAGTTAATTCCCTGATTTTATCATTTAAAGCGTAGGACAACGCAAACGCCTCCTTTTTGTCCATTTTACAGTGGATTAATTGCCGCCGAATATGGCCCCACACACTCGCAAAAAGCAAACTTGAGTATTCAAACTTGCTATCTACGGCTTCATCGACCGCTATCGCCTTTCATCTTTGGCAGCATCCCCAGATATCATTGTTACGAATAATGGTTTCACATTTTCCGTCTATTCAGAATCTCACTTCAATGGAGTGGGCGTGAGCGGTTAATCCCTCTGCCTGGGCAATGGAGACAATCGGATTCTTAGCCTCTCGCAGGGCGCTTTCCGTGTAGTAAATAAAGCTGGATTTTTTGATAAAACTGTCCACTGACAAAGGCGAAAAGAATCGGGCGGTACCAGAGGTGGGCAACACATGGTTCGGGCCCGCGTAATAATCTCCCAAAGGCTCCGGGCTGTAATTTCCCAAAAACACTGAGCCAGCGTTATCCAGCCTGCCAATATACTCCATTGGATTGGCGCAGCAGACTTCTAAATGCTCTGGTGCCAGCTCATTGGCAAAATCCACCGCTTCATCCATACTGCGGCAGACGAGGATCATCCCAAAATCTCTCAGGGACGCTTCAATAATCTCTTTTCTGGACAGGGATTTTACCTGCTTTTCCAGCTCTTTTTTGGTTTTTTCCGCAATCTTCTGAGAGGGCGTCAGCAAAATTGCGGAAGCCAGTTTGTCATGCTCCGCCTGGGACATCAAATCCGCCGCTAAAAACTCTGGTTTAGCGGTTTCGTCGGCCAGCACTAAAATCTCGCTGGGTCCGGCGATCATGTCGATATCCACCACGCCGTAAAGCTGCTTTTTGGCTGTGGCCACAAAAATATTACCTGGGCCGACAATTTTATCCACCTTTGGCACCCGCTGGGTACCGAAAGCCAAGGCTGCCACAGCCTGCGCGCCTCCCATCAAAAACACCCGATCCACACCGGCAATAGAGGCTGCCGCTAAAATATCCTGGTTGGGCTTTCCGTCTTTTCCGGGAGGTGTCACCATGATTAGCTCTTTTACCCCGGCAATCTTGGCCGGAATAGCGTTCATTAGTACAGAAGATGGATACGCCGCCGTGCCGCCCGGCACATACAAGCCAACACGATGCAGGCCTCGAATTCTCTGGCCTAAAATAACGCCGTCCTTCTTGGTTTCCAGCCAGCTTTGCTGGACCTGGCGGCGGTGAAAATCGCCAATATTCTCTGCGGCTCGGCGCAGAGAATCTAAAAACTCCGGATCCCGGCTGTTTTTCGCTTCTTCTAATTCCTCTTTGGAAATTTCCAGGCGCTCCGGCGCTTTTCCGTCAAATTTCACAGTATATTCTTTGACAGCGTCGTCTCCCCGCTCCTTAACCTGGGAGATAATCTGCGCTACGGATTGATTCACTTTTTCATCCACTTCTCCGCTTCTTTTCTTCAGTTGGCGGATGAACTCCAATTCCACCGCTCCGTCGGCTTTCACAACAGGAATCATTTGCTCTCCTCCTTTTTCCGTCCCAAAGAGGCTTTCGCCGCCTCCATTCGGTCGGCCAGATTCTCAATCTCCTGCTTTCTAAGCTTCAGACTGGCCACATTGGCAATCAGCCGGGCGGAAATCGGCGCTACATCGTCGATCACTTCCAGGCCGTTTTCTCTTAAGGTGGAACCAGTTTCCACGATATCCACAATAGCGTCGGACAAACCCAGCAGGGGAGCTAATTCCACAGAGCCCTCGATCTTGATGATTCTGACGTCCATGCCCTTTTCTTCCACATAATTCCTAGTAACATTAGGATATTTGGTGGCAATGGTCTTAGCGGAGTATCCACCGAAAAAATCCTTGTTTTTGGGCCCGGCCAAGGCGAACTTGCATTTGCCGAAACCCAGATCTAAAATTTCATAAAAACCCGTGCCATTTTCCAGGATGGTGTCTTTTCCCACCACGCCTAAATCACAGACACCGTGTTCCACATAAGTAATCACATCCGCCGCTTTCGCAAGCACCGCCTCAATTTCTCCGTTTCCCACCGGTAAAATTAATTTTCTGCCTTTTTCCCGGAGCGCGGAGCAATCCAGTCCCATTTCCTCGAATAAACCCACGGTGTCCCGTTCCAGACGGCCTTTGGTAAGCGCGATTCTGAGAGGCTTCATTTGGTTTTCTCCCTTACAGTAATTTTGTTTCAATTTCAGCGCCGACAAAATCGACTCTGGGAATTTTCTTCGTTTTCGCGTAATCAATAGCGGCTTCCCTGGTGGAGAGCACACTGTTTTCACAGCACAAGCCGCTCATTTTCATGGAATTGCTGTAATCCAGCGCCTGGATCTCATAGCCGTCATCTCCATGAATCAGAACATCCGGGGATTTCTGCGGAGGAATGTTACCCCGATCCATCATCAGCTTTGTTAAAGCGTTAATATCGATGGCGAAACCAATGGCCGGCATCGGCGAATCAAAGGCTTCTAACAGCCGGTCGTACCGGCCGCCGCTCAAAATAGCGTCGCCGGAACCAAGGACGTAACCGCTGAACACGATATCGCTGTAATAATCGTTTCGATGAACGATTCCCAGATCGATCATCAGTTTATTGCCCATGCCCAACTGTGCCAGCTTTTGATAGAGTTCCCTTAAATATTTCAAAGGCTCCTGCGCTTCCTTGATTTCAGAACACAAGGAAAAAGCCTCATCGAAAACTTCCTCTCCGCCAAATAACCGGGGAAGTCTGCGAATTGCCACTACCGCCTGAGATTGGTCCAAACGATCTAATATGGTATCCAGAGCCGCATAATTTTTTTGCTCGATCGAGCTTCGGATGGTCTCTCGAACCTCATCGTCGATCGGCAGCTCCTTGGCCAAAGCACGGAAAAAACCGGCGTGACCCAACTCGATTCGATAATCAGGGACACAGCGGCTCAAGGCTTCTACCGCAGTGGACAAAACTTCCAAATCCGCCCTCACTCCGTTAGCCCCCAACAGCTCGATCCCGCTCTGGTTGACTTCATTATTCCGGCCCCGAAGGCTAGGATAATTATGGTAAACCTTTTGAGTATAAAACAGCCTCAGAGGCTTCGGTTCATTCTGAAGCCTGGTCGCGGTCAGCCGAGCGATCGGCAAAGTGGAATCAGGCCGCACCACCATCAGCCGGCCCTTATTATCAGTGACCTTAAACATAAATTCTTGAGGAATACTGGATTCCCCCTGGGAAAACACATCGTAGTATTCCAGCCCAGGAGTAATTACCTCGTGAAAGCCTCTGGATTGAAAGACGCTGGCCAGCAGCTTTTCAATATTCCGATAGGTAAGGCATTCCTCAAACAAAAGATCTCGAGTACCTTCCGGCGTGATTTTACAATACTTTTTCATAAGCTTAAACTCTCCCTATCAACGGCTTCTCCGAAAGGACAGCGATTTTAAAATACTCCCACAGCTGTAAGACCCATATTTGATCCCTTTTTATAGCAGAGTAAGACCGTCTTATCGCTTTAGCGTGCTACTATAATAACACGATAAATCGACCATGTCAACGTTTTTCTTTAAAACAGAGTCATTTGGCTGCTTTCCGGTAGGCCTTGAAAAGCTCCTGCCTCTTTCAGCGTTTCGATCACAGACTTGCCAACCTTCGCACGAACTTGGAAGTCATCTACAGAGATAAACTCTCCTCCGGTTTCCCTCGCGGCCGCGAGAGAAGCCGCGGCTGCCTCTCCGACTCCCGGCAAAGAGCCGAAAGGCAGACGAATTTTTCCATCTTCCACCAAATATTTTCTGGCGTCAGATTTGTAAATATCGATAGGCAGGACCTCAATACCTCTGGCCAGCATTTCATTGACGATCTGAAGGGTCGCGTAGCTTGCGTTATCCTTAGCGCTGGCTTCTTTTCCTTTCTGCTGGATTTCCAGCATCTTCGCCCGAACCGCTTCTCTTCCCTTTACCACCACGGCGGCGTCAAAATCCTCGCCCCGGACGGTAAAGTAAGCGGCGTAATATTCCACTGGGCGGTGTACCTTATACCAACCTAGCCGCAGGGTAGAAATCATATAAGCGGCGGCGTGCGCTTTTGGGAACATATATTTAATTTTTAGACAGGACTCTATATACCACTCCGGCACACCATGATCCCGCATCGCCTGGTAATGCTCTTCTGTCAGCAGTTTTTTCGCCTTTCCCTTACGGGTGATCTCCATGATCTTAAAAGCCATTTTCGGCTCCAAACCTTTATGGAGAAGATAGGTCATAATACTGTCACGTGTACCGATTACTTCTGAAATGGTACAGGTTTTATTGGCGATCAGGTCCTGGGCGTTGCCGATCCAAACATCGGTGCCGTGGGACAGTCCGGAAACCTGCAAAAGGTCGGAAAAGGTTTTCGGCTGAGAATCAATCAGCATCTGGCGCACGAAGTGGGTTCCTACCTCAGGCAGGGAGAAGGTACCGGTTTGGGAATCGATGTCTTCCGGTTCCACTCCCAGAGCTTTGGTGGATGTAAACAAGGACATTACCTCCGGGTCGCTCATGGAAACATCCATAACGTTAATGCCGGTGTAATCCTCTAAATAGCGGTATATGGTGGGAACATCGTGGCCCAGCTCGTCCAACTTACAGATAGTATCGTGGATAGAATGGAAGTCGAAGTGGGTGGTAATATTGTCGGAATTCTGATCGTTCGCGGGATGCTGTACCGGACAGAAGTCGTAAACCTCCATTCCTCTTGGCACAACTACCATGCCGCCTGGGTGCTGGCCGGTAGTACGTTTCACGCCAGTGCACCCTGCCGCCAGTCTGGCTTCTTCTGCCCGATGCATCATAGTTCCTTTGCTCTCAGCGTATTTCTTTACGAAGCCGATACCGGTTTTTTCCGCCACAGTGGCGATGGTGCCGGCTTTGAACACGTTATCCTTGCCGAACAGGGTCTCTGTATACCGGTGAGCGTCGCTTTGGTACTCACCGGAAAAGTTCAGGTCAATATCAGGGGTTTTGTCTCCGTCAAAGCCTAAGAAGGTTTCAAAGGGGATATCGTGGCCATCCCGGTGATAGGGAGTACCGCATTCCGGACAGTTTTTAGCCGGCAAATCAAAACCCGATCCAACGGACCCATCGGTAATAAACTCACTGTGGTGGCATTTGGGGCACACATAATGAGGACACAAAGGGTTTACCTCAGATATTCCTGACATGGTTGCCACAAAACTGGAACCGACAGAACCACGGGAACCTACCAGATAGCCGTGAGCTTCGGAATCCGCCACCAGCTTTTGAGCGGTCATATACAACACCGAAAAGCCATGCTTCGTAATGGAGGACAGCTCCCGGTCCAGTCGGTCGTACACGATCTTGGGCAGAGGATCGCCATACATCTTCTTTGCCCGCTCCCAGGTGATGGTGGTAAGCTGTTCCTCTGCCCCGTCGATGAAGGGCGGGAACACTCCCGGAGGAATCGGGCTGATCTCCTCCACCTGATCGGCGATCTTGTTCGGATTCTCCACGACCACCTCGTAAGCCTTTTCTTTTCCCAAATAGGCAAATTCTTGAAGCATTTCCGGTGTGGTTCGGTAATAAAGGGGCGCCTGTTGATCGGCGTCGGTGAAGCCCTGACCAGCCATCAGGATTTTCCGGTAATCGCTGTCGTGGGGATCCATAAAGTGAACGTCACAGGTGGCGACCACCGGCTTATTTAATTCCTCGCCAAGTTTAATGACGGTACGATTAAATTCTCTCAGCTGTTCCTCTGTTTGGACCGTGCCATCCCGGAGCATGAACATATTGTTGCCCAAAGGCTGAATTTCCAGGTAATCATAAAACTTCGCGATACTCACCAGCTCATTCCAGGGCTGACCGGAAACAATAGCCCGGAACAGTTCTCCCGCTTCGCAGGCTGAGCCGATTAAAAGGCCTTCCCGGTGCTTCATCAGCACGCTTTTGGGGATTCTCGGCTTCTTATAAAAATAATCCAGGTGAGCGTATGAAATCAATTTATATAGATTTTTCAGTCCTGTGGAATTTTTCACCAAAATGATCTGGTGATAAGAACGCAGCTTTTTAATATCTCCGCCTGCCAAAGCCGTGTTGATTTGGGAGATCCGATCGATTTTGTAATCTTCCTGAAGTCTCTGAAGCAATACCAAGAAAATATTGGCCAGTACCATGGCGTCATCACTGGCCCGGTGGTGGTTAAAAGGCGCAAGCTTCAGGTGCTTGGCCACCGTATCCAACTTGTGATTTTTAATCCCTGGCAACATGGTCCTGCACATAGGCACCGTATCCAAGTAGGTATTGGAAAAATCTAAATGATGCCTTGTCGCCACCGCCTGGATAAAAGAGGTATCGAAAGGCGCGTTATGGGCCAATAACACCGGCTCTTTCCCGCAGAATTCCAAAAACGCCTCTACCGCTTCTTTTTCCTTTGGCGCGTCGATCACCATACTGTCGTTGATTCCGGTCAGTTCAGTGATTTTCTCCGGGATCGGGCGTTCCGGATTGACAAAAGTATTAAATACATTCGTGATTTCCCCATTGTGAATCCGCACTGCGCCGATCTCCGTAATCCGGTCATTGGCGGCGCTGAGACCGGTAGTCTCCAGGTCAAAAGAAACATAATCCCCATCAAAGGGCATTTCGCTGTCCCCTTTGACCGCCGGCACCATATCATTGACAAAATAAGCCTCGGTGCCATAAATCACCTTTATTTCCCCGCCTTTTCCGCGGATCGCGTTGACCGCGTTCATAGCGTCGGGAAACGCCTGCGCCACTCCGTGATCGGTAATGGCGATGGCTTTATGACCCCAGGAATAAGCCCGGTTGATTAAATCCGCAGCCGGGGTCACGCCATCCATGGAGGACATATTGGTATGTAAATGAAGCTCTACCCTTTTCACCGGGGCGTCATCCACTATCTTTACCTTTTCCACGGTGCTTAGGCAGCGGGGCCGGATAATTACTTCCCGGTCATATTTATCGTAGCTTACCTCTCCGCGAATCAGCAAACACATCCCTTTGGAAATGGTATCGAGTGGTTTACATAAATTTTTAGCTTCGATGATTTTTAAGGTCTGTGACCCAGTGTAATCCGTCACATTAATGGAATATATTTTTTTGCTGCCGTCCCGGGTTTCCCGCTGCTCAACAGTGAATACCTCGCCCCAAATGGTGACATTTCCGGCGTCAGGAGTTACTTTGGCAATGGGAATCGGTTGGCCTTTGATGGGCTTACCGTAAAGCGCCTTCGCGGTTGAAAGCACCACCTGTGGATACAGGTTGTCCCCCTCACGGATACTGATTGGCTCAGTATCCTTTCGCTTGCCCTCAAAATTTTTGCTCTCGTAGGTCTCAATTTCTTCTATAACTTTTTTTCGTTCCTCTTTTACGCGGCGGATGGTTCTATGTTCCTGATAAACAGAGCTATCCGCCTCGATGGAGGTCACGCCGTCAAACTCTACCTGAAAAGATTTTCCAAATTCCTCCCGGATCAGCTTAGACAATTCCTTGTCAAACCTTTTGTTTTTCAAAATTTCCGCCCCGCCGTGGGTTAAGGTTACCGTTAAACGGTCGCCATCCACTCTGGCGGTGGAATCTTTGACGGTGCCATTCAGACTGGCGATGCGTCTCCGAAGCTCTTCCACAAGCTCCGGATAATATTCCTCCGAAAAAGATTCCTCCGGGAAATGGGGTTGAATGGTGACAAAGCTCAAGTTCAGCTCGGACTTTTGCAGCTTTCGCTCCACATCAAAAAGGACGCGGCGCTTCACAATCTTGTCAAACGCCACATCCAGTTCCATCTTTCTATTTTTAGAGTCAATTCTCATAGCCTGAACCACGCCTGGCCCAAGCTGGGATAAAAGTTTCTCATCTTTTAAATAGCCTTGAAACAATTCGCCAAAGTTTTTCAAAAATGACACCTCAGTTATCTCAATCCATGGATTCTATTTCTTTTAACAATTCCTGCAAAAGCCGCTCCTCCGGCACCTTTCTGAGGATTTGTCCTTTTTTAAAGAGCAATCCTTCCCCATTGCCGCCGGCAATTCCGATGTCCGCCTCTCTGGCTTCTCCCGGACCATTGACCACGCAGCCCATCACCGCCACAGTCAGATTTTTTTTACAGTCCTGCAAAGCCTCCTGCACCTGATTCGCCAAACCGATCAGGTCAATTTTTGTCCTCCCGCAGGTAGGACAAGAAATAAACTGGATACCTTCCGTTTCAATCTCCAGCGCCTTCAACAAGTCTTTCGCGGCATAAACTTCTTTCACCGGATCGGCGGTCAGGGATACCCGTATAGTATCTCCAATACCCTCCAGCAACAAGGCACCGATACCTGCTGAGGATTTTATCAATCCCATTCTCTCGGTACCCGCCTCGGTCACACCGAGATGGAGAGGATAATCGCAGGCCTGGCCGGTCAGCTGATAGGCCCGCACCATAGTCGGAACATGAGAGGATTTCATAGAAAGAACAATATCCGTAAAATCGTACTTTTCCAAAAGAGAGGCGTGGTACAACGCGCTGTCGCGGAGGGCTTCCGGGGTGGGATGGCTGTATTTCGCCAAAATCTCTTTTTCCAGAGAGCCGGAATTCACTCCAATCCGGATGGGAATCTTTTTTTGCCGGCAGGTATCCGCTACCGCCTTAACTTTGCTTTCGTCTCCAATATTTCCCGGATTGATCCGGATCTTATCCACACCTGCCGCCGCAGCCTCTAAGGCCAAACGATAATCGAAGTGAATATCCGCCACCACCGGAATGGAAAGAGCGGACTTTAAGGCGTAAACCAGTTTTACCGCTTCCCGATTTGGGACAGCGATCCTCACGATATCGCAACCTGCTTTTTCCAAAGCGAGGGCCTGCTCCACGCTTTTCTCCACCTGATCCGCGGGAACATTCAGCATAGACTGGATAGAAATCTTGCTTCCGCCGCCTATCGGCACCCCGCCGACCATCACTTTTTTAGTCATCTTTCGTGTTATCATCCGCCGAGACCCTTTCCTGTAACCAATCTCATCACATCGCTGAAAGCGATAACCACCATCAGAACCATTAAAAGCACAAAACCTGCCGCATGGACCCATCCCTCATACTTGGCGGGAACCGGCTTGCGGAAAATCAATTCTATCAACAGGAAAACCAATCTTCCCCCATCCAGCGCGGGCAGAGGCAGTAAATTCACGATTCCCAGGTTCACCGTGATAATAGTCATCATTAAAAGAATATTGTTGACAGCTGTTTGTACATTAACGGAGAGTCCCTGAGAGGCGGACTGGGCGATCGCCTGGGCCGCACCAATGGGTCCCGCCATGTCATTTAAGCCGTATTTCCCCGTTAACAGTCCTACCAAACTGGTCCAGACCATACGAACGGTGGAAACCGTATAAGAGCAGGACATTTTAATCAACGTCCAGGGATTTTTCTCAATGCCGTACACTTTAAAATCGATGGAAAGATAATTGTTTCCATCGGCGTCCGTATATTTAGGAAATTCCACGTCGTTCAGAGTCAATACCTGACCATTTCGATAGACTTCCATATCTACGGTAAGTTTATCGCCGCTTTCCAATGCCTGAGCGATCCCCTGATCAGAAGCCAAGGCAAAACTCATATCCCGGTCCGTATAGACCCGGTAGCCATTGATGGAAACCACCTCATCCCCGACCTGTAAACCACTTGCATTGGTCAAAGAATCCTTTGTAAACTCAGCGACAGTTGTAGAGCTGAAAGCGCTTTGCTGGCCAGTGATAATCATCATCAGTACCACACCCAGCAAAACATTCATAACCGCTCCGGCTACTACCACAATGATACGCTTCCACACTGCTTTATTGCCAAAGGCTTTGGGATCGTCGCTGGATTCATCCTCTCCCTCCATGGCGCAAAAGCCGCCAATAGGAAACGCCCGCAGAGAATATTCCGTTTCTCCACGCTTGAAATGAATCAGCTTTGGTCCCATACCCAAGGCGAATTCATTGACCCGAATACCGGACAGCTTCGCCGTAATAAAATGGCCGAATTCATGGGACAAAATGATAAACTCAAACAAAAGCACCGCGAAAATAATTAATAGAATATTGATGACAACCTCGGGAATAACAATCACCTCAAATTAATCAGCTTCCCGCAACACAAATTCCCTTGCGTCCCGATCGGCCTTTAAGATATCCTCCAAATCTGTAAGCTCCCTGTCAGTTTGCCGCTCGATTGCCATGGATACCATTCTGCCAATATCCAAAAAAGAAATCTTTTTTCGCAAAAATAGATCCACCGCCTGCTCGTTGGCCCCATTGGCTATCGCAGGAGCCGTTCCCCCTAATATCATAGCCTGTTTGCAGGCTTTTAAGCAAAGAAAATTTTCATCATCCGGCGCAAAAAACGTCAAGGTTCCTAATTCTATCAGATCAAGTTCCTTAACAGGAGATTCAAATCTTTTGGGATATGTCAGCGCATATTGGATGGGAATCCGCATATCTGGCACTCCAAGCTGTGCCAGCACGGAATTATCCTCAAACTGAATCATAGAGTGGATTATGCTTTCTCGGTGAACCACCACATCCACCTTGTCGATTGGCATATCGAACAGCCAGGAGGCCTCCATAATCTCCAAACCTTTATTCATCATGGTCGCGCAGTCTATGGTGATCTTCGCCCCCATATCCCAGTTTGGATGCTTTAACGCCTGTTCCGGGGTAACCTGTTCCAGCTCTTTCATGCCTTTTCCGAAAAACGGACCGCCGGAAGCGGTTAAAATCAATTTTTTCAGAGCTTTCTTCTCAGGACATCCCTGAAGGCATTGGAAAATTGCTGAATGCTCGCTGTCCACCGGATAGACCGGCACACCCTGCTTTTTGGCCGCCGCCATTACTAAAGCGCCTCCCGCCACCAAGGTTTCCTTGTTGGCCAAAGCGATCTTTTTCTTGGCTTGAATCGCTTCCAGCGTGGGCCGGAGCCCCACCATTCCTACTACGGAATTGAACATCATTTCAGCGCCTGGCAGAACCGCCGCTTCCAGCAAGCCATCCATCCCCGCGCCGATCCGGGTAGAACAATCCGCTGTCCGCTGTTTCAATTCCTTCGCAAGGGCAACATCGTAAACGGCAGCAAACTCAGGGCGAAATTCCCGAATTTGCTGCTCCAAACGTTCTATATTCCGATAAGCCGCCAAGGCCTTCACTTGTATACCTAACCTGCGAATGATATCCAAAGCCTGGGTTCCAATCGAACCGGTGGAGCCCAGCAAAGACAGGGTCTGAATCATAGTTATGCAACGCCTTCCCGTTTTATCCATGGATCTCGCAAGGAAAAGATAAACTCCGCCAAGCCTCTTTCGATCCATATAGTGTTAGTAGGCCTTAGAAACAAAAATCTTCCTTTTTGTCACAATCCACGCAAGATCCATGTCAAAGCGTGACAACCGGATAGATTGTAGTGACAAAATAAATCATGGGCACTACAAAGATAACGCTGTCGAAGCGATCCAGCAATCCGCCGTGTCCCGGCAGTACGTTGCCGAAATCTTTGATATGACAACCTCTTTTTACCAGCGAGAAGCTTAGATCTCCGAGAATAGAGAGGCCAGCTCCCACCAAGGATACAAGAACCACAGCCAAATAATGAATCTTTACGTTGGCGGGGAAAATCAAATATTGAAACACCAGACAGGTGGCCGCCACACAGAGTACAGAGATAACGACACCGCCTACGGCGCCTTCTACACTTTTCTTGGGGCTGATATTGGGGCACAGCTTATGCTTTCCGATGGCCGAACCAACAAAATAGGCGCCGGCATCCGCTGTCCAGGGCAGCAGAAGACAAATTACAATATAGAAAATCCCCACGGTGTTGTGGATTGTCCCGCCAATATCCCGCAGCTGGCAGATCAGTCCCAGGGGATAACTGATAATCAGCGACAGAGAATAAAGCACAGCCATATCCTTAAAAGTGATTGTTTTGTGCATGGCGATCAGAACACAGAACATCACGACCGCGTAAAGAAAACAGGCTCGATTGAAAATAGTAAAGCCAAACAAAGGCATAATTAAAGAAAACGCCAAAGCTGGAATTACCATTCCATATATTTTCTGAATTCCCATGGCGCAGCACACCTCGAACACCGCTACGGCGCTGACTGCCGCCAAAGAGATATTGAGAAGCACGGGCAGATTGCCGTTGAACACCAGAACCAGAACTACATAGGTGATTCCGAACACCGCAGACATCAATCGTTTCGCCATTTAAACTCCTCCAAACCGCCGATTGCGCCTGGCGTATTCCTCTAACGCGGCATCCAGATCGGTAGTTTTAAAATCAGGCCACAAAATATCCATAATAATGTATTCTGTATAGGCCGACTGCCACAGCAGAAAATTCGAAATTCTTTGCTCTCCGCTGGGCCGGATAATCAAATCAGGGTCAGGTTGGCCCGCGGTGTATAAATGTCCGGCGAAAACCTCTTCGGTAATCTCATCCTGAGAAAGTTCCCCCCGACATACCTTTTGGGAAATCTGCTTTACCGCCCGGAGAATTTCATCCCGACCGCCGTAATTCATAGCAATATTCAGTACCATCCCCGTGCGATCCTTGCAGACCTCTCGAGTCTCCTCGATCAGCTGGCGAAGATCTGGGGAAAAAGCCTCTGTGTTCCCGATAAAACGGACCTTTATATCATCATCCCGAAAGTCCCGGAGAGATTCCTCCAGATACTGCTTGAACAGCTTCATCAAGCCGTTGACTTCCGCGGACGGACGTTTCCAATTTTCAGTAGAAAAAGCGTAAACGGTTAAATACTCAATCCCAATTTTGGCGCAATACCGTGTAATGGTTTTAAAGTTGGCGGCACCCACCGTATGACCCGCAGACCTGGGAAGCCCCCTCTTTTTCGCCCATCGGCCGTTGCCATCCATAATGATTCCTAAATGCCTGGGCAGAATTCGCTCTGCCGGTTGGGGCTGGGCGGATTCGCCTTTTTTAGAAAATAAGGCCAAATAAAATCACATCACATTCTTTTCGGCAGGACAAGCCGTCTGGTTTGTCCTGCCGTTTTCTGTTCCGCTATTAAAATTTACATTAGATTTCCATGATTTCTTTTTCTTTTACCTGAGAGATCGACTCGATTTCTTTAATAAATTTATCGGTCAGATTCTGCATTTTCTTTTCCGCGTCTTTTAGGTCATCCTCAGTGATTTCCCCGTTTTTCTTCAGAGCTTTCAGTTTATCCATGGAATCACGGCGAATGGAGCGGATCGCTACTTTAGCTTCTTCCTCCATCTTCTTGATATCCTTCACGATATCCCGGCGGCGGTCCTCAGTAAGAGGCGGGAAAATTAGACGAATCACCTTTCCGTCGGTCTGAGGGTTAATCCCCAAATCAGAGGACTGAATAGCCTTTTCTACCGCATGGACCACAGACTGATCCCAGGGAGAGATAGTCAGCGTGCGGGCCTCTGTCACGGAAATCGCCGCAAGCTGATTGATCGCGGTGGGACTGCCGTAATAATCTACCATAATCTTATCCAGCACCGCCGGATTGGCTCTGCCGGCGCGAATACTGGCATATTCCGAGGTAAGCGCGTTTATGGTCTTGTTCATTTTTTTATCTGCGTTTTCAAACACCTGCTTCATGGTAAAACCTCCAAGATCATTATTTTCGT
>CAUFXR010000053.1 GCA_959596515.1 uncultured Oscillospiraceae bacterium
AGGTGAGGATTAATTTCTCATTTTAACTTGTACTAAATCTTGACATAGGATCAGCCTTGACAAAAAATACGATAAGCCCTTGGGGTAAAATAAAGAAGCCGAGCCTGGAATGAACGTCATTCCAGGCTCGGCTTCTTTTCCGGAATTAACGGAACTAAAAAAGATTCCTCGCCAATCGTTCAAACGATGAAACATAAAAAATACCGCTGAGCCAAAAAATGGGTTCAGCGGTTTGGAAGGCGTTGGCAAAAAAATACCCTGCCATAAACGCAAGTGAACTGACAAAATAAAAGGCTGAACCTAGAACGCGAATTGCGTCCAGGCGCAGCCCGGTGTAAAAAGAGGCTGAAAAAGAGGCTGTCATAAATGCGGACAGCTGCCTTCAAAATATAAAAAAGACCCGGAGCGCGTTTGGCTCCGGGTCCTGCCTGGCGCGCTTGGAGGGACTCGAACCCCCGACCTACTGGTTCGTAGCCAGTCACTCTATCCAGCTGAGCTACAAGCGCATTTTTTGCTACCATAGTATAATACCACAATTGAGAGAAAAATGCAAGAGCCCATTAAAAAATTTCTGTTTGGCAAATATACATCAGGAAAATCCGCCAGAAAAAGTTGGTCATGCTCCTACCCGTATTTTACAAACTCCCGTTTCATCGACCATACCGTTACTAAATTCACTAAATGATCATGCGTAAGGCTGAAAGACCATTCCGCCTTACGCCGGGAAGAATAACGCTAAAACCGCCCCGCATATTCTAAACGCCTTGATTTGAACTTTATCTTTTATTTTTAGGCGATCTCTCAAAAAATCACATCTCACTTTTTGACTCCATCATTCCCTTTCGCTTTTTTACAGCGGGATCCCTTTTCCTAGCGCTGGACAAATTTTCCCCGGCCGGTGAGCAAACTCAAACGCCACATTTTATTTTAGCTTCGCCGGAAGTCCGCCTGTCCTGTAATAGGGATGTCAACCGCGGCGGTGCGGCAAGCCGGTCTTGCGGCGGCTTTTTTAGCCTAGGCTCTGCGCTGCTGGCGTTGGATAAGCCGTGGGGGAAAACAGAGAATCTCTGTTGGTGAAAACTCTTCTTTTCAACGCAAAGCGACATTTTTTATTGACAACCTGTTGACAATCTTTCCTTTTTGCATTATGATGGGTATGCGAATAGAATATTGGGGTGCTGAGAAGATCGGCTGAGAGCAGGCTGAAGCCTGAAACCCTTAACTTGATCCGGGTAATGCCGGCGTAAGGAATCACAAGCAAAACGGGATTTCCCTTTGCTATTATTATGCCGTCCGCATTCTGCGGACGGCATTTTTATGTATGATTTATTTTTTTGTAAGAAAAAGGAGATGGAGTTCTTATGAACGCAAGCGTAGCAATCCAGGTGCTTCCCACCGTGACCTCCGATGAGGAGGTCGTCCGCATTGTCGATGAGGTAATCGCCTATATCAAAAGCACGGGAAAATCCTGCTATGTAGGCCCCTTTGAAACCACTATCGAGGGAGATTACGACGAGCTGATGGATATTGTGAAGGAATGCCAGCATATCGCCGTTAAGGCGGGCTGTCCCGCAATGATGTCATATGTAAAAATCAGCTATAAGCCAGATGGCGAGGTGCTGACCATTGACCAGAAAGTTACGAAGCATCACCAATAAACTGTCGGCAGCTATTTTGCTCTGCCTGCTTCTCATTGTGTGGCAGGTGGTCTCGGATCTGGGTTTGGTGCCGAAATTTATGTTTCCTTCTCCTGTGGATGTGGGGATCGCCTTTGTCGGCGACTTTCCTACCCTGATGGCCAACTCTGGAACCACTCTGGCGGAAGGCTTTCTTGGCTTGGGACTGGGAATCGTCTTGGCCTTTATAACCGCCGTGCTTATGGATCGGTACCAATTTCTGTACAAATCCCTGTATCCTATTTTAGTCATCACCCAGACCATCCCCACCGTGGCCATCGCGCCGCTGCTGGTCCTTTGGATGGGGTATGATATGGCGCCCAAAATCACTTTGGTGGTGATCGTCTGCTTTTTCCCCATGGCCGTCGGTCTCCTCGATGGTTTCCGGTCCGCGGATCAGGATACCGTTAATCTGCTCAGATCTATGGGTGCCTCAAAAGAACAGATTTTCCGTATGGTGCAGTTTCCCTCATCCCTGGGCCGGTTCTTTTCCAGTCTGCGGGTTTCCGTGTCCTACTCCATTGTCGGCGCGGTGATCGCCGAATGGCTGGGCGGCAACAGCGGCCTGGGCGTTTATATGACCCGGGTACGGAAATCTTACGCCTTTGATAAAATGTTCGCTGTTATTGTTCTGATCTCCCTGATCAGCCTTCTGCTTATGTGGCTGGTCTCGGTAATCCAACGGCTTTGCATGCCTTATGAAAAATATGGAGGAAATCAATCATGAAAAAAATTCTCGCACTGCTGTTAGCCGGCGCCATGCTTCTTTCCGCGGCGGCTTGTTCCACCACTCCCGCTGAGGAAAATTCCGGCGGTACCGACGGCTCTTCTGCCGCCGAAGAATCCGCCGACGTTTCTTCCGAGGAGCCGTCTGCAGACAACCAGGAACTTCAGACCATCACCTTTGTGCTGGACTGGACCCCTAACACCAATCACACCGGTATCTATGTGGCGGACAAGCTGGGCTATTTTAAAGAAGCCGGCATTCAAATCGATATTCAGCAGCCCCCTGAGGACGGCGCTACCGCTTTAGTAGCCACAGGTAAGGCCCAATTTGGCGTGGATTTTCAGGATTATCTGGCGCCCGCCTATCTTTCCGACCTGCCTGTTACCGCTGTGGCGACTCTGATTCAGCACAACACCTCAGGCATTATCTCCTTAAAGGAAAAAGGAATTGAATCTCCTAAGGATCTGGAAGGAAAAACCTATGCCACCTGGGATCTGCCGGTAGAACAGGCCACCATGAAAAATGTGGTGGAGAACGACGGCGGTGACTGGAGCAAGGTCAACCTTGCCAGCGTGACCGTAACCGACGTAATTTCCGCCCTGCAGACCAATATCGACGCGGTTTGGATCTATTACGCCTGGGATGGCATCGCTACCCAGGTTAAGGGACTGGATACCAACTATTTCTATTTCAAGGATATCAACCCGGTATTTGACTACTACACTCCGGTACTGGTTGCCAACAATGATTTTCTGGAGCAGAACCCAGACACCGCCAAAGCCTTTTTGGCCGCTGTAGCCAAGGGTTACGAGTACGCCATTGAGAACCCGGAGGAAGCCGCGGAAATCCTTTGCGAGGCGGATTCCACCCTGGATTCGGAAATCGTTTTGGCCAGTCAGAAGTGGCTGGCAGATAAATACAAGGCGGAAGTGGATCAGTGGGGCTACATTGACGCTTCCCGTTGGGACGCTTTTTATCAATGGTTATGGGAAAACCAGCTGATCGAGGAAGAAATTCCCGCTGGCTTCGGTTTTTCCAATGATTATCTTCCGGAATAAGGGATGAGATATGAGTAAACTGGAAGCGGTCTCCATTACCAAAAGTTTCGGCGACAATACGATTCTTCAGGATGTCAGCCTCCGGCTGGAAGCCCGGGAAATCGTTTGCCTGCTCGGCGTCAGCGGCGGCGGAAAAACCACTCTTTTCAATGTGCTGTCCGGTCTGACCCCGCCGGACAGCGGTCAGGTATACCTGGATGGCCAGGAGATTACCGGCAAAGCCGGACATATCAGCTACATGCTGCAAAAAGACCTGCTGATGCCTTACCGCACGGTTTTGGATAACATTGCCCTTCCCCTGATGGTTAAGGGAGCGCCTAAAAAGGACGCCCGCCGCAAGGCGCAGGAACACTTTGACGAGTTTGGGCTGGCGGGAACGGAAAACCAGTATCCCGCCCAGCTTTCCGGCGGGATGCGCCAGCGGGCCGCCCTGCTGAGAACCTATCTGTGCAGCGAGGGAGTCGCCCTGTTAGACGAACCCTTCAGCGCGCTGGACGCTCTCACCAAATCCGCCATTCACCGCTGGTATTTGGATGTCATGGAGCAAATCGAGCTTTCTACCCTGTTTATCACCCATGATATTGATGAGGCGATCCTGTTATCCAACCGGATCTATCTTCTTTCCGGAAAACCCGGGCGGATCACCGCGGAGCTGGATCTTCACAAAGAAAACCGGCCCAAGGGCAATTTTACACTGACCAGCCAATTTTTGGAATATAAAAAAGAAATTCTTTCGCTTTTGCAATTTTAAAATCAATTTCCTGCAATTTCCAATCCCCAAAGTCGGTTTTTCGGCTCTGGGGATTTTTTCAATTTTCAAACGGTTCCCATAATACCCTTTGGGAAAAGATCCAATCGTTCGATCAAACAAAAAGGAGACGGGGAAAAATCCCCGTCTCCCTGAAGTACAGACCTTACCATTTATAGCTGGTATGCCCTTTCGGGCAGGCGCTAATTCAAATATATCGCGCGGACCACGATTGTCCGTCTGGATCACTTCTTGTTATTATAATACCCCAATTCTTGTGAATTGTCAAGGTTTCGCAAAAAATATTTTTTATTATTGTTTAATTATTACAAAAATATTAAATTCTTTTTTCGAAATATAATTTTAAGACAGTTGTCAGATTTTCCTTTGATTTTTTTCATCTTTTCGACATAATTTTATGTTATTTTTGGTTTATCAAGTTTTTGAGGTGTTAATATGCGGTATCAAAGGGCAAAAAGTCCGGTAAAGGCATTTTTAGGTAAGCCGGACAATAGAAAGTGGCTAGTTGTCACTGGCGGACTTCTTGCAACTATCATCACTTTATCTGTCATTTTCGCGATTACTTTATCCAGGGGGTCATTCGGCGCCTCCAACGTTCAAGACCCAACCAATCCACGGCAAATGGTCGATAGCATCGATGGAATCCCTTTATACACCGTTTTCATGCCGGAAGACTCCCCTGGACGTCCTGGAGTCCTGAGAACCGTAAAGAGTATTACGATCCACGAAACCGCCAACACCGGCGTGGGTGCCGACGCAGAAGCTCACAGCGACTATTTGAACACTACCTCCGACGAAGTATCCTGGCATTACACCGTAGATGACCACCAGATCTACCAGCATCTGCCCGACAACGAGGAGGCCTGGCATTCCGGCGACCGGGAAGGAAACCACTCCAGTATCGGTATTGAACTTTGCGTCAACGCTGACGGTAATTTTGACCAGACTATGGAAAACGCCGCCAAGCTCACGGCTTTTCTTCTAAAAGAATATGATCTAACCATTGACGACGTAAAACAGCACTACGATTTTAACGGCAAAGACTGTCCCCTGACCATTCGGCAAGAGGACCGCTGGGACGAATTTCTTTCCATGGTTCAGCAGAATCTGACATAAAAGGCATATAAAAACAACCTTTTTTATTTCTTTCCAGAATATTTCCGGCCAGAATCTTCGCCATCGGCAGGTCTCACGCTCCCGGTCAAAGTCTTCCGCTTTGGCAAGTCTTACGCCTTCGGCCAAAATTCTTCCCCACCGGCAAGCCTTACGTTTCGGCCAGGATCTTCCGCTTTGGCTGGCCTCACGCTTTCGGCCATAATCTTCCCCATCGGCAAGCCTTACGTTTCGGCCAAAATCTTCCGCTTGGCAAGCCTTATGTTCCCGGCCATAATCTTCCCCACCGCAAGCCTTACGCTTTCGGCCTGAATCTTCCACTTGGCTAGTCCTCCGAAGTTGGCGGGAAAAGTTTACGGTGTGGGAAATTTTCGATATGTCAAATCCCCGTACGGGAAATTTCCCGTACGGGGATTTCTGCCGGCGGGACTTAAATTTTACCCCGGATAGGCGCCGGCTCAGCAACATAACGGTTTCTGCTACCTTTCGTTTCCTTTTGCTTCCTTTTGTTTTTTCTTGTTTGCTTATCATCTACCTATCAATTTTCTTATAATTTACTTATGAATTTGCTTGTTAATTTATTTACCAATTTACTTATTGAATTTATTTATCAATTTACCTATCAGCTTACTTATCAATTTGCCTATCAATTTGCTTATCAATTTGCTTATCAAACGGGCGCCAAAAGAGCTTCTCTGAATTAAAATGAAATAATACGCAAAGAAGGCCTTGGGAAAAATCCCAGGCCTTCTTTTTGATCGCGGCAGCAAAACATACCGCGGCACTCACTGCGAATTACAGCAACTCGATGATTGCCATTTCGGCGGCATCGCCGCGACGGGGTCCCAGCTTTGTAATTCTGGTGTATCCGCCGTTTTTCTCCGCGTATTTCGGAGCGATCTCATCAAACAGCTTCTTGGTTACACCCTCTTTGGTGATGAAGGCCATAGCCAATCTTTTGTGATGCAGATCGTTTACCTTTGCGATGGTGATCATTTTCTCGGTCAAGGAACGTACTTCCTTGGCGCGAGTGACTGTGGTTTCGATTTTACCGTTTTCCAGCAGAAAGGTTACCATCGCCCTCAGCATAGCGGTTCTATGAGCAGTGTCTCTTCCGAGCTTTCTTGTTCCGGGCATCGAAAATTCACTCCTTTACCTTGGTTTATCCGGACGGCTTCTCATTCGTCGTCCTTGCGAAGACTGAATCCGAGGGAGTTGAGCTTATACACAACTTCCTCCAGGGACTTGCGTCCCAGGTTGCGAACCTTCATCATATCGTCCTCAGACTTATTGATCAGGTCCTCCACTGTGTTAATGCCAGCACGCTTCAGGCAGTTGAAAGAGCGGACAGAAAGATCCAGCTCTTCAATAGTCATTTCCAGAACCTTTTCCTTGCCCTTGTCGTCCTTCTCCACCATAATCTCCGTATTGTAGCCCTTATCGGAAAGGTCTACAAACAGGTTCAGGTGCTCTGTCAGGACTTTCGCGGCTAAGGAAACCGCCTCCTGCGCATTGATGACTCCGTTGGTCCAAACCTCCAGCGTCAGCTTGTCATAGTCGGTGATCTGGCCCACACGGGTATTTTCCACACCGAAATTGACCTTCAACACAGGTGTATAAATAGAATCGATAGGCAGAATGCCGATCACGTTGTTCTGCATATTGGCCTTATTTCTTTCAGCGGAAATATAGCCTCTGCCTTTGTCCAGGGTAATTTCCATATAGAGCCTGGCCCCGTCACCGAGGGTTGCAATGTGCATTTCGGGGTTGAGAATCTCAACCTCGCTGTCGCATTTGATGGAATCCGCGGTAACCTCACAGGGACCCTCCGCACTGATCTCCACGGTTTTGGGACCGTCGCAGTGCAGTTTTGCCGTTAAGCCCTTCATGTTAAGGACGATCTCAGTCACATCCTCTTTCACGCCTGGTATCGTGGAAAACTCATGGAGAACTCCGTCAATCTTGATGGAGGTTACGGCAACGCCCGGCAGAGAGGAGAGCAATACTCTTCTCAAGCTGTTTCCCAGGGTAGTGCCGAAGCCGCGCTCCAGCGGCTCCACCACAAACTTGCCGTAAGTTCCGTCGGCAGATAATACTTCGGTATCAATTCTAGGCTTTTCTATCTCGATCATTAGCGACCCTCCTTGACCTTAGGCACACAGTTGTATTGGTACATGATGCCGATGCGACTTGAAATCAACCGCATGGGCATTATTTGGAGTACAACTCGACGATCAAGTGCTCTTCGACAGGGAGATCGATATCCTCACGGGCGGGCATCGCGGCAACAACGCCCTTCAAAGAACTCTTTTCACGCTCCAGCCAACGAGGCACAGTCACCATCGGAGCATCTTCGCCGGTCAGCTTGCTGAACTTGACGGAAGAACGGCTGCGCTCAGCCACTTCGATCACGTCGCCGGGCTTTACCAGATAAGAAGGAATATTGACCTTCTTGCCGTTGACGGTGAAATGGCCATGGGTAACCAGTTGTCTGGCATCACGGCGGGTGCTGGCGAAACCTAAACGGTACACCACGTTATCCAGCCGGCGCTCTACCAGGATCAGCAGGTTTTCACCGGCCTTACCGGGCATACGGGTGGCTTTCTCATAATAAGAACGGAACTGACGCTCCAGGATACCATAAACGAACTTTACCTTCTGCTTCTCGGCCAGCTGGAGGGCATACTCGCCCTTCTTCTTTCTCATCTGGCCGCCGGGATTGCGGTTGGTGGTCTTTTTGCTATATCCCATGACCGTAGGAGAAATTCCCAGGGCATGGCAGCGCTTTGCAATCGGCTGCATATTTTTAGCCATAACTTATTTTCTCCTTTCGATTAGACACGTCTTCTCTTGGGAGGACGGCATCCGTTGTGAGGAATCGGGGTCACGTCTTTGATCATACTGACCTCGAGTCCTGCGGCCTGCAACGCGCGGATTGCGGCTTCACGGCCTGAACCAGGTCCCTTTACAAAGACCTCTACAGACTTCATGCCGTGTTCCATAGCAACCTTAGCCGCGGTTTCCGCAGCGGTCTGCGCCGCGAAAGGCGTGCTCTTTCTGGAGCCTCTGAAACCCAGCTCACCGGCGCTCGCCCAGGAAACAGCGTTACCCTGAGTGTCGGTGATGGTTACGATCGTGTTGTTAAAGGTAGACTGAATATGTGCAGCACCGCGGTCAATATTTTTACGCTCACGGCGTCTGCGTACGGCGGTTTTCTTGCCGCCCTTCTGAGCTGCCATCGAAACCCCTCCTTACTTCTTCTTGTTAGCTATCGTCTTCTTGGGTCCCTTGCGGGTTCTGGCGTTGGTCTTGGAACGCTGACCTCTTACGGGCAGGCCCTTGCGGTGACGGACGCCGCGATAGCAACCGATTTCAATAAGTCTCTTAATATCGAACGCCACATCCCGGCGAAGGTCACCCTCCACCCGGCAATTATGATCGATATACTCTCTCAGCTTGGAAACATCGTCCTCGGTTAAATCTCTTACCCGGGTGTCGGGGTTTACGCCGGTCGCCTTTAAAATCTCAGTGGCGGTCTTGCGTCCGATCCCGTAGATATAGGAAAGGCCGATTTCGATTCTTTTATCTCTTGGCAAGTCTACACCTGCTATACGTGCCATGCCTTGCACCTCCTGATAAATTTGGTCGCGCCATTAGGGGTTCATCCTTTTCCGCGAAACTACCCTGTTCCGGCCAAACCGGCTGAACTTTGCCGGCCCACTTTGCGTTCTCTGGCGCAAAGCTGGGGCTTTCGGCCCTGTTCTGAGCGGTATCCGCGGGCTTTCTGATGAATCTTAGCCCTGACGCTGCTTATGCTTCGGATTGTCGCAGATCACCATAACTTTTCCCTTGCGCTTGATGACCTTGCATTTTTCGCAGATTTTCTTGACAGAAGGTCTGACTTTCATTTCGTTACGCCTCCTTATTTAGAACGCCATGTGATACGGCCTCTGGTCAAGTCATAGGGAGACATCTCCAAAGTGACTTTATCCCCGGGCAGGATCCGGATAAAGTTCATCCGTAATTTCCCGGAAATATGGGCCAGGATCATATGGCCGTTGGGAAGTTCGACCTGAAACATTGCGTTGGGCAGTGCTTCCTTCACAGTACCTTCGATTTCGATAACATCCTGTTTCGACAAAACCATAACCTCCTCATGGTTAAGACTGGGGATCCTTTTCCAAATAACACCGGATCCCTCGGCGAATCTCACGATTGGTTTTCATTGCCTCTTCCGGCAGGACCGTATTGGTCACAGCCAGATGCCTGCAGTTTTTCTTTTTCGGCCGCTGAAGGGGCCTGTGCTTTCCGTCGCAGATCATGGCAAATTCCTGATCCGCCGACAGCACTACAAAAAAACCGTGTTTGTCATGTCCCGCTTTGGACCTGACAAGCAATCCTCGTTTCAGTTCCATTGGCGCCCTCCCTTTTTCATCAGTCGTCGGGAAGGGTGAGAATCTGAGGACCATCGGGGGTGATTGCCACGCTGTGCTCAAAGTGAGCGGACAGCTTGCCGTCCGCTGTTACCGTTGTCCATTCGTCTGAAAGGATTTCGACTTCATAAGTGCCGGCATTCACCATAGGCTCTATGGCAATGGTCATTCCGGGTAACAGGCGTACACCCCTGCCGGGTGTACCGAAATTTGGTACGCTTGGATCTTCATGCAGCTTCGCACCTACGCCATGGCCGACAAAATCTCGTACCACAGAGTAGTTGCGCGCTTCTACATACCGCTGAACCGCGCTGCCGATATCGCCGATGCGGTTACCCGCCTTCGCCATTTTGATTCCCTCAAAAAGGCTTTCCTTAGTGGCATCTAAAAGGGCCCTGGCTTCGTCGCTGATGTCCCCGCAGGGGAACGTCCAAGCGTTGTCTCCGTGAAAGCCGTTAAAATGGGCGCCGATATCGATGCTGACGATATCGCCTCTTTTCACAACGCACTTCTTGCTCGGTATGCCATGGATGACCACATTATTGACAGAGATACATGCGCTGGCCGGAAACCCGCCGTAGCCGAGAAACGAGGGGGTAGCCCCCTGTCCCTCGATATACTTGCGGACAATCTCATCGATTTCCCAGGTGGTAATCCCCGGTTCCACCGACTTGCCCGCCAGCTTTAACGCGTTGGCGGAAATCCGTCCTGCTTCTCTCATCGCCCTGAGTTCACGGCTCGTTTTGAGTACAACCATGGATTAGGCCTCTAACGCTGCCAGCGTTAAGCGGGTGGTGTCGGCGACATCTTCCTGGCCATCTACTCTTTCGACGACGCCCTGCTTCTGATAGTGGGCGATCAGGGGTTCTGTCTCTTTATGATAGATTTCCAGACGCGCCTTCACGGTGTCCGGATGATCATCCTTGCGCTGAATGAGGGTGCCGCCGCAAATGTCGCACACGCCTTCTGCCTTCGGCTTTTTGTAAAGCAGATGGTAGGTGGCGCCGCATTTTTCGCAGACACGGCGTCCAGACATTCTGGCGATGATCGCCTCGTCGGAGACTTCCAGGTCAATGACCTTATCGATCTTCACCATTTTATCCAGAGCCTCGGCCTGAGGAATGGTGCGGGGGAAGCCGTCAAGGACATAACCGTTTTTGCAGTCGTCCTCTTTTAACCGCTCCTCGATGATGCCGATCACGACCTCGTCGGGGACCAGCTTTCCCGCGTCCATATAAGCCTGGGCTTTTTTGCCCATCTCAGTGCCGTTCTTCAGCGCGGCACGGATAATATTACCCGTGGAAATTTGTGGAATGGAAAGATGCTTGCAGATTGCCTCCGCCTGGGTTCCTTTCCCAGCGCCGGGGGCTCCCAGCAGAATGATTTTCATAGTAACGACTCCTTCCTAAACCGCGTTAATCCAGGAATCCTTTGTAATGACGCATCATCATCTGAGATTCCATCTGCTTCATGGTATCCAGAGCGACACCTACCAAAATGATGACGGAAGTTCCGCCCATCATCAGGTTGTGCATTCCGGTTGCGGCGCTGAACCCTATGGGAAGCAAAGCGATAACCGCCAGGAACAAAGCGCCGATCAATGTAATCTTTGACAGAATTTTCTGAATATAATCAGAAGTGGGCTTTCCGGGACGAATTCCGGGAATCGTGCCGTTATTCTGACGAAGATTATTGGCCATTTCAATGGGATTATACTGAATCGCCACATAGAAATAAGCGAACATCAAAATCAGCAGGAAGTAAATTAACGCGTACACCCAGCCGGTAGTGGAAAGAGCGTCCAATACGGATTTCCAGAAGCCCGTAGGAGTTACAAACAGCTGGATGGTGGATGGAATGGTTAAAATAGAGCTTGCGAAGATGATCGGCATAACGCCGGACATATTGACCTTAATGGGAAGATGAGTGGACTGGCCGCCATACATTTTTCTGCCGACAACCCGTTTCGCGTACTGCACCGGGATTCTTCTCTCCGCGTCGTTCATAAATACGATGACCCAGATAATCGCCAGGAAAATGATGATGAACAGCGGTACGAAGAAGTAATACTGGCCGAAGGAATCGGGAGCCTGCCACGCGGCCTGGAGAGCCTGGATCAAAATATTGACGGTATCAGGCAGTCTGGCCACGATACCGGCGAACAGCAGAATGGAAATACCATTGCCGATGCCCTTTTGGTTGATCTGCTCGCCCAGCCACATCATCATAGCGGTACCGGCGGTAAACACCAGCACGATGACGATGGCGGTAAACACACCCGCGGCGCCCTCGGTATAGGTGACGATGGGCGTTCCCTCATAGCTGCTGCCCCGCAGGTACAGGTAATAGGCCAAGCCCTGGATCAAGCCCAGGATAACCGCTACATAGCGGGTAATCGCGCCGATCTTTTTCCGGCCCTCTTCACCCTCCTTGGCCATTCTCTCCAAGGGAGGAATCGCCACGGTCAGCAGCTGCATGATAATGGAGCTGTTGATATAGGGGGTTACCGACATGGCGAACAAAGTCGCCTGGGCGAAAGCGCCGCCGGATAAGGTGTTCAAATACGCAAACGCGTTGGCGCTGGAACTGTCAGTCACAAAACCCATCAGTCCGGCCAGGGCTTCCATGTTCAGGAAGGGAGCCGGCATGTTGGCGCCGATTCGGAAAACAATGATCACCAGCAGGGTGAACAGGATCTTTTTTCTCAAATCCGGGATTTTCCAGGCGTTCTGCATTGTTTTGAACAACTTAGATCACCTCAGCCTTTCCGCCGGCCGCCTCGATCTTCTGCTTCGCAGATTCAGAATAAGCGCTGACCTTAACCGTCAAGTTCTTAGTCAGTTGGCCGTTACCGAGGATCTTAATGCCGTCGCAGGCCTTTTTCACGATGCCGGCCTTGATAATAGCCTCATTATCAACCACCGCACCGTCTTCAAATACATTCAGAGAGCCAACGTTGATGGCAACGATCTCCTTGGCGAAGATGTTGTTGAAGCCTCTCTTAGGAATACGTCTCTGCAAAGGCATCTGGCCGCCTTCAAAACCAGGCCGCATTCCTCTGCCCGCTCTGGCCTTTTGGCCCTTATGGCCCTTACCGGCGGTCTTGCCCTGGCCGGAGCCATGTCCTCTACCGATACGCTTGCTCTCTTTGGTGGAGCCTTCCGCCGGTGAAAGTTCATGCAGTTTCATTGGATTCGCACCTCCTTGCTTACGCTTCTGTTACCTCGATGAGGTGGATGATCTTTGCCACCTTGCCCTTAGTCTGCGGGTTATCCGGCTGTACGGTTTCGTCGCCGATTTTATGCAGACCCAAAGCCTGGGCGGTTGCAATCTGGTCCTTTTTGCTGCCGATCAGACTTTTGACCAGCTTTACCTTTAGCTGTGCCATATTGCTACCCCCTTACTTATAAGATTTCTTTTACGGACTTGCCGCGGATCACCGCGACTTCCTCTGCGGTACGCAGGCTCTTCAGGCCTTCCAAAGTGGCCCGCACCACGTTGCAGGGGTTGTTGGAACGAAGGGCCTTGGTTCTGATATCCTTGATACCGGCCGCCTCAACCACAGCACGCACAGGGCCGCCGGCGATAACGCCGGTACCAGGAGCGGCGGGCTTCATGAGAACCTTACCGGCGTCATAGATGCCGATGACCTCATGAGGAATGGTGGTTCCTCTCAGAGAAATCTTCACCAGGTTCTTCTTGGCGTCCTCGATTCCCTTGCGGATCGCGTCCGGAACTTCGCCGGCCTTGCCGATGCCGAAGCCCACGGTGCCCTTTTCGTCGCCAACCACAACCAAAGCGGCAAACTTGAAGATACGGCCGCCCTTTACAGTCTTAGATACACGGTTGATAGCGACTACGCGCTCTTTGTATTCGCTTTCAGTCGCTTTTGCGTCAAATCTAGCCAAAAGTATTCCTCCTTCTCTTAGAACTTGAGGCCGCCCTCACGGGCGCCTTCGGCCAGCTCTTTGACGCGGCCGTGGAAAATATAGCCGCCGCGGTCGAAAACGACCTCGGAAATGCCCTTTTCAGCGGCACGTTTGGCAATGAGCTCGCCAACCTTCTTCGCGGCTTCCTTGTTTCCGCCGTTTCCATCAAATTCCTTGTCCAGCGTTGAGGCCGCCGCCAGGGTTACACCCTTAACGTCGTCGATCAACTGGGCGTAGATGTGATTGGTGGAGCGGAAAACGTTCAGGCGCGGACGCGCCGCGGTGCCGCTGATCTTACCGCGCACTCTTTTATGGCGGTGCAATCTAGCTTTATTGGTGTCAGCCTTATTCACCATCGTTGATTCACTCCTTTAATTACTTCTTGCCGCCCTTACCGGCCTTACCTTCCTTGCGGCGGATGACCTCGTCAACATACTTGATGCCTTTGCCCTTATAAGGCTCTGGCGGACGCTTCTCGCGGACTTCCGCGGCGAACTGTCCGACCTTCTGCTTGTCGGCGCCATGAATGATGATCTTGTTCGGGCCCGGTACCTCGATGGTAATGTCGTCTGTTTCAGACATGGTTACCTGATGAGAGTACCCCAGGTTCATCACAAGGTTTTTACCCTGCTTCTGTACACGGTAACCTACGCCGTTGACCTCCAGCTCCTTTTTGTAGCCCTCGGTAACGCCCACGATCATGTTGTGGATCAGGGTACGGGTCAAGCCGTGCAGGCTGCGGTTCTCTTTCTCGTCATCAGGACGGGTGACCAGAACCTCGCTGCCCTCGACCTTAACGGTCATGTTGGGATGAACCTTCTGGGTCAAAGTAGCCTTGGGGCCTTTGACCGTTACAACACCGTCGCTCATTTTTACGTCAACGCCGGCGGGAATATTTATAGGTTTTCTTCCAATTCGAGACATATCAACACCTCCTTACCAAATAAATGCAAGGATTTCGCCGCCTACATTCTCCTTACGGGCCTGACGGTCGGTCATAATGCCCTTGGAAGTGGAAACGATCGCGATGCCCAGGCCCTTTAATACCTTAGGCATATCCTCTACGCTGCTGTAAATTCTCAGGCCGGGCTTGGAAACCCTGCGAAGGCCGGTGATGACCGGGGTCTTTCCCTCGCCATATTTCAAGGTCGCCCGGATCATGCCCTGCTTGCCATCCTCGATGACGGTAAAGCTCTTTACATAGCCCTCGTCCACCAGAATCTGCATAATCGCTTTCTTCATGTTGGAAGCCGGGATATCAACAGTTTCATGCTTGGCGGAACTCGCGTTGCGGATTCTCGTCAGCAAATCTGCGATAGAATCAGTAATTTGCACTGCCGTTTACCTCCTTTGCTCTTGCTTACCAGCTGGCTTTTTTCACGCCCGGAATCTCGCCCTTATAGGCAAGCTCCCTGAAGCAGATACGGCAAATTCCGAATTTGCGAAGGTAGGCATGCGGCCTGCCACAGATTTTACATCTGTTGTATTCGCGGGAAGAATACTTCGCCGGTCTTTGCTGCTTGATTTTCATAGATGTTTTGGCCACAACAATCCCTCCTTATTTCGCAAACGGAGCGCCCATCAAGGAAAGCAGCTCGCGGGCTTCTTCGTCATTGTTTGCGGTGGTTACGAAACAAATATCCATTCCGCGAACCTTATCGATCTTATCGTAATCGATCTCAGGGAAGATCAGCTGCTCCTTAATGCCCATGTTGTAGTTGCCACGGCCATCGAAAGAGTTGGGGTTGATGCCTCTGAAGTCTCTTACACGGGGCAGAGCCACGTTGAACAGCCTGTCAAGGAACTCGTACATCCGGTCGCCTCTCAGGGTAACCTTCACGCCGATGTTCATTCCTTCACGGAGCTTAAAGTTCGCGACGGACTTTCTGGCCTTGCAGACCACCGGCTTCTGGCCGGTGATAGCGGCAAGATCGGTAGTGATGGCGTCGATCACCTTGGCGTTGTCCTTGGCTTCGCCGGCGCCTACGTTGATTACGATCTTATCCAGCTTCGGGATCTGCATGACGCTCTTATAAGAAAACTTTTTCATCAAAGCGGGAGCTACGTCCTGCTTGTAGTAATCCTTAAGTCTAGCCATCTTTTATCCTCCTTACAGCGACTCGCCGCATTTTTTGCAAATGCGTTCCTTGGTGCCGTCCTCATAGATCTTATGGGCGACACGGGTGGGCTTGCCGCAGCGGGGGCAAACGATCTGGACCTTGGAAGCGTACATGGCGCCCTCGGCCTTTACAATGCCGCCGGTTTCACCCATTCTGCGGGGCTTCATGTGCTTGGATACCATGTTGATCTTTTCCACGATGACCTTACCCTCTTTGGGGCTGACAGCCATTACCTTTCCTTTTTTGCCGCGCTCTTTGCCGCTTAACACGACTACGGTGTCACCCGTTTTTACATGAACCTTATTAATCATCAGTGAGCACCTCCATTAAAGCACTTCGGGCGCAAGGCTCAAAATTTTGAGGTAATCCTTATCGCGCAGTTCTCTCGCCACCGGCCCGAAAATACGGGTGCCGCGAGGGTTCTTGTCGTCACGGATAATGACGGCCGCGTTCTCATCGAAACGAATGTAGGTGCCGTCATCACGGCGAACGCCTTTTGCGGAGCGGACGATGACCGCCTTGACCACGTCGCCTTTTTTTACCACGCCGCCGGGTGCTGCTTTTTTCACCGAAGCTACCACCACGTCGCCGATATTTGCATACCTTCTGCGAGTGCCGCCCAGAACGCGAATGCACATAAGCTCCTTCGCGCCGGTGTTATCGGCAACTTTGAGGTAAGTCTGCTGCTGTATCACAGTGCGTTCCTCCTATTCAAGTTTATTGGCTGGGGGCCTTACCCCTTCAGCCAGCAAAACACTCCTGAGCGGATTATTTCGCTTTTTCAATGATCTCTACAAGACGCCATCTCTTCTCTTTAGAAAGGGGACGGGTCTCCATCACGCGCACACGGTCGCCGATGTTGCACTCGTTGTTTTCGTCATGCGCTTTCAGCTTCACCGTACGCTTGATGATCTTTTTGTAAAGGGGATGCTTTACGCTGTCTTCAATGGCGACAACGATGGTCTTATCCATTTTGTTGCTGACCACCTTGCCAACATTGGTTTTTCTCATATTTCTTTCGCTCACGGCTTAATCCTCCCTTCCCTTACGCTTTAGCGCTGTCGTTCAGTTCCATCTGGCGAAGAACGGTTTTCACTCTTGCGATGTCCTTCTTAACAGCACTGATGCGCATCGGGTTGTCGAGCTGATTAATGGCAAGCTGGAAACGCAGGTTGAAAAGTTCAGCTTTCAGGTCTTTGAGCTTGCTTTCCAGTTCTGCGGCGCTTAATTCTCTAATCTCTGAGGCCTTCATTACTGCTCAACCTCCGTTTCTTCCTTTTTCACGAACTTGCATTTAATCGGCAGCTTGTTGGCAGCCAGTCTCATAGCCTCCCGGGCGGTTTCCTCGGCGATTCCGCCGATCTCGAACATCACTCTGCCGGGCTTTACCACGGCCACCCAGTATTCGGGAGATCCTTTACCGGAACCCATTCGGGTTTCAGCAGGCTTTTCGGTGATGGGCTTGTCGGGGAAAATCTTGATCCAAACCTGTCCGAAACGCTTGGTGTAACGGGTCATGGCCACACGAGCGGCCTCGATCTGGTTTGAGGTGATCCACGCCGGCTCCAGGGCCTGCAGGCCAAACTGGCCGTAAGTTACTT
>CAUFXR010000054.1 GCA_959596515.1 uncultured Oscillospiraceae bacterium
GGTTGGTGTCCCTACGGCCACCGCCGAATCCCTTGCCGGCGTGCGCGGTGTTTTCGGTTGGAGCCCCTACGGCCGCCGCCGAATTCCTTGCCGGCGTGCGCGGTGTTTTCGGTTGGAGCCCCTACGGCCGCCGCCGAATTCCCTTACCGGCGTGCACGGTGTTTTCGGTTGGTGCCCCTGCGGCCACCGCCGAATTCCCTTACCGGCGTGCGCGGTGTTGCCGCCCTTTCCGTTCACAAAAGATCTTTCCTCAGATTTTTCAGACGTCACTATTTCCTTTATTTTAGAGGGTTCATCACCAGTCCAGTGATCAGCTTGGGATAGAAATAGGTGGATTTCTGGGGCATTTTTTCCCCGGCAGCGGCAACATCCCGGATCTCCGTCACCCGAGTGGGATTTAAAATGAAAGCGCACTGGCTTTCGCCTTTTTCCACGCTTTCCACCGCCTCTTGAAAGCTGCGGGTGTAGGTCAGGTTCACCTGGTTCGCCATATTCTCCTTATCGATGCCGAACAGCTTTTCCAGAACCAAAGTGTGCAGCACCGTCACATCCAGACTTCTGGAAGCTTCGCTCAGATTCGGCAGCAGCTGGTCCAGCACGGACAGATCCTTCAGCGTCAGCAGAGTCCAGCGGTCTCCGCCGCAGTAGAAGCCGAAGGCCTTTTCTCCTTTGGCGTACTTTTCATCCAGAGCCTTTTCCATTTGAGCGACCCCGGTCTTTTCTTCCACCTGGAAATAAGGCTCACAGGCTTTCATAGCGGCCTCGGGATTGAACTCCTTCAAGTTCCGAAGCAAACGGTGGGTCGGGAACACCACCAGGCCATCATGTTCCAAATCCACTAGCATCATCATGATGTAGTCCGCCGGGTCTCCTTCTTTGGCAAGCCCCTGTTCCCGGCAGTAGTTTCTGAAATTCAAAGCGGTTTCATACCGATGGTGACCGTCGGCGATGTACAGCTTCCGGTCCTTAAAATCCCCGCACACAGCGGCAACTGTCTCCGGCTCCGACACCACCCAAAGCCGGTGGGTCACTCCTTCCCCATCGGTAAACTCCGCCTGGGGCTTACCCTGGGACAGCTCATCAATCTTTGACAGGGTCACGTGCTCCGGATCCATATATAAAGAATAAATCTGACTGAAATTACAGAAGGTGGCCTTCATCAGATTGAACCTGTCCTCCTTGGCCTTGGACAGGGTCTCCTCATGGGGCAGCACCACGCCCTTTTCAAATTCCTCCAGCTTTACCCGGCAGATAAAGCCCTTTACTTTTTTCCGTTCTCCTCGGGCGGTAAATTCCTCTTCGTAGATATACAGACTCTCTGTTTCCTCCCGCTGCAGGATCCCCTGCTGGATCCACTCTTCCAAAATCCTGCCGGCGGTACCATAGGGATCCTCCCCTTTCGGCAGTTCCAGCCGGATCACGTTGTGCTCATTTCTCTCCAAATAAGCCTTCCGCTGTTCCTCACTGATGATATCGTAAGGCGGGCAGCAAAGTTCCTGGATGTCCCCGGCCTTCGAGGTTTGAAACCTGAGCCCTCTCATTCCTTTTACTTCAGCCATCTGAATACTCTCCCTTCCTTCCCTTTGCTTCCATTGTAGTAAAAACCTGGGGATCCGTCAATCTCAAATCTACGCGGCTGACAATATTTCTCTACGGCGACGCCATGTTTTCTCTTGACAAATGTAAAACGATTCTGTTAATATAATAAATTGGGTTTTAATGGTCAAAAATTGAAATCTATGAAAATTTTCACATCTTTGAACAGAAAGAAGTACAGCGCCATGATGGATATTATTGATTTTCACGCCCACATTTATCCGGATAAAATCGCGGAAAAAGCCTCTCACAGCGTCGGGGAATTTTATTCCATCCCCATGCATAAAATCGGCAGCGTGGATACGCTGCTGAAAAGCGGCGGCGAAGCAGGAGTAGGTATGTTTGTGGTCCAGTCCGTCGCCACGGTGTCCAAGCAGGTGCAGAGCATCAACGATTTTATCCATGCCACCTGTCAGGAATATCCCGACCGGCTCATTGGTTTCGGTACCATTCATCCGGGCCTGGAGAACCCGGTGGATGAGGTCGAGCGCTGCATTAAGCTGGGGCTTCACGGCATGAAGATTCATCCCGACGTTCAACGGTTTCATATGGACGACCCCTCCATGTACCCGATCTACGAGGCCATTGAGGGCCGGCTACCGATCCTGATCCACTGCGGCGATTACCGGTATGATTTCTCCCATCCCCGCCGCCTGGCTCATATTTTAGACGACTTTCCCAAGCTGGAGGTCATCGGCGCCCACTTCGGCGGCTGGTCTCTTTGGGATCTCGCCATGGAATACCTGCTGGATCGGAATTGCTGGCTGGATACCTCCAGTTCCTTCGCCTTTTTAGGCAAAGTCCGCAGCAAGGAGGTCATCCGCGCCTATGGGGCGGACCGGCTGCTGTTCGGCGACGATTTTCCCATGTGGGATCACAAAACCGAGGTGGAAACCCTACTTTCCCTGGATCTGACCGACGACGAATATGAAAAGATTTTCAGCGGCAACGCGAAAAAGCTTCTGCACATGACACCCAATCCCTGACCCGGTCCCGGGCTTGGATCTTATAGCTGAGGCACCGCCATCCGGCTTGTTGTTCGGCGATCTCTCACCGGTAAAGACACCATCTGACAACCGCTATCTATCCGAAGGGATTTCCTCGCATCCGGTGGTCCCCGGTTTCCTTCCGGTTCCTTGGTTTCGCCCCAGTTTTGTTTCGCCGCTAGGCCTTCCGGTTCTTTTTCTCGGCCTTGTTTCATAGTTTTGTTTTGCGCAGGCGCGATTCTGATTTCAAAGCTTTCCCAAGGTTTTGGAAATCGAGTGTTCTGAAAATTCAGCAATTGATCATTCTATCATACCTTTTATCCTTGGCCCCGGCCCCCTTCTCCTCTTGCCGGGGCCTGTCTTTGCGTCCCCACGCAGGCACCGCACGCTAAGTGTAACGCAAAACCACAGCGTTTCCGCCTGTCTTTGCGCCCCACGCAGGCTCTGCAAACTCACGGAAGCCAAGGCGGGCCTGGAGTCCATCTTAAGATCCGATTCTGTTTTCCGCCAATAGTGTTTTGGCTGAAAAACTATGTCCGCTTCGGTTGAGCATTACCGGAGAAGTCGGCAGCTTTACCGGGGAAGCCGGCAGCTTCGCTCAAAATTTTCAAAAAACACTGAAGCCCTTCGGATTTTCATCGTTTTCCGAGCGCTCCCGTTTTTCTTTCCTATTGTTATCCATGATAGCTTCCCTAGCTTTCCACTTCCCGAGCTCTCCGCCTCCAGACAGTTCCCGAACTTTCTCCGGCGTCATTCACTGCCTGTTTACCCCAATCTCTTTTGTCTTCTGGCGCGAGGGCCAAACTTTTTTCGATTTTTTCAGACAACCCGAGGCGTTGAACGTTGCGCCTGAAATAAAAAACGCTGTCTGCCTGCCAGGGTTTCGGCAGCCGGACGGTGAAAACCGAACGAAAAGATAAAAAAGGAGAATACAACATATGCAGCATTATGACGTGATCGTAATCGGCGCTGGTCCCGCCGGCATTTTCACCGCGCTGGAACTGGATAAACTCATGCCCCAGTTAAAGGTACTGGTGGTAGATTCCGGTTCCAGCATCGACAAACGGGCTTGCCCCGCCAGGACCTCCGGCCAGTGCGCCCACTGCAAGACCTGCCACATTATGAATGGCTGGGCCGGCGCGGGCGCGTTTTCCGATGGCAAGCTTTCCCTGTCTGAAGAGGTAGGCGGCAATGTTACCGACTATCTTCCGATAGAAAAGGTCCGGGAACTAATCCGCTACGCCGACGATATTTATCTGAAATTCGGTGCGCCGGACAAAGTCTTCGGTAAAAGCGATAAGTTTGCCGAGCAGGTCAGCTATGAGGCACACAAGCACAACATCAAGTTGATTCCTTGCCCGGTACGGCATATGGGAACCGAATACTCTTTCGAGGTACTCCGGGAAATGTACCGGTATTTAAGCAGCCGGGAAAACTTTGAGTTTCGGGAGTATACCAAAGCGGACACTATTGAAATCGTAGACGGCCGGGCTGTAGGAGTATGGCTCATTGGCAAAGGCGGCGAGCGAAAACTGGAAAAGGCCCGGTATGTGGTAGCGGCCCCAGGCCGAGGCGGCGCGGATTGGTTGACCTCTGTTGCCCGGGCGAACAATCTGCAAACCATCAACAACGCTGTGGACATCGGCGTGCGGGTAGAGGTTCCCAACGCGGTAATGGACCACCTCACCAAAAACCTCTACGAGGCGAAACTGGTATATTACTCCGATACTTTTGAAAACAAGGTACGCACCTTTTGCATGAATCCCGGCGGTATCGTCAGCGAGGAACACTACGAAGGCGGCGTTGGCGGGAAAGGCATCGCCGTAGTCAACGGCCACAGCTACGCCGATGAGGATAAGCACTCGGAAAACACTAATTTCGCCATGCTGGTTTCCACCAAATTCACCGAACCGTTTAATCAGCCCATCGAGTACGGCCGGTATATCGCCCAGCTGGGCAATATGCTTACCGGAGGCGGCATTATGGTACAGCGCCTTGGTGACCTGCTGATGGGCCGGCGCACCGACAAGGAACGGCTCTCTAAATCCACCACCGTGCCAACCTTAAAAAACGCCGTCCCTGGGGATCTCTCCTTTGTTCTGCCCCACCGGCATCTCACCAGCATCGTGGAAAGTCTGAAAGCTTTTGACAAGCTGGCGCCAGGCCTTTACTCGAAAAACACGCTGCTTTATGGTGTGGAGGTAAAATTTTACTCCAGTAAAATCCAGGTGGATGACCGGTTTGAAACAAAGGTGCAGAATCTGTTTGCCATTGGCGACGGCGCGGGAATCACCCGGGGCTTGATGCAGGCCTCGGTTACCGGTGTGGCGGTGGCCCGAAATATCGCAAAGGACTCTGCCAAATAAACTCAGGTGAACGGTTTTTCCTTTTTTCCATTTCTTTTTTCCATTTTCTTTTTTTCTTTCTCTTTTTTCTTTCCTTTCTTTTTCCCTTTTCCTTTCTCTTTTTGTTTATCCGTTTCCGTCTTCTTTTTCGTTCTCTTTTTCGTTCATCCGTTTCCGTCTTCTAACACAGTCTTTCAGGTGAAAGCAGGCGGTAACTTTTTCTGCGTCGATTTGCCTCGCCACTTTGCAATTTTTCTTTGAAAATGTTTTGAGTTTTTTGCCAATTCGTTTTTCACTGCGAGAAAAGTGCGATCAGATAAACCCACCGTTTCACAGACGGGCCAAGACAAAATGGTAACTAAACTAATCAGAGACAAAAAATTGTTTTTTCATAAGTTGCCTTTTGGGAATGGAGAGCAGAGAGGAATCCAGAGAGGAATCCAGAAAAGAACACAGAGAGGAGTTCTGAGAGAAATCCAGAAAGGAACACAGAGAGGAATTCAGAGAAAAATTCTTAAAGAAGGTCTCAAAGGGCCTCACCAAAACCGCAGAGCACCTAAAGTTCACAGAAAAGCCGGCGCGCCAAATGATAAGATCCTTTAGCGAAGGTTTTGCAAACGAGGGACAAGGTATTGGTACCTTGTCCCTCAAAATTTATGCCTGAAAAACGGCTTGAAATCAAGCTGTTTCAGCCGCTACTTTTCGATTTCCAACATATCAAATACCTTTCACACCCGAAAGCGGATCTCATTGGATTTCATGAAAGGACACAGAAAAAACGAAGATGGGCTGGTCCTTAACACAATTATGAAAAACGCGCACTAAGTGGATTTTACGAGAAATCGGCAGAATTATTGAGTTTTCGTAAATTCCATGCTATACTGCCCTTATCATGGCAATGAGGTGAACCGTATGGCGGTACAATATAACAAGCTGTGGAAACGGCTGATTGATATGAAAATAAAAAAATCTTCCCTAACTGAAATGGCGGGCGTTTCGGCTTCCACGATCGCAAAACTCAGTCACGACGAATATGTGAGTCTTGAGATTTTAGAACGGATCTGCCGGGCGCTTCACTGTGAAATCGGTGATGTGGTGGAACTCAGGGGGGAGGCCGGAAAATCATGAAACGGCAGAAGATCACAGCCTCAGAGCTCCTGTGCGGACTCAGTTTTACCTTATGCTTTTTTGCCTTTATGCTGACGGAAGCGTTTATCAACGAGCGCTGTGCCGTGATTCTCGGAAGTAATTCCGTAAACCCCGTATATACCATTGGGCTGGTTTGTACCGGTTTGGGTTTTCTATCGTTTTCCCTGCTGCGCCGTCTCTGCAAGAAAGAAAAATCCAGAAAAGCAGCACAGCTCATCCTTGGTGTTCTGTACCTTGGGACAGCCGCGGTTCTACTTTTTGCAGACCATCCGATTCTTTTTCTGATAAGTGCTGCCGCTGCCCTGCTGCTGACTGGTCATATCAGCGGGTGTGTGTATTACAATACCGCCATGTATTTCGCCGGGAGCCGGTATACGGGAAGAGCGATCGGCACAGGTATGGGGGCGGCGATCCTTTTGCAGTTTGTAGTACAGAATTTGATGTCGCAGTCTATCACCTTTATCATCAGCATTATTTTCAGCGTCGCGTTTGTCATGTATTTTATCATCAAAGCGCCGAAAGATTGGATCTTGGAAAACCCCCTCCCCTATTCGTCGAGCGGCAAAAGAGACTGCACGGCAGCAATCGCCCTGATCGTCGCCGTGGTGCTTATGAGCCTTGTGGCTGGAATGATCGACAGCGTTCTGACTGCCTTTAATGCCGAAAAATCTTATTATATTTACGGCGGTGTGCGCCTGTTTTACGCGCTGGGCCTGATTCTGGCAGGATTTCTTGCGGACATCAGGGAACGGACATATCTTCCTCTTGCCACAGTGTGCGCCATTTTACTTTCTTCCGTCTGCATGTTCTTTCTCTCGGATAAAGTCAGCTATTTTGCCGGTACCGCGCTGATGTACCTGTACAGCGGCTTTTATGTGATCTTTTTCACCGTGATGTTCCTGGATTTCGCGCCTAAAAGCAGTAACCCGGAGCTTTGGGCGGGCATGGGGCGCATCGTGCGCAGCTTTACGGTGGCGGCAGCTGTCCTGCCGGCCTTAAACATCTATGACGCAGCCGGCAATACCGCACTAGCTGTAGGAAGCTGTCTGCTGTCCATTTTGATTCTGCTGGTATTGCTGCCGTATCTCAGCAATGCCGTCACGTCTTCCAGACAGGCAGGAAAACGATCTTCCGGTGAGCCGGAACTTTCCCCCAAGGAACGGTTAGCGCTGTATGCGCAGCATTGTTCCTTGACGCCCCGTGAAACGGAGGTGCTGGAAAAGCTGCTGACCACCGAGGATGGCGTACAGGAAATCGCCGACGGCCTTTATATCTCCCGCCGGATGCTGCAGCGATATATCTCCTCGATTTATGAAAAGACCGAAACCAAAACACGGCTCGGTTTATTTCAAAGTTATATGAATTTTACAGTAGAATAAACTATGTCCCGGCAGAGCGCCGCTTTCCCTATGGGAAGCGGCGCTTTTTTGCGTGTTTTCACAGGATGTCACACATGTGAACCCCCATTTTCCAAGAACGGCGCACATGTGAACTGCAAAAGGATCGAATTTATAGGTATCATGATAATGACCTGATGTTCTATACGGAGGAGATCAAGATGTTAAAAAAAATAATAGCAATCGTATTGGTTGTCTCTATGGTTCTTTCCCTTGCGGCCTGCGGCAGTAAGACCGATTCTGTTGAAACAGACTCGAGCCAGAACAGCGCAGCCGAATCTTCTGAAGGCATACCGCCAAGTCATCCGGAGCCGGAACCCGAACCAGATCCGAAGGCCACGCCTGAGTACCATTCCACCGAGGCGGTACAGGAACGTGGCGTGCTGACCGTAGGGGTAAGAGGCAACTCGAAAACCAGCTATGTCATACCGGATGATCCGGAGAAATACGGAGTGCTTGCGGGCACCCGGGGCGGAAACGTGCCGGAGATATGCCGCCGCATCGCGGAAGAGTTGGGCGTAGAGGTGGAATTCGTGGAATATGACACGGTAGAAGCCCAGCTGCAGGCGGTAGCGGATGGGGATGTGGATTTTGCCGCGGATAACTTTACGATCACCGAGGAACGCCTCGCCCTTTACGAAATGACCGATGATTTTAACATAACAGAAATCGAAGGAGATGAGGTCTTTTTAAGCACTGACCCACAGCCGTGGCTGCCGCCGGAAGAGAAAACGGATTCCGGCAGTGATTCAGAGCCGGTCCAGGAAACGCCCGTCGAGCCGGAGCCCAGAGAGATGATACAAAGCGAGGAGGAGCTCGCCCACGCCCGCATTGCCGTAGTCAAGGGCACAGTACAGACAGCCAACACCGCCAAACAGTACCCTGAGGCGGAGCTTCACGAGCTGGCCGACAACCAGGCGATCCTCGAAGCACTGATTTCCGGAGAGGTGGATGCCGGTGTATTCTCTATGTTCGACCGAGCGTTTGGGGATCAAATCGTGCAGGCTATTGTCGATGGGAATGTCGCGCAGTGCGGCTATAAGGTGGTAACGCCGGATTTCCGCAGTTACGGACTGATTCTGATGAAGGAAAACGAAAAGCTCTGTCAATCCATCAACGAAATCATTGCCGGCCTTAAGGAGAGCGGATGGCTGCTGGAATGTTACAATGCCGAGGCGGTGAAAGCAGCGGAGCGGGGAATCGTTTGAGCGGAACCCGTACCGGACACGCGGCGGCTTTGCTGCGGAAGTTTACACTTTCTTTTACTTCATGCCGGGCCCGAGGGTTGACGCACCCGAGAACACCTCCGGCGCGAAAAGAGGAGGATTATCTTGAAAAAAGCACTTTCGATTTTACTGGTATTTTGCATTTTCTGCCTTGCCGGCTGCCAAAAGGCGGGAGAGCCGTCGGAATCCCAGCCAACCCCCAACGGCGGCGGCACGCAAAATGTGGCTTTTGATGACACCGAATGGGCGGTCTACGATGGGTACGGCGTCACATTGGAATATCCTTCCACATGGAACCTGTACTGTTACGCCGAGACGGCGTCTGCCGCCAATTATTCCGTACTGATGGTAAACGAGGCTGAAGATATCTTCCTTCGCTGCTATGTAACCGAAAGCGACCCTCTGCCGGTCACGATTCTCTCGCCTTCCGGCAATGCGGAGGCAGAGCTTTTCTATGAGCATGTGCTGGAAACGGCGTCCCGGGCGGTTGATTTTCCAAGCGTGGACCCGGCTGCGGCAATGGAGGGCGACGAGGCTGTGATCGAGTTCATGACAGCCCTTGAGGAGTACAATTCCGATCCCAAAAGCCCCCTGCCTGAGTATACCGGAGAGCTGCCCCAGGGGCAGTCCGGCACAATAGATACCGTGCAGCTGTCCGACGACGGTTCTCTTGCGTCCGTTCAGGATGCGGATACGGGACTGTTTGGATATATTGACAAAACAGGCGGCTGGTGCATCGAGCCGCAGTTCCAGAGAGCCTACGGATTTTCCGAAGGCCGCGCAATGGTGCAGCTTGAGGACGACAGCTGGGCCTATATCGACCGCACAGGCGCGCTTGTTATCCCGGAAGTCCGCGACAGCGACGGGAGCACCTATCCGCTGAAAAGCTCCGTGAAGTTCCGGGAAGGCATTGCGGCCGTGGAACTGGAGACGGGAACCGACTATGATAAAATCTACATCGACGTAAGCGGCAATGTCCTGTTCAACGCGGGGGGCCTGCCCAAGGTTCCCGGCGTGGGATACGCCAGCACCTACTTCTTTGGGTTTGCGTCCAATTTCACCAACGGTAAGGCGGTGGCCGCCCGCAGGGTCAATGAGAGCACGGACGCACAGATGGACATCGAGGACACGCCGGTCATTATCGACACGAACGGCAACATCCTGGCCACGATTCCGAAGGAATACTATGCGGACAAAAACGGCTTTGACCCAAACATGATGGTAAAGATCAAGCCCGGCGGGCCGTTCCACGGTGAGGATCTCTACGGTCTGTGCGACGAGAACGGAAACGTGGTCGTGCCCTGTGAGTACCTCTATCTCGCGTACTGCGAAAACGGCTGGTATCTGGCACAGAATCTGGACGGCGCCTACGGCTTTATCGACAAGGGCGGAAATGTCGTGATCGACTTCGAGTTCGAGAGCGCAATGCAATTCAGCTGCGGACTGGCTCCGGTTCAGCTCGGCGGGCTGTGGGGCTTTATCAACGAGGAAGGCGAAGTGGTGATCGAGCCGACCTATATCACCGCCAGTGCGGCCACGATGGGCGCGGATCCGTATCTCGGCATCTGCACCTTCTGGGAGGGCGTCGGCAAGGTAAAGGACGGAGACAGATGGATCCTCATTGATACCCAGTGGAATGTGGTCGTGGACGATCCGGGGATCAGTGGCTTTTACTCCTGCGGAAACGGGCTGATCGCTTACCAGGATGCGGAAAGCGGATTATGGGGTTACATGACAACCGATGGAAAAATAGCCATAGAAGCACGATTTCTCTCGCCGGATATTTTCTTCCCGGCGGACTGAAGCGTGTCTTACCAATTCTCAAAGATCTGCCATAAATTCCGGCCCAAATCAGAATCAATAAAAATATCAATAAAAAACGGAGGGATAACTGATGATAAAAAAACAATTGGCGATGCTGCTGGCATGTTTGATGCTCTTTACCCTAGCCGCCTGCGGAGGGGATCCCCCGGCAGTACAAAACGAGGAGACTTCCCAGACGACTGACAGCGTTCAGGAAAGCATAGCGGCACCTCAGGAAGAGGAGAAGGATGAGGAAAGCGCTCCGTCCTTCCCAGTCCCCACCCAGGCGGATCCGCCCGCCGTATACAGCGGGATCAACATGGTCAATCTCGTGCCGGAGGGCTGCACCGAAGTGGTATACGATGAAGGCGTGTACATATTCAAGATGTCGTCAATGCCTACGGGAGAAACACTGGTGAACTTTATCAATGAGCTGCTGATCCCGGAGATTCAGGCGTGTTCCGATACCGGGACCTGCCTTGTAAGGGATCCTTCCGGCAATGATGTTCTGGGGCTTGATCAGGGGGTTACGCCCTACCGCGCCTTTGATTCCTTCGGTTACAGGGTCTCGGACAGCGGCACGGAGTACGCATCTTGGCTCATAGGCGGCGAGCAGTTTGCCAATGAAAAGCAGCTGAGCGAAGACATGAAACTGCTGGATGTCCGGTATGTGTACGACGGCGTGCTCTATGACGCGATTACACGGGTAAGAGAAGAAGAACAGGCGATCAGCGTGACGCCCTTTGAAGAACCCAATCAGAAGTTTGAAATTGTGGAGTAATAAACTCAAAAAGGAGGTGATATCATGAGAGCGGTTCGGCGGAACCTGCCGTACACCAGGCAGCTGGTGCTGTATGCGCTTTACGATGTTCTGGATTCGGAAAAAAGCGAATATGACAAAACGGAAAACGGAGACATCGCCGCCGGAGTAACCGTTTACGGAAACAGAAGCGGATTTGTGCTGTCTGTATCCGAACAGCCGCCGGTCACCGTCCTGACGGTGGAGATCAGAGATCCCTGTGAAGGGCTTTCCCGGCAGGGAGAACAGCGTGCAGTGGACTATCTGGCAGACCGGGTAGAACAGCTGCTGGAAAACGAGCTGAAATTATCAGCTCTGATAAAAATAAGAGGAGGAAACCCAGCATGAACACAAAAGCAAGAAAAACAGGAGCAAGGCTCGGGGCGTTGCTGCTCAGCTTGTGTATGATTATGGGGCTGATGCCCATGACCGCGAACGCGGAAGGGACAGACCCTTTTATCTTCGGGTATCAGGCCGGCGCCGAGCGGATCATAAGCGTCAGCACCGCAGATCAGTCTGACTATACCCAAATCGCCGATTATGATGGCATGTTACTAGGACTGGAGATGATAAACGGAACCATCTACGGTCTGAGCAGCAATCAGTATTCTTCAGCTTCAAAGCTGGTGATTCTGAATCCTGACTTTACCCTCAAAGAGACAGTCGGCGATAGTTGGAGCGACATTTTGCTCGTGGATACAACAGTGCAAAACGGCACCCTGTGGGGGACCTACAATGAATCCCAATACGAGTATGTTTTTGATGGCAAAGAATTTGTGGTGACCTTCAAGAGCGGCACATCCTACCTGATCCCCGTGGATCTTACCACAGGCCAACCGGATTACAGCCGGAAAGGCGAAGTCACCGGCCTGCCTAGCCGGGAGATTATCTACACCATCGCCTGCAACGCAGACGGTCAAATGTATGCCATTGTGGCTGACGGCGGGGATAACGGCGGCGTTGCCACACTGTATACCATCGATACCACCAGCTTTGTAGCGACCAGAGTGGGCAGTACGGATGTGATCACCAATTATATCTCCAGCAGCACCTTCGCACCAGATGGTACCCTCTATTGGGCAGAGAACAATGTCGGCAAGCTATACAAGGTAAATACCAGCAACGGAACGGTAACGGCGGTGTCCAGCGGCACCATTGGCGGCAATGCGAGTACCCTCAACGCTATAATGATCCCTAGCAACGGCAATACGGTAGCATATGTCGATTTTACTGTTAAAGGCGAAGAAGGATCTATCAATATGAGCGGCCAAACGGTTACTGGCCTGCAGGAAGTCACAGCCGGAAGTGACCTCGCGCTGACCTTCATCCCCGGCTACAACAACAGGGTCAAAGAGGTGAGGGTAAATGGGGAAAAACAGGAATTTACAGGAAATACTTTTTCCCTTGCCGATGTAGAACCTTGGTGCAATGGCATACAGACTGTGGAGGTGACGTTCCAGTCAAAAAACATCCGTATCACCTCAAAAGACGATGAGTTGCCGTACCTTGGTAAGGACACTTTGACCTATCATCCGACCTTTGAAGCCGCTCTCTATTTCAACGTGGAAAACGGTCCTGTCCGACAAACAGCGGGTGTGTCAAACTATCAGATCTCCATCGAGAAGAACGGAGAACCCATCGATAAAGCAGATCTTGTCCCTGGCACCTATGACATTCATGTCACCAGAGAAGCAGACGAGGATTGGAATGCGTTGGATACTGTTTTGAAGGACGGCCTTGTCATCTGCCGATATACCTACTTTCCGCTGTGGTATGATCTGGAAATAACGGCACATCCGGGGGACACCCTAGCGGATATCCAAAAGCCCGACTATCTCGTCAGTTCGCTGGACGGCAAGCAGATCCCGGGCACCTTCTACTGGATTGATGAAGAAAGCATCCCCGTTGGCGATCTCGGAGACAAAACGGGCTTTACCTTCCGCTTTATACCGGATCTGCCCCTGTCGGCAGAACTCAGCACCTTCTACGACTTCTCCGGTATGCCGAAGAACGGCTATGCCTATGCCGATCCAAATTATCCCTTCACTGCCTATGTGAAAGTGGTAGAGGATGGAACTTCCGCCGCCGATCCTATCTCCCTGCCGGTGCGGGTCCTGGAGGAAGGCGATGTGGACTATTCTCCGGCTCCGGAGCTTTCCGCCACCTTTACTCCAGATACCACGGTGCCGGTGGGCGAATTTAACCAGTGGCAGGGACTTGCCATCGACTACTATAATCCCATGGTAGAAACGGAATGGTATGAGCCGGTAAGCGAGGGCTATGATATCCAGGCGGAGTACACCGTATCCATTCCCCTCACTGACTACGAGGGTGAAACCCTCAGCGGAACCCTGACCCTTCCTCTGCCCCAAGGGTATGACGGCGCGACTGCCCGCATCAAAGGCGGCGCTGCGGCCAGCAGCTATACGGCGGATACCGTCAGCTTCCCGGTCACACTGGACGTATCCTACGGAACAGCCGAGGTGTTCGGATTGTTGATCGAATACAAGGAGGCACAGGAGCCGGTTGTACCTGATGCTCCTGTTATCATCGCCGGAGCCAACGGCACATGGCAGCAGGGAAGCAAAGATGGACTGTCCTTTACCTCCAACGCAGAATTTGCTGATTTCATCAAGGTTCAGGTGGACGGCAAAGACCTTGCGGCTTCCAATTACACCATGAAAGAAGGCAGCACCATCGTCACCCTGAATGCCGATTATCTGAACACCCTGTCCGTGGATAAACATACCCTCTCCATTGTCTCCGCAAACGGCAGCGCCTCCACGGAATTTACCATCACGGCGGCCCAGGCCGGCGGCAATGACGAGACCGATGGGAACCAGACCGGCGGTGACACCACGCCGCAGGAACCGGACAAGAACGAAGGAAACACAACCAGCCCGCAAACCGGAGACGGCAGTAATATCCTGTGGATTGCGTTGCTTCTTACTTCGGGAGCAGGCGTAACCACTGGGACAATTCTCAACCAGAAGCGCCGCCGTGTAAGATAAATAAAATAGCTCACAGAAACAAAGCAGGTGCCCTGGCACCTGCTTTGTTTTGTGAATAGCCATAAAATTATTCTCCAAAATGAAATAGTGTTTCCCCTTCCCCAAAATACGAAAAACTTTTCAAGAAGCGTTATCGACCATATATTTGATCATGTATCTTTATCTGAAGGAGAAAACGAAACGATAGACGCCAAAACCGCGAGCACCTAGCGTGATCGATAAAAAAAGAGCCCGAAGCGCAATTGGGTCCAGACTCTGTCTGGTGCGGATGTTAGAGTTTTTAGCGGGATGAGGTCACACCTGGGCAGGCGCACGAAATCGGACTGCAAACCGCAAAAGAAATGTGGGATGAGTAGATATTATACCTCTTCGCCGAAGAGATGAAGCGTTTGATATTCTTTTTTAACCAATCTATGAGAATACGGTGGTAAGATGGCTTTCGGCGGAGCGGTTTGACAAGCTTTCTCCCGAGTATGAAACAGAGCAGAAGGATGTCACAAAGGGGTGATCCTTAGAGATTACAGGAGCTGATCGCCAGCGGCGAGAGGACACAAAACGCCCTTCGGCAGTTTCTGAAAAATGTGCGCAAGCGCACCGATTCGGAAGAGCTGACAGCGGAACCGCCGAACGATTTGGTTGACAAAATGATAGTCCACGCACCCAACAGGAGCAGCGGTCACGGAAAACAAAAAATTGAAATTTACTGCAAGGCTGTTGGAATGATCGATATTTCCGATGAGAACCGTGCTCCCTTTGGCAGCAGATTCAGAACGCAGAACCGCAGGAAAAACCTCCTGACAACGCAAGGCGGCGGCACAGCCTTTCGGCCGCACCGCCGTCTTACACACTTTTCTTCATTGGCGCACCCGGATTAAAGGCGCACCGGCTTTTCTCATAATTTTATTTGGTCAAATGCTTACGCAAAGGGATTTTCGTCCTTATAGAGCATTCCTTTCGGCTGGTTGAAGGCGATATCTTCCACGCCCAGATACTGGAACACGCTGTATAAAGCTTTTCCTACATGGCCGAAGGCTACAGCGCCATGGTGGGGATAGTGCTTGGAAAGGAGCACATGGCGATAGAAGCGATCCATTTCGGAAATGGCGAAAACACCGATACCGCCGAAGGACCGGGTCGCTACCGGCAGAATTTCGCCTTGGGCGATATAGCTGGTTAGCTTCGTATCGGCAGTAGACTGGAGGCGATAGAAAGTGATTTGACCGGGAACAATATCACCCTCCAGGGTACCTCTGGTGAAATCAGGTTCGCCGCCCTTTTCCAGGTTACGGTTTTGGATCAGCTGATACTTCAGCGCGCCAGAGCTCAACTTGCACATAGGTGTATTGCCGCAGTGGAATCCCATAAACGTCTCGTGGAGGCGATAATCATATTTTCCTTTAATCTCCTGATCATACAGATCCTGGGGAACGGTGTTGTTGATATCCAGCAGGGTCACCTGATCGCCGGAGACGCACAGGCCGATGTATTCGCTCAAAGCGCCGTAAATATCCACCTCGCAGGCCACCGGGATGCCCTTGGCCATCAGGCGGCTGTTAACATAGCAGGGAACAAAACCGAATGCCTTGGGGAACGCCGGCCAGCACTTATTGGCGAAAGCCACATACTTGCGGGCGCCTTTATTTTCCTCAGCCCAATCCAGCAAAGTCAACTCAAACTGAGCCATCTTCGGCAGCAAATCAGGATACTGACAGCCGGCACCCAGCTCGTTTTTCATATCCTCTACCACAGAGGGGATTCTCTTATCCCCTTCGTGAGCCTGGTAGGCCACCAGCAGATCCAGCTCAGAATCCTCCTGGATTTCCACACCTAAATCATACAATGCCTTGATCGGGGCGTTGCAGGCGAAAAAGTCGTGAGGACGAGGTCCAAAAGTAAAGATCTTCAGGTTGCTGATACCCAGCAGCGCGGTGGCAACCGGCACAAATTCCGCGATCAGATCCGCCAGCTCGTCGGCGGTTCCCACCGGATTTTCCGGAATAAACGCGCGGATTTTTCTCAAATTCAGATTGTAAGAGCAGTTGAGCATACCACAGTAGGCGTCGCCTCTGCCGTTGATCAGATCGTCGCCGGACTCTTCCGACGCGCCGACATACATGACAGGGCCGTCAAAATACTGGGCCACCTGAGTTTCGGGAGTCTCCGGGCCAAAGTTGCCCAGGAACACCACCAAAGCGTTGCATCCGGCGTTTTTCGCCTCTTCCACCGCTTTGAGCATATCAGTCTCGTTTTCCACCGTGGTCATCACTTCATAAATCTCGCCGCCCTTCTTGGCGTAGCTTTCCACAATCGCCTTTCTGCGGCGTTCGGAAAGAGAGATGACAAAGCAGTCACGGCTTACCGCGATGATACCCAATTTTACCTGAGGGATGTTTTGAAACATATTTTTTCCTCCTATCTTGTCACTTGATTCGGGAGTTGCTCCTTTAAAGTTACTATACCACTTCTTCCGTGACAAAGCAATGAATTTTTTCAAAAAAAGTTAGAAAGTGTTCGAGCACGACGACACAGGTTCTTTGCAATTGGCGAACTAGCGCCGTTTTTTGTGTCCGAGCACGAAAACAAAAAAGGCGGAGGCAGCAAAAAAGGGTCTGACATTCTGTGTCAGGCCCTTTTCGAACTTTTTATCATGGGCTTATGTCCGCGGGGAAATGGTAAGCCTCTCGGGTTTTCCCGTTCCGAACCCGAACGGGGAATGGGGCCAACCGCTTTTCAAAAAAAGCAGCGGTAAGCCTCTCGGATTTTCTCATTCCGAACCCGAACGGGGAATGGGGCCAACCGCTTTTCAAAAAAAGCAGTGGTAAGCCTCTCGGATTTTCTCATTCCAGACCCGAACGGGGAATGGGACCAACCGCTTTTCAAAAAAAGCAGTGGTAAGCCTCTCGGAATTTCCCGTTCCGAATCCGAACGGGGAATGGGACCAACCGCCTTTCAAAAA
>CAUFXR010000055.1 GCA_959596515.1 uncultured Oscillospiraceae bacterium
GCGCCACCTTGCCAAGGTGGAGGTAGCGAGTTCGAGCCTCGTCATCCGCTCCAACAATAAAAAGGCTGAACATGATTCATGTTCAGCCTTTTTGTTTTTTGTATGCAAATGGGAATGCTTTCTTAGGAGCGAAGCAATGTAGATTGAAAGCCTTTTGATAAGAAAATTGTATGATAGCGCTGGCTATGATGAATCCTCTCTGGATTTCAGAGAACAATCTGGGGGAGACTGTTGTTTCCTTGGCATGAAAAGAAGAAGTAGAAGCTTCTATTTGCCGGACGCTTTAATTGGCCGGCGGGAAAAGCCAGCCAAATTTCTTTTGTTGCGCGGTACTCGTATGGTGGTTCTTTCTGCTTTATTGATCCGCAGAGCCTTTCTGAGGAACGCTAATATCCAATAATTGAAAGAACCACTAAAAAACAGATTAAGGTCGGACCAATAACTTGAATAAAGTAGTAGATGAAGGAGCGGATGCAGACTCCGTATCTTGCCAGGAGAAGACTGAGAAGGAAACCTTGCTTGCAAAATTTTGAGCTTTGAAAATAGTGATAGTACGAGAAGCACTGTGCCTAAGGACTTTGCTGAATCTTAATTTGTCTAAGGAATCAACAATTTTTGCCTACTGAGCTTTCGGTACTGGACAGGAGTAAGTCGATGATGGCCATGAAATATTTTTCCGAAATAACTGCTGCTGCCAAATCCGGTTTCTAAAGCGATATCTAACACACTTTTATTGGTGTTTATCAGCAGAGACTGAGCGTTTTGCAGCCGGACCGAAATTAAATACTCTATGGGTGTTATTCCCATACTGTTTTGAAACAAACGGTAACATTCCCGTTCGCTGATAGGAATACTGGAGGCGATTGCCGCAACAGAAATTTTTTCTGAAAAATGCGCCTGAACATACCGCATCATTTGTTTGATCCGGTCGCCTTCTATTGAGCGCCGTATGCTGGGGGTAGCGTTTTCCCCCTGTACAGCCCAACGATATATGGATTCCCAAAGCTCAGAAAAAAGATTTCTGAGGCGAAACTCAAAAAAATCATCTTTTCGGCGACACAGCGCTACGCCTGCCTGGAGCTTTTTCAAAAGAAACTTGCTTTCCGGATCAGAGCAATAAAGCGGAACGGCTTCCAGTCGGCGTTGCTCCAGCACTGGCGCTACATATTTGATATCCAACAGACTACCGGGAGATCCTGCTAAAAAGGTTTTGTCAAAAAACTGGGTCTGTAATCTGGCTTCTCGACAAGGCTCAAGGGGATGAAGGTAATGAAGCACGCCTGAGTTAATGAAAATACCATCTCCTTTATGGAGAGTTATCGTGCAGCCACTGGTTTGATATACTACACTTCCCCCGGAAATATAGCCAAATTCAAATTCATCATGCCAGTGCCAGGGGATGTCGGTCTGAAAAATGCGTTGATAGCCTGCCGTGTACAATCCATAATGCAACATTTGGCTTTCAAAGGTAATGGTTTCCTTTAGACTACTGTCTAAATCCATTTTTGGCATGATAAAGACCTCCTTTGTCTTTTGAATGGCGGAATTCTACTATTTATAGGCGGTATATTTATTTAATTTAAGAAATTGTCACAGTATAATTATACTATCATTAAATAGCAAAAAGTCAATGACAGTGATCTTAAATTTGAGAATTTAGTCGTAAAAGGAAATCTGCAAGCGCTTTTACACAGATACAAAGGCAGAAAAGGATGGTAAGATTTCTGCTGTTTTATATCTGCGGAAATTTTTTGGAAAAAGCTAGTGCTGCATCATAAAAACGGCGGGCCCGAAAAGCTGAATACTGCGAAGGCGATATCTGCCTTGCTGCAGAAATGAAGCTGGCCAAAATTATTTCTAAATATGGGAGATTTTCCGTTACCCTCCATGCCACCGCCACCCATCTGATGGTTTATTACCATAGTGCCTAAAAGCCGGAAACGGGCTGCGGAAGAGGATAAAACAACGTTATTAAACCCACAAAGGGCAATAAGGAGAAATAATATATGCAAGGGACAATGAAAACGGCGGTGATGACCGACCTGAAAAAGCTAGAGTGGGAGCAGCGCCCCATTCCGAAACCGTCAAAGGGCGAGGTGCTAGTGCGGGTAGAACATGTGGGAATCTGCGGATCAGATCTGCATTACTATGAGCAGGGTGCGATCGGGGATTTTAAGGTCAGCTTCCCATTTATACTGGGCCATGAGGCGGCGGGCACTGTGGTGGAAATCGGCGAAGACGTAACGGATCTGGCAATAGGCGACCGCGTGGCGATGGAGCCTGGAAAAACCTGCGGCCAGTGTATTTACTGCAAAACTGGTCGGTACAACCTATGTCCTGATGTGGAATTTTTTGCGACTCCTCCCATCGATGGCGTATTCTGCGAATATGTAGCTCATCCGGCGGACCTGTGCTTCCGCCTGCCGGAAAATATGGATACGATAGAAGGCGCCCTGATTGAACCTTTGTCGGTAGGTTTCCACGCGGCCAGCCAGGGCGGTGCTAAGCTGGGACAAAAAGCGGTGGTAATGGGGGCCGGATGTATTGGACTGATGACATTGTTAGCGTTGAAAGCCTTTGGGATCAATGAGATCTATGTGGTGGATGTCATGAAAAACCGTCTGGCAAAGGCTAAGGAACTGGGAGCGACTGGCGTTATCAATGGAAAAGAACAGGATGCGGTAGAAGAACTGATGAGCCTTACCAAGGGAACAGGAATAGATCTTTGTATCGATACCGCAGGCTCTTCCGTCACCATGAATCAGTGCATCGGCGCAGCCGCAAAAGGGGCTACTATAGTGTTTGTAGGCTACAGCGCTCAGGATCGTGTAAGCCTGGATATCAATAATTCTCTGAATAAGGAACTGACCTTTAAGACGGTGTTCCGTTATCGCAATCTGTATCCTCTGGCGATCGAAGCGGTAGCCCGGGGATTGAATGTGAAAGGCGTGGTTACCAATTATTTTGATTTTGATGATGTGAGCGACGCTATGGATCGTTCTGTTTCCAATAAAGCCGAAATCGTCAAGGCGGTTTTGAGCTTCAAATAAAACGCTCGAATCAATCATTGTATCGAAGGAAAACACCTATTGTTTCTGTACCTAAATGGGCGGGGGCGATAGGTGTTTCGATTTATAAATCTTAAACCACCTGCGGAAAAGGATAAAAAAGCGGTTCCCTTCTGAAAGGGAGAAAAACACCGGATTTCCGCTTTTTTAAGAAATGGAACAGTTCTTTTGGAGGAAAGGTTATCGTTTATCGCTTTATAGCGCAAGAAATCTACCACAAAAGGCAGAGAGACGATAAGTTTACTCTAGGAAAACTACTCCAAAGGGGAAACGCACAAAATTTGGCTGTGAGCTTCTACCGAGCCGTTTAGAAAGGAAATTTTGAAAAAATTTTGGCGTGGTATTTCCAGCGGGTGTTTAAGCTTGATAAGAAAAAATTCCCGAAAAAGAGATCGGAAGGAAAGCATCATTTTTATAAATGGCGCAATCGTTATAGTTATCGTCGGTATTTTTATTTTAATAGAATTTGCCAAGCAGTATAATACTATTAATTTCAGTGGTGGAATCGTTGTGCCGATGCAAAAGGCTTTCAAAGATTACGATGCAGGAAGGAAGATCAAGAATGATTTATCATGTGTCTATAAGCGCTGACAGAGGCGGAGATGGATCGCAGAAAAGACCGTTTCAGACGATTACCGAGGCGGCGAGAATCGCTCGGGCGGGTGACGAAGTGGTAGTAGCGCCAGGAATATACCGGGAGTATGTGAACCCGGTAAACGGTGGGACAGGAGAAGATTCCCGAGTTGTTTACCGTTCCGAGGTACCGTTAGCGGCTGTAATCACCGGCGCGGAGGTGATCAAAAACTGGCAAAACTACCAGGGAAATGTTTGGCTGGCGCGGATTCCTAACGGGGTATTCGGCAAATATAATCCGTACACCACGGTAATTGCCGGTGACTGGTATTATGCGGCGGACCCGGTACATACCGGTGAGGTGTATTTGAACGGAAAGGCCATATATGAGGTGCCCACTCTGGAGAAAGTTATGAATCCCACAGTATATCGGGAATCCTGGGACCCGGCATTTACGGTTTACCAGTGGTTTACGCAGCAGTCGGGAGATTTTACGGAAATTTACGCGAATTTTCAGGGGCTTGACCCGAACCAGGAGAGCGTGGAGATCAACGTCCGCAGAAATTGTTTTTATCCGGACAAAACCGGCGTGAATTATATCACGCTTTCCGGTTTTACCGTAAAACAGGCTGCCACAACCTGGGCGCCGCCTACTGCGTATCAAGAGGGAATGATCGGCCCGCACTGGTCAAAAGGATGGATTATAGAGGATTGTGAAATATCTGATTCCAGATGCTCAGGTATTTCCCTGGGAAAGTATTTGCAGCCCAATAATGAAAACAAATGGAGCACCAAATATTTCAAGGATGGCACCCAAACAGAGCGGGATGCTATCTGTCAGGCCCAGATAGAGGGCTGGTCCAAGGAAACCATTGGCTCTCATATTGTACGCCGCTGCAATATTCACGACTGCGGACAGACGGGTATTGTAGGCCATCTGGGAGGGGTTTTCTCCATTATTGAGGATAATCATATCCATCACATCAACAATAAGCAGGATCTGGCCGGCGCGGAAATCGGCGGAATTAAAATGCACGCCGCCATTGACGTGATTATTCGGCGGAATCATTTCCACCACTGCACCAGAGGCTTATGGCTGGATTGGCAGGCCCAGGGCACTCGGGTGACCCAGAACCTGTTCCACGACAATGTCCCGCCAGTGGGTACTGAGATTACCAACAATTTGGCTTTAGGAGAGGATATCTTTGTAGAGGTGTCTCATGGTCCCACGCTGATCGACAATAATTTGCTGCTTTCCAATTGTTCTGGTAGACTGAGCACTCAGGGCTTAGCGCTGGTTCATAATCTGATTGCCGGATCTTTTACCTGGGTAGGAACGGGGACCGATAACAATGGAAAGAAGTTTCCCACCCCGCGTTATACGCCATATCATATTCCCCATCGCACAGAGGTGGCTGGGTTTATGACCATCCTTCACGGGGATTCCCGTTTCTATAATAATATTTTCGTGCAGCAGGGAATCCGGGATGATTTAAAGACCTATGCGGAGAGTATCGGCAAAGACACACTAAATGGCATTCAATTTATTTGCGGAACCAAGCCTTATGACGGTTATCCTACCGCGGAGGAGTACTTCAGCCGCTTTGGCTATGGCGCGGCTGAGGACAGAGGAAACCGGGATATCTATTATGACCATCTTCCAGTTTATACGGGAGGTAATGTATACTTTAACGGCGCTCAGCCTTGCGATAAGGAAGAAAACTTTAAGACGGATACAGAGCATACAATTCTTCTTAAGCTGGAGGAGAACAAAGATGGCTGGTACTTGCAGACAAACCTGTACGACTATCTGCCTCGGTTCGAAACTCAGATCGTGAGTACCGAGCTTTTAGGGGAGGCCTTTGAGCCGGAGCAAAAATTCGAGGCGCCGGATGGAAGCCAGATTGTATTTGACCGGGATTATTTCGGTACCGAGCGTGAAATAACGATGCCTTTGGCAGGTCCTTTCTCTTCGGCTCAGGAAAAGGTGAGATTAGGATAACTTTTTGGGGGGAACCTAAAGCCGGAACAGCAAAGCGCCAGGATCTCTTTCCACAGGGATCCTGGCGCTTTTGTTTACCGGCCGCTTTGTGATGAGGCTAAAAAGTGTTAGCGCGAAAAAAGAGACGCGCCTACCGCTTTTCAGACGAACAGCTTCGCTGTTGCGCTTAACGCTTCAATAAACCGACTGCGCAAGATTGGACAAGAGACTTTGGCGGTGATTCATTTGGCCTGGCGATATTAAAAGCAGGTGTCCCGGAAAAACACCGGCAAGATGGAAAAAGGACGTCTGAGAGACATCAAAGTGAAACAGTGTTTCCTAACCATTTCCGCAGAATCACCTTTCAGATAGGATCACCCAGAACCGCGGCAGCGGTGGGATTTTTTAATAGAGACGGTTGCAATTATACTGGAACCTTGTACCGATCCAATCACTCCGGCGGTCTATCTCTGTACCACATTTTTGCCTCTAATGCTGGAAAGGGCGGATAAAGTATCCGGCATGATTGCTTGTTTTCTGAACAATTTTGTACTATAATAAACTTATTAGAAAATAACATCAGAAAAACTTGAAAAGATTGGAAGGTGAATTCCGTGGCGGCAGATTTGCACTGTCATACCAAAATGTCAGACGGTTCCGCCAGCATCGACGAGGTGGTGCTTATGGCGAAGAAACTCGGCCTTAAAACCATTGCGGTCACGGACCATGATACGTTTGCCGGCGCGACTAGAGCGTGCGTTTATGGAAGACGTCAGGGAATCGAAGTGATTCATGGAGCGGAAATTTCCTGCATTGATTCGGCCAGAGGCAAAAAGGTTCATATTTTATGTTACCTGTGTCAAAATCCGGATCGGCTGGAGGGCGTTTTCAAGAAGACGAAGGAGCGCCGCCAGAGAGCCGCCGCTCTCATGCTTCAGAAGGTGATGCGGCAGTATCCCATCACGCCGGATATGGTCGCTCGCAGAGCTCAGGGAAGTACGAATATTTATAAGCAGCATATTATGCAAGCGCTGTTGGATGCCGGATATACCAATGAGATTTTTGGGGATTTGTTCCGCAGCCTGTTTCATCCCAGAGAGGGGACCGCTTACGCTCCGGTGGAATATCCAGAGGTAACAGAGATCGTGTCTAAAATCCACGAGGCCGGAGGTCTGGCGGTTTTAGCGCATCCGGCGGTTTACGATAGCTACGATGTGATGGAGGAGTTAGTACCTCTGGGGTTAGACGGTGTAGAGGTATGGCATCCGAGAAACCATCCGGATGACCCGGAGCGTCTTTCCCGGTTTTGCCGGGAGCATGACCTGATCATGACCGGGGGAACGGATTTTCATGGGATTTATACGAAAAAGCCCTATCCTTTAGGTACCTGCACTACCGGGGACGACCAGGTGGCGTTGATGAAAAAGCGATGCGAAAAATACCGGGTGTAGGTTTCGAAAAGGGAAAAACAGATTTTGAATGGATAGTAGCATGATAAGGAGTTTTCAATATGGAATATCATTATAAAACGAAAGGGACCTGTTCCCGGAGCATTGATCTGGAGCTGGAGGACGGCCGGATTAAGAAAGTGCAATTTCACGGCGGATGTAATGGGAATTTACAGGGGATTACGGCTCTGATCCAGGGAGCCTCCGCCCAGGAAATTATCCAGAAATGCAAGGGGATACGCTGTGGTATGCGCAGTACCTCCTGTCCGGATCAGCTCGCTCACGCTTTGGAAGAAGCCTTAGCCGCTGAGAAATGACGGGAGATCTTCCGAAAAGGTTGCAAAACACGTTACGCAGATCATTGATAAACGGATAAATTAATGTGCGAAAAGAGGCGCGGACAATCGCTGTGCCGCTAGTCGACAACCGAATGAAGCAGGGAGGAATTGACCATGCCCGCAGCGATTTCCCATTATTTATTGGCGCGCAAACTGCTGGATGATCCGACTTTTGACACCAATAAAAGCTTTTCCGAAAACGCCTTTTTATGGGGTGCCCAGGGCCCGGATTTTCTTTTTACCCATCGCTTTTTTCCCTGGCAAAAGGGAGAAAGTTTAAAGGAGTTTGGAGAGCGTCTCCATCGGACATCGCCCTCTAAGATTTTTGATTTCGCTCAGGAATATGAGAACGGGGAAAGAGGAAACGATATCTCCCTTTCCTATATTTTAGGCTTTTTATGCCATTACGCTTTTGACAGCGTGGCGCATCCTTTTGTCAACTACGGCGCTGAAATGCTTCACGAATTGGTAAAGCCCTCTAGCCTGGAAACCTGCCACAATGAGGTAGAGTCTAATTTAGATGTGATTTTACTGCGGTATGAACGGGCGGAGCTGCCTACGGATTTCAGCTTGAAAATGACCATTCCGAAGGATGAACTGGTGAAACGGGAAATGGCCCTGTTTTATGAGTCTCTGCTGTGTCACTTGTACGGCGTGCGGGCGTCCCGGGAGGCGATCGCGCAGGCGGTGGATGATTGCCGCACTGCCTTTGGATGGATGACGGACAGGACCACGTTAAAGAAAAAAGTTTTGCTTCGGGTGGAAAAAGGAAAATTGCCGACTCTTTCCTGTCATGTCAGAAGCATGACCGAGGAAACGGATTTTGATTATTCCAACGTGCTTCACCGGGAATGGCAGTGGCCTATGGATACCGGTGAACTGCGAACGGAAAGTTACTTTGATTTATATGAGCAGGCCGCCGAGTTCGCCAAGGCGCTGATCGCCGGTTTTTTATCCGGGGCGTCTATGGAAGCGTTGACAGAGGATCGGCCATTTTAAAAGAATAGGAGAACTGATATGGAACGAATCGCGAGTTTTTGTGTGGATCACACCAAATTACAACCTGGCATCTATGTTTCCCGTATTGATGGTGATATTGTCACCTATGACATTCGCATGAGAAAACCAAACACACCGCCGTTTTTGTCCAATCCAGTGCTGCATAGCTTTGAGCACCTGTTCGCGACCATTGCCCGCAACAGTGAATACAGCGATAAGGTGATTTATTTTGGACCGATGGGCTGCAGAACGGGATGCTATTTTTTGTTGAGGAATATGGAACCTCAGCAGGCATTGGATTTCATCAAATCTGTTTTAGGACAGATTGCGGAATATTCCGGCCCGCTGCCGGGGAATACAGCGCCAGAATGTGGAAATTATTTGGAACATGATTTGGAGGGCGCGAAAAAAGAGGCGGCGGAGTTTCTTGATATTGTCCGCCAGTGGACTGTCGAAAAAATGAGGTATGAGAATTAAAAAACAAAAATATTTATAAAAATAATTAAAAATTTCGGCTAAAATCTGTCATTATAGCTGATTTCTGTTTCAAAGGATTGCAATTCTGTAACAATTAGCTATAATAAATAGCATACTGTTACAAAATTGTAATTTTTTAAATTACTAAGTTTGTCAGCTAGTTTTGCTCAGAGAGGGTGTCATTTTGATGCTGATTCAGCCGGAAAAGGTAGCGCTTGTAAAAGCGCGGCTGAGAAAAGCAATTCATCTTTGTGAAAAGCTATGGTCCCGTTTCACGGCGGCAGGTGCAGAAAGCCTGAAAAATGCGGAGAAATGGGTATTGAAAATTTTAAATAAAGCGGAAGATTGGCTAAAAAATCTGCCGATCCAATCCGTGAAAGAGAAAATAACAGTTGCGGTTACGCAAGGACCCCGTTCTCACCGGGCGGTAAACCTTACCCTGCCGGTGGCTTGCGTTTTAGTGCTGGTTTCCGTGCTCAGTTTGGTTCCCTTGGCGCCCTACGCTCATGCGTCGGCGGCTGATCATGCGTCCACGGCGGAGACGGCTAACCTGACAGTTACCCCCCGATATGCTGCGGCGGATATTGCGGATACCGAAGCTATGGATATGAGCGGCGAACTGGTGGAAGCCAGCGGTATTTACGTGGATAACAAGCTATACGGTGTGATCGACTGTCAGGCCCAGCTGCAGTTTTTCCTGGATGCTTTGTTGAATCAGGAAAAGTTGGAAGATCCGGATGTAGAGGCTTCCTATGCCCAGGAAATTGAAGTGTCTTCCGGTTTATATCCTTCTGGAAGCGTTAAAAGTTATCATGAGATCAAAGAGATCCTTTTGTCGGTGCTTGAGATTCAGGTGACCAAAACAGAAACCTATCAGGAGGAAATCCCGTTTGATACCGTCACTGTCAACAATGACTTGGAGTATACGGTGTTCAGCAATGTAGTGAACGAGGGCACGCCCGGCGTACAGGAATGTGTGGATAAGGTCACTTATCTCAACGGGGAGGAAGTTTCCCGCAGTGCGGTGCAGAGAACTGTGGTACAGGAACCGGTTAACAAAACGATAGAGGTAGGTACTCGCACGCTTCCGGACAGCTATCCCGACGGATATCAGTCGGGACAGGGCAGTGGCATAGCCACTGGAAGCTTTTTGTGGCCGCTGCCTTACACCTACAATATTACCAGCCCCTTTGAAATGCGCTGGGGAACCATGCATAAGGGGATTGATATTGCTGAAGGCGGCGTTCATGGCGCTGTTGTCCGCGCCGCGGACGGCGGTGTGGTTACCATTGCGGGTAACTTAAACGATGGTTATGGGAATTATGTGGTGATCGACCATGGCAATGGATATAAGACCCTTTATGCCCATGGCAGTGCCATTTATGTTACCCAGGGCCAGTATGTTTCTAAGGGACAACCTATCCTAGCGGTTGGAAATTCGGGAGATTCTTATGGTTCCCATCTCCATTTCGAGATTATTGAAAACGGAACGGAAGTCAATCCTTTGAATTTTAATTTTGAGTAAAATCTTATTGAAAATTTCATTGTAAAATAAAGTTTTGCTGATGGAAAAGTCTGAAAATAAAAACGAAAGAACTATTTGCGGTTGGTTTTTATTGCGCAGATCCCAGGGCTTCGACATGACGTCAGAAAAAAGCAGCTATGAAAACATCGAAAAGCCTCTTAACCCCATTTTGGGGGCTAAGGAGGCTTTTTTCGATACAAGCGGTTAAGGCGTTTGTGTTATAGAATACATTTATGTGGAGTGTCTGGTTTGACACCTTTGGTTATGTGGCGAGAAAAAAGGCGCTTCGGAGGATCTCTCCGAAGCGCCTTTGGGTTTGCGCGAGAATCGGAATCCGTTAGCAACCGCAGCCGCAGCTATCGTTGCAGCCGCAACCGCTGTTGTTATTAAAACCGCCGTTGCCGCAGCAGCACAGAATGAGGATTAAGATGATGATCCAAGAGCAGCCGCCAAATCCGTTGTTACACATAATAAAGTCCTCCTTGAAGTTTGTTTGTGTTTTGTTGGCTTACAGTACAGTATACGGATAGAGCCTAATTATGGTGACGAATTTTTTTACCCAAAATTTTGACATGGGATTTCCTTCTAACGCTGTATAATAAATCCAATCGCTGGCAATAGTTATTTTATAGGAGGCAGGTTATGTATCGGTTTAACGGATTTACGCAGAAAGCCAACCATGCCATGAATTTGGCCATTCAATGCGCGGAAGAGATGGGGCATACCTATGTGGGCAGCGAGCATATTCTGCTGGGACTTTTAAAAGAAGGCAGCGGTGTTGCGGCCGCGGTGCTTCGGGCGATGGAAGTGGATGCCGAGCAGCTGGAGGTACTGATGACTCAAAAAATCGGTCTTGGAATACGGGGAGCGCTGGGCACCGAAGATTTCACCCCGAGGACTAAGCGGATTTTACAAATTGCTGTAATGCAGGCGGCCAGGATGGGATTCACTTATGTAGGTACGGAACATTTACTTCTGGCAATTCTGGGAGAAAGTGATAGCTACGCCGTCCGTTTTTTGGCGGAGATGGGAGTCAGAGCCTCTGAGGTGGTGGAAAAGATGAATGAACTGATGGGGGCGGAAACAGATGCTACGGTTTCGGTTCCAAAACAGGGGAAGGAGGCGAAGACCAAATCGGCCACCAGAACTCTGGACCAGTTCGGACGGGATCTGACAGAGCAGGCCAGAAAGGGAGAGATTGATCCTGTTATTGGCCGGCAGACGGAAATTGAGCGGGTAATTCAGATCCTTTCCAGAAGGACTAAAAATAATCCCTGTCTGATCGGCGAGCCCGGAGTGGGGAAAACCGCCGTGGCGGAGGGGTTAGCCCTTCAGATTGTTTCCGGAAACGTGCCTGAGCTGCTGAAGGATAAAAGGCTGGTGTCTCTGGATCTGACAGGAATGATCGCAGGAACCAAGTATCGGGGCGATTTTGAGGACCGGATCAAAAACGCCATGGAGGAAGTAAAAAAAGCGGGTAATGTTATCTTGTTTATCGATGAGCTTCATACCATTATCGGCGCAGGTTCAGCGGAGGGTTCGGCGGACGCGGCGAATATTTTAAAGCCGGCCTTGGCTCGGGGCGACTTCCAAGTCATCGGGGCCACTACCATTGACGAATATCGAAGACATATCGAAAAAGACGCAGCCTTGGAGCGCCGTTTCCAGCCAGTCATGGTGGGCGAGCCTACGATACAGGAGGCGATAGCTATCTTGAAGGGGCTTAGGGACCGGTATGAGGCGCATCACAAGGTGAAAATCACCGATGAGGCTATCGGGGCGGCGGTAGAGCTTTCCTCTCGATATATCTCCGATCGGTACTTGCCGGATAAGGCCATCGATTTGATCGATGAGGCGGCTTCGAGAGTCCGTTTGCGGTGTCATACCGTTCCCGACGACCTGCAGCAGCTGGAGGAAAAAAGCAAGGAGCTGGAACAGGAAAAAGCCGCGGCGGTGAATTCTCAGGACTTTGAACGCGCAGCGTTCCTGCGGGATGAGGCGCGGCGCTTGAAGCAGCAGCTGGAAGAGCGAAAAAATCAATGGAGGGACAAAAGCGAGCGATCCGGCGATGAGGTCACCGCGAAGGATATCGCCCAGATTGTCTCCAGCTGGACCGGTGTACCGGTAGTACAGCTGACGGAGGAGGAAAGCCAACGGCTTTTGCGGCTGGAAGAAATCCTCCACGAACGGATTGTCGGACAGAAGGAAGCGGTGGCGGCGGTGGCGAGAGCTATTCGCCGCGGCCGAGTAGGGCTGAAGGACCCAAAACGTCCGAGCGGTTCTTTTCTGTTTCTTGGGCCTACCGGTGTGGGCAAAACCGAGCTGTGCAAAGCGCTGGCCCAGGCGATGTTCGGCGATGAAAAATCCATGATCCGCCTGGATATGTCGGAGTATATGGAAAAACACACGGTTTCTCGCATGATCGGTTCTCCGCCTGGTTATGTCGGGTATCAAGAAGGAGGCCAACTTACGGAGAAAATTAGGCGAAAGCCTTATTCTGTGGTGCTGTTTGATGAAATCGAAAAGGCTCATTCGGATGTGTTTCACCTGTTGCTTCAAATTTTAGAGGATGGCCAATTAACAGATTCGCAGGGCCGCACAGTGGATTTTAAAAATTCTGTGGTGATTATGACTTCCAACATCGGCGCCAGGCTGATTACGGAAAACCGGCTGAATCTGGGATTTTCCACTGACGATAGCCAGGAGGCCGATCAAAGGGCAATGCGGGATAGAGTGCTGGAAGAACTGAAAAAAGCCTTCCGACCGGAATTTTTAAACAGGATCGACGAGGTTATCGTCTTCCAAAAGCTGTCAGAACAGGAAATTCAGCAGATTGCCGTGCATATGCTGAACGACCTGAAAGCGCGACTGGAATCTATGGGAGTTTCCTTGGAATTTACCGAGACAGCGGTGCGAACCGTTGCTAAGGCTGGATTTGATCCAGTGTACGGCGCACGTCCGCTGCGAAGAGAAATTCAAGCTAAAGTGGAAGATCCTTTGAGTGAGGAACTGCTGACAGGAAATCTTAAAGCTGGGAAAGCGGTGCGATGCGATGTCTCAGACGGCAAAATTATTTTTCAAATTCAAGAAAAAGGGATTGACTAATTTTACCAAATAGAGTACAATAGAATCAAACAAAAATAAGAACTATTCTTATTTTTAAAATTGACAAAGAAAGAGGTATACGAAATGGAATTGAAAGGATCAAAAACAGAAGCTAATTTGATGACAGCGTTTGCCGGCGAATCACAGGCCAGAAATAAGTACACCTATTTTGCCTCTAAGGCGAGAAAGGATGGATATGTCCAGATCGCCAATATTTTTGAGGAAACCGCTAATAACGAAAAAGAGCACGCAAAAATTTGGTTTAAATTATTAGAGGGTATCGGCTCTACGCCTGAAAACCTTCTCCATGCCGCCGAGGGCGAAAATTATGAGTGGACTGATATGTACGCTACCTTCGCCAAGGAAGCCAAAGAGGAAGGGTTTGACCAGATTGCCGCGCTGTTCGAGGGTGTTGCCAAAATCGAAAAGGAGCATGAGGACCGCTACCGCGCCTTGCTGAGCAATGTGGAAGAAGGAAAGGTCTTCAAACGCGGCGAGGTAGTGATCTGGCAGTGTTCTAACTGCGGTCATATCGTAGTAGGCACTCAGGCGCCGGAGATTTGCCCCGTGTGTTCTCATCCTCAGGCCTATTTCCAGCTTCAGGCGAAAAACTATTAATCCGTTAGGACGCTGTGCGGAAAACAGTTTTCCAAAGGTTTTCGCTAGAATGACTAAGACAAAATCATTTTCCCCTCGCTGAAATGGCACGGTATGTTTGCCTTAAGGATTTTTAACGTAGAAAATAGCTTTTTCAATTTCGCTTTCTCTCCGCTGAGGGAGAAAGCGAAATTTTTTTATTTTACCATTTTTGTTTTTGAAGCGAGTTGTTCTAAAAACGAATTTTTGGGCTGTGTCGCTTTTTGAAAGTACCGTTCTGTCATTGAAACCGCCGCTCTTTCCTGTGAAAGATTCCGCCTAAAGCTTATAGAAAAGGTCAAAAATCCGGGCGGAAAATAAAAAGAAGTGGTCCAGGATAAATAAAAAGAAGATGTACAGGCTAGAAATGAAAATGGCAAGGGGTGGAAGAGAAAATAAAAAAGAGCAAGGCGGATTTAACCGCCTTGCTCTTTCAGCGTGGGAACAGACAGGATTTGTTAATGGAAGCGATTTCTCATCATTTGGACCAAATAGGCCACAGGGATGCATAGCAGCGCCCATAAAAAGGTGTATAACAGACACACCTGACCGAACAGGTTCAGGGGGAGAAAGGAATAATCCCAGACATCCATCTGAAGCCAGAGATTTACAATACAACCTGCGGCAAACTCGATGGCGGTAATGATGGCGGCGCCAGCCGCGCATTTCTGCCAAAGCTTCGCGTGGGTGATCCGGCTGAATACCCGGAACAGCACCACAAAGCAGATGCCGCCGGTGATTATCATAGTCCAGTGGGTATATCCCCGCCAGAGGATCTCGATTAAGGCGTAGGATAGGCCGCCGATGGTGAAAATCGCGATATCGTTTTTCAAACGCTTTTTCAAATTTCATCACCGCAGTTATTGTTTGCGGTGATGAAAAAATTATTCAGCTTTCTGGGAGAAAACCGCCAGCTTCAGAATCTCGGAGCTCCTCTTCATAAATTCCGAGAGCTCGTCTGCGGAAAGCCGCTGGTTTGAGAGCATGGCTAAATCGTAAATATATTTACAGACCAGAGGCTTTTCCTCGTCTGACAGGGAAGTGATCTTTTGAATGATATCATTTTGCGTGTTCAGTACCAGAGTGGTTTTAGCTTGAGCGCCGGCGGGGAACATACCGCCGTACATAGCGCTCATATCGTTTAACCGGCGCTCATATTCGGAGACCAGAATAATGGCCGGAGTCTCCTTGGATTTCAGGTTTTCCGCCTGAACAGTTAGATCGTCTTTGCCTACGGCCGCCTTAAACTGTTCGCATAGAGTCTTAACAGTTTCCTCGTCCGGCTTTTCTCCGTCGTTTTTCATGGAATCGGACAGATCGGAGTCGATACGGGCAAACTTCAAGCCGGTTTCCTTATACTCCAGAAAACTGATGAAGTGGCTGTCAATAGCGTGGGTCAGCAGGACCGCGTTCATGCCGTTTTCCTGGAATAAGCGGATATACTGGGCTTGGACGTTTTCATCGGTGACATAGAAAATCTGGCCTTCGTTTTCCTTCCGGTATTCTTCCAGGGTTTTGTATTCGTGATCCAGGGTTTTAAACAGTACGATATCCTTTACCCGGTCGTAGAATTTTTCATCCTTGATGCAGCCAAACTTGATAAAGGGGGCGATATCTTCCCAGTAGCCCTCGAAGGAAGCCCTGTCCTCCTCGAATACAGAGTGGAGCTTATCAGAGACCTTTTTGGTGATGTGGCGGCTGATTTTCTGCACGTCACCGTCATTTTGCAGAAAGCTTCTGGAAACGTTCAGGGGAAGATCAGGACAATCAATAACGCCTTTCAGCAGCATCAGGTATTCCGGCACCACTTCCTTGATATTATCGGCGATGTAAACTTGATTGTTGTAAAGCTTGATCTCTCCAGGCATGACTTGAAGTTTGTTGCTCTGTTGGGGGAAATAGAGAATTCCTTTTAGATTAAAGGGATAATCCACATTCAGGTGGATCCAGAACAGAGGAGGATTGAAATCCATGAAGACTTCCCGATAGAAGCTTTCATATTCCTCCTTGGTGCAGTCCTTTGGCTTTTTCAGCCAAAGAGGCTGAGTGTTGTTTACCGGCTTTTCTTCCGCACCAGATGCCTCTCCGGATTTTTCCTCCTTTTGGGATAAGTCCTTTTTCCTGGGGTAAAAATAAATGTCATAGGGCATGAAATGACAGTATTTGTGAAGCATTTCCCGCAAACGGAATTCCTCTAAAAATTCTTTGGAATCTTCCGCAATATGCAGGGTGATTGTGGTACCACGGCATTGGCGAGTTCCTTCCCCGATTTCGTAAGTGTCGCTTCCGTCAGATACCCAGTGAACCGGTTTGGCGCCGGGCTGATAAGATAAGGTGTCGATTTCCACCGAATCGGAAACCATAAAGGCGGAATAGAAGCCTAAACCAAAGTGGCCGATGATACCGGATTCCGTGTCTGTTTTGTCCTTGTATTTTTCAATAAAATCCTCCGCGCCGGAAAAGGCGATTTGTGTGATGTACTTTTCCACCTCGTCTTCCGTCATGCCGATGCCGTTATCCGAAACGGATAGGGTTTTCGCCTCTGGATCCACCTGGATCTCGATACGGCCTTTTTCCTCCCCGGTGTCAGCCTCGCCAATGGCGTTGAGACGCTCCAGTTTTTTGATGGCGTCGCTGGCGTTGGATACCAGCTCTCTCAAAAAAATATCCTTGTCGGAATAAAGCCATTTTTTAATAATGGGAAAAATCTTTTCTGATTGTACCTTAATTTGTCCTTCACGGGCCATACTCATTCCTCCATTTCAAAAAAATTAGCACTCTGTTAACGCGACTGCTAATTCTATAATTCTTATTGTACTCTATCTAAATGGATTGTCAACCCAGAGAGGGCGGCTGAGAGGAAAATTAAAAAAACGTTCACAAGTAAGCCGGGGTATCGGCGTTATGATGATAAGAAAGAAAAAGAAGGGAAAGACATCTTTTCCCAGAGCGTAAGAGAGGTTTTCTATGAGAAGCCAAAAAGAAATGCTGGCCATAATATTAAAAAA
>CAUFXR010000056.1 GCA_959596515.1 uncultured Oscillospiraceae bacterium
CTCAGGATGGCATGATGACCCCGAATCAGGTGTACGAAAAGGTGAAGCACAGCGTGGTGGCGGTGGTCACCTATGGCCAGGGCTCTGATCTGACCGACAGCCCTATCAGCTCCGGCTCGGGTATCGTGTTTTCTGAGGACGGCTATATCGTTACCAATTCCCATGTGATCGGGGATTCCAATCAGTATCCGGTAAAAGTGGTATTCACCGGCCAGGATGAAAACCAGGCGGATCAGGAATATCCGGCGCAGATCGTCGGTTACGACAAGCGGACTGATATCGCTGTTTTGAAAATTGACGCCACGGGCCTGACGCCTGCGGAATTCGCGGATTCCGACCAGCTGAAGGTGGGCGATACCGTGCTTTCTCTGGGTAATCCCGGTGTGGCCGGAGAAAACTTTACCAATACCTTGACCAAGGGTATGGTTTCCGCCGTTAACCGTACGGTGACCATGTCTTCTATCAATATGCAGTATATCCAGACTGACGCCGCCATCAACCCCGGCAGTTCCGGCGGCGCTCTATTGAACCTGTACGGCCAGGTGGTGGGCATTAACGCCGCGAAAATCACCACGACGGAGATCGAGGGCATTTGCTTCGCCATCCCCACCAACATCGCCAAAGACGTGATCAACGATATCATCCAGAATGGCTATGTCTCTGACCGGGTACGCCTTGGCGTTACCGTTCGGTCCATTTCCGCCTATGAGGCTGAAATGTACAATGTGCCCCAGGGCCTGGTAATCGTCGGCTTTTCCGACGACAGCGAAATCCCGTCAAAGGGCGCCGAGATCGGCGATATTATTACCGCGATCAACGGGGTGAATACGACATCCTCTAATGTCCTATACGACGAACTGGAAAAGTTTAAGGCCGGCGAAAAGGTGAAACTGACCATCTACCGCCAGGCAAGGAGCGATCAAAGAGCCCGAACCTTTGAGATCGAGGTCACGCTGCTGGAGGATCGAGGAGAAACCCAAATCGCCGTTACGCCAGAATCACCGTAAAGATATACTGAAAATAGAACAGACTAGAAAAACTGGTGAGAGCCACGGGAATTTTCCGTGGCTCTTTTTTTGCGCCCAGGCGGGACTAAACTATTTTTATAGTGCGGAACGTTTTTCGTTTCGGCGGTTTCGGAATTTTAGGGCAACAAATACCGCCGGAGAACCAGGGATGGAAAGGACGGAGGTGTGAAATGGTCCCAAATAAGGAAAACGACCTGAAAGAGGAGATCTATCAAGGCTATCAGCAGCTTGCTTTCGGCTCCATTGCCGACGCGATCAAATTGTTGTTTATGGAGGAGCCTAATCCCAGAGCCTTAGGGAAAATGAATTTCATCAACGTGGCGGAGATCCGAAGGATGAAAGAGGGCGCCATGGAAATCAAATTCTTCGACCGGCTGAAAGCGTTGGAAAAGCTGGAGGAAATTGCCGATCAAGGACAAACGGATACGCCTCCATTTTATGAGGCGCTGGAAAACAGCGCCAGGCTGCTGCAAAAGCAGAATGGGGAGGAAGAGGCTTGAAATTTCAGGAATTTTCCATCCGGCAGCTGCAGGCCCTTTCCTGGTGGTGCAAAAACAGTCCCTATGCCGGATGTGACGCGGTCATCTGTGACGGCGCTGTCCGCAGCGGGAAAACCGTGTGCATGGGGGTCTCCTTCTTCGCCTGGTGCTTCTACCGGTTTGACCAGCAGAGCTTCGCTCTGTGCGGCAAAACCATACGCTCCTTAAAAAGGAATCTGGTAACGCCCCTGCTGCCAATTTTACGGGAGCTGGGGTTTACCGTCCGGGGAAGGGCGGGGGAAAATATGCTGGAGGTAACCCAAAAGGGGAGAACCAATCGGTTTTACCTTTTCGGGGGCAAGGATGAGGGAGCTTCCGCCATGATTCAGGGAATTACCCTGGCGGGAATTCTCCTGGATGAGGTGGCGCTGATGCCCCGATCTTTTGTGGAGCAGGCTTTGGCCCGGTGCTCGGTGGATGGATCCAAGTTTTGGTTCAATTGCAACCCGGAGCACCCCAGACACTGGTTTTATGAGGAGTGGATCCAGAAGCGGGCTGAGAAAAACACCTATTATCTCCATTTCCGTATGGAGGACAACCCTTCCCTTTCCGAAAAAATGATCGAACGCTATCGGGGCTTGTATTCCGGAAGCTTTTACCAGCGGTTTATCGAGGGGAAATGGGTGGCGGCCGAGGGGCTGGTCTATCCCTTTATGGAAGAGCCGGATAGATTCCTGCCGCCGCCGGAAGGACCTTTCGAGGAGTTTATCGTCTCCTGCGATTACGGAACGGTAAACCCGGCCTCCTTTGGATTGTGGGGACGGAAGGAGGGCGTATGGTACCGGCTGAAGGAGTATTATTACGATTCCAGGCGGGACGGCGGCCCAAAAACCGACGAAGAGCATTATCAGGGGCTTGTGAGCCTGCTTGGAACCAGAAAGCCCCGGTGCGTTATTGTGGACCCCTCGGCGGCGAGCTTCCAGGAGGTGATCCGCCGCCATGGAGAGTACCGGGTGGTCCCGGCAAAAAACAGCGTTCTGGATGGCATACGCCAGGTGTCTACCGCATTAAAGGAGGGCGCCATCGAAATCTGCAGGCCCTGTAAGGACAGTATCCGGGAATTCGGACTATACCGCTGGGACCCGGCGGGAAATAAAGACTGTCCGGTCAAGGAGAACGACCACGCAATGGATGATATCCGGTATTTCGTGGCCACCGCCCTTTGGGATGAGCAGGATGAGTTTATCGTATTCGCCAACCGGCGCACAGGAGGATTTTAATTTGAGACAGGATATGGAAAGGGGGCAAGGCAGAGGATGAACCAATACCCGGCAAAGAAAACAGGCCGGCAGCCATGAGACTGTTCGGAAGAACCAGAACCCCGGAGCCAACCGCGGCGGTGCAGACGGTATCCGGCGGCAGAGACGGCGTCTTTTCAGGAACCCTGGACCGGTACCAGGCCGCAGGTATGGAGCGAAAGCTTTACGACACCCTTCGCCTGACGGTCCCCATTATCGACGCGGCGATCTGCAAAATCGTCCGGCTGACCGGTGGGGTTTCCGTCCAATGCGAAAACCCCAGAGCCCAGGAGGAACTCAACCGGTTCCTGGAGTCGGTACGGGTCAACGCCTGCGGCACAGGGATGGAGACGTTTCTGGGAATTTATTTGGAACAGCTTCTTTCCTACGGCACAGCTTTGGGGGAAATCGTGGTTTCCCAGGATGAAAAGGAAATTTTCGGGCTGTACAACGCCTCGCTGGACGATGTTCAGCTGCGGACAGGGGACAGTCCCCTGGAACTGAAAATTTACAGCAGAGACGGAGCGGGTAACTTTCTTCTGGTCCAGCAGCCGGAGCTGATCGCCGTTTCAACCCTGAGTCCCAGGCCCGGCGAGTTGCTGGGAGAATCTATTTTGAAGGGACTTCCCTTTGTCAGTTCCGTGCTTCTGAAAATTTATAACAGCATAGGCCTGAATTGGGAAAGGGTAGGAAACGTTCGGTTCGCCGTCACCTATCAGCCCGGAGATGGAAATGAACGGGCCTACACCAAGGAACGGGCGATGCAGATCGCCCAGGAGTGGCGCAAAGCTATGAAAAGCGGCGGGGATATCAGCGACTTTGTGGCGGTGGGAAACGTGAAGATCCAGACCATCGGCGCGGATAACCAGATTCTGGACAGCCAGGTGCCGGTGCGCCAGATGCTGGAGCAGATCATCGCCAAGCTTTCTATTCCGCCGTTTTTATTGGGGCTTTCCTGGTCTACCACCGAGCGGATGTCCGCCCAGCAGGCGGATATCCTGACCAGCGAACTGGAGGCCTACCGCAGGATTTTAAATCCAGTGGTGGGAAAGGTGTGTTCCCTGTGGCTGCGGCTTCACGGGTATTCTCCGGAGTATACCGTAGTGTGGGATGACATCAACCTACAGGACGCGGTAGAGTTGTCCAACGCCAGGCTGCTCACCGCCCGGGCCAGGCAGATCGAGCAGGAATTAAAGCCGGAGGAGAAACCGGAAGCGCCCTTGGAAGGAGGAACCCGATGAAAGAAGGCTATTTGCTAAAGCAAAAGGAGGAACACGGAATCGTAAGTCCCCGGGAGCTGGAAAAGATCAATCAATATACCCGGCGGGAGTTCCAGGCTCAGGAGCTTTACGTTTTTTCCGTGGTGCTGTGCGACAACCAGGTGGACCGGGATTTTGAGTGTTTTACCAAAGCCGCCTTGGAAAAGCTGAAGGAGCTGTTTTTGGGAAAGACAGGCATTTTCGATCACAGTATGAGGTCCGGCGGCCAAACCGCCAGAATCTACGACTGCCAGGTGGAAACCCTGCCGGAAAGAACAACGCAGCTTGGAGAACCCTATAGCAGGCTGGTAGCCAGAGCCTATCTGCCCCGAACGGCCAAAAACCAGGACTTTATTACAGAGCTGGATTCCGGCATCAAAAAAGAGGTCAGTGTGGGCTGCGCGGTGAACCGGCTGCGCTGTTCCATCTGCGGTGAGGATCTGAAGAAGGGGGCCTGCCGCCATCAAAAGGGAAAAACCTATGACGGCAAGCTGTGCTGCACTGTGCTGGATGACCCTTACGACGCTTATGAGTGGTCTTTTGTAGCGGTGCCGGCCCAGCGGGAAGCGGGAGTGATTAAAATGTACAAGCCAATGGAAACGGAACAAACGATGAGGACAAACAGCGATATTCTCAAGGCGTTTTCAGAAGAAAAGGAAGTGACACTGTCTCCGGAGGAGTGTAGGGGATTTTCCGGATATCTTCAGGAGTTGACCCGAAAAGCAAAGGCCGGCGAGGCCTATGAGGAAGAACTCCGGCAGGAGGTGGTCCGGCTTTCCCTGCTGGCTCAGCCAGCCGTGCCCAAGGATATGATGGAGCAGGTCGCGAAGCGGATGACTTTGGATGAACTGAAAGCGTTCCAAAAGGCGTACCGGCGGGAGAACGACAAACTGGCGCCTCCTAAGCCCCAGTTGGCTGGAACGAAAATAGAAAACATACCTTTGGAAAACGCTGAATTTAAGATTTAACAGATAGGAATTTCCAGGATAAAATTCAAAATTCCGGCCTGACGCCGGGAGACTGAAAAAACCAAAACAACGATCTAGGAGGAAAATAGCATGAATGTTTCATTCGCAGGGTTCGGAGAGAACATCGCCACCTTTGAAGCTGCCGCCGCGATTGAGGCGGGTACGCCGGTGAAAATGAGCGCCAATGGTACGGTAGCCGCCTGCAGCGCGGGCGAGGCTTTTATCGGCATTGCCGTGAGCCAGAGGGGAGATTTTGTTGGCGTTCAGTTGAAGGGCTACCGCAGTGTGGCCGTAACCGGAAGCGTCTCGGTGGGCTGGGCGCAGCTTGTGGCCGACGGCTCAGGCGGCGTGAAGGCGGCTGAAGATGGCGAAGGCGTCAATGTGCTGGTGGTTTCCGCGGATACCGCCGAAATCGGCATGATTTTATAAGAAACGAGGAGGAGTACCTATGGCTTTTTACGATACCGTCCGTTTGGAAAAGGGGATGTACAATACCCCGGGAAAAAGCTTTACCCAGGTGCTGGAGGATCTGGATCCCAGCGCCAACTATGAAAACACCGAGTTTGCCGGATTGGACGCTTACCAGCGCCAGCTGAAGCGCTTCGATATCAAGGTCGGCGGCAGAGGCTCCGATGTGGTGGAAAAATTCTTCCAGAGCACCGACAGCGCCGCGCTGTTCCCGGAATATGTGGCCAGAGCGGTCACCCAGGGGATGGAGTCCGCGAATATCCTGCCTAACCTGGTGGCAACCGTCACCAAAATCGACGGCATGGATTACCGCACCATCACCTCTGAACCGGAAAGCGAGCATTACTTCCCGCCGGTGGCGGAACTCGCTTCTCTGCCCCAGACTACGGTGAAAACCCAGAATAACCTGGTAAAGATGAATAAGCGGGGCAGAATGCTGGTCACCTCTTATGAGGCCCTCCGCTTCCAGAAGCTGGATCTGTTTACCGTGGTGCTTCGTCAGATCGGCGCTTATATCGCCAGAGCGCAGGCTCAGGACGCGGTAGGCGTACTTCTGGATGGGGACGGAAACAATAACCCGGCGGCGGAAATGAACGGCGGCTCTCCGGCTGCTTTGAGCTATGACTCCCTGGTAAAAATGTGGGCGGGTCTGGCTCCCTTTGAGCTGAATACTATGCTGGCCGGCACCGAGACCGTGAAGTCTATTCTGAGCCTGACAGAAATGAAGGATGCCCAGGCTGGACTGAATTTCCAGGGGACTGGTAAAATGGTTACCCCGATCGGCGCTACCTTGCTCCACGTTCCAACTATGGCGGATAAAGTCATTGTGGCCATGGATAAGACCTGCGCCTTGGAGATGGTCCAGGCCGGCGAATTGATGACCGATTACGACAAGTTAATCGATCGTCAGCTGGAAAGGGCCTCGATCAGCGCCGTCACCGGCTTTGCCAAGATTTTCAGCGACGCATCCAAAAAGCTGACCATTTCCTAAGAGACAGTTTGGGGGAAGCCTTGGAAGGCTTCCCCCGAACTGAAAAGCGAAAAAATTTCAGCCTGCCCTTCGATCGGCCGCGGGGAATAGTTTCCACCATAAGGCGGAAGGCAATCCTGCTTTTTGAAGATCCGCCGCGCGCCCCGAATGGAATCTATTAGGCAGCGGCTTTTTTCAATACGCGATCTGGCGGACCTCTTAACCGCCGCGTAGGCCGTCTGCCGTTCTTTGACGAAAAAGGATGACATCGCTTTTCGCGAAACTCACGGTTCCTCCCTTGTGCGACGGAGACGTGATTTTTAGATAGGCCCGTGAGGCTTTTATGGACCCATCACAGCGGATGAGACTGTGAGAGCCGATCGGGCAACGAAAACAGTGTGAAAATCTTAGGATAGGAGGAGTGGTCCCTTGACGTTAGACACCCAAGAAATTTTAGAGCGCTTTTCCCTGATATCCAGTCTTCCCATGGAAGTGGCGGTAGGCTATACCACCCTTTGCTCCGACGCAGGGGAGGAACTTATCCGGCGCTTGCGGGGTACGGTCAGCGAGGAAAACGCGCCTCGGCTGGAAGCCGCGGCCGCGGGCCTGGCTTATTACCGGTACGCCATGTACCAGGCGGCCAACGCGGAGGATTTTACCATCGGGGATATCACCGTGACCAGCGCCAGAAACGATAAGGTCAATTTGGCCCGGGAGATCTGGCGGGACGCGGAGCGGGAGATCGCTGACCTGCTGTCAGACGACGGCTTTGTATTCCGCGGGGTGAAGACATGAAAAAATACGCGGCTGTCCGCAGATTGATGAATCTCTGCGGACGGAATGTAAAGCTGGTCATAGAGGCCACCGGCGAGACAGAGGATGTCCGGGCGGTGATTCAACCTTTGCGCTACCGGAACAACGCCAATGTGGGCGGCGTTTATTTGTCGCCGGGCTTTTCAGATTTAGAAAATTATCTTTATCTGGGACCGGCGGACAAGCCAGTGGATCAATACCGAAAAACAGGTTATGTGGAGGCTAATGGGGAAAAGTATCTGATCCGCCGAGCCCAGCGGGTCTACTTTGAGGATCAGTGCGTTTATATCTGGGCGATTCTGCAAAAGCGCCACGAGGAGGAGTAAAATGGGATTTTTCGACAGTATCATTGAGGAAACTATCACCGCGCTGAAAAACGACGAGACTCTGTCCTCCTGCCGAATCTTAAAAGCGTATCCGGATTGTTTTCATCAATCGCCCCTTTCCACGGTGACCATCACCGTCAGTTTGGGCGGCGCTCAGTTGGCGAGCGCCGCCATGGGGGATTTTTTGGGCATTCGCGCTTCCGGCGATTTTTACGGCAAATCCGCGGAGATCACTCTGGATGTTACGGTTTGGTCCCCCTTAACGGCAGGCGGCGTGGCGGCGTGGGAAACGGCCGCCAGCCTGTGCGGCGCCCTGATGTTCTCCAATTTAGGGTTTACCAGTATTCAATGCGGGGAGGTTTCTTACCACAACAACGCTATGGCCCTGACTTTGCCTTGCCGGGCAAAAATCAAACTGGCTTTCGGAAAAGCTTCCGGCGGGGAAGCGTTCTCCGATGTGGTGGTAAAAGGAAAGCTGACCCAAGGAAAGGATGTGGAATAAATGGTCATCGCGAGAGAAAGACCCGGGGTCTATTGGGATTACTCCGCTTCCGGCGTGCTGTGGGGTTCCCAAAGCCTGAAACAGGCGGGGATCGTCGCTCTGTGTGAAAACGGCGAACAGAACCGGGTGTATTCCATCCAACGGATCAGTGACGGAAAAACAGTGTTCGGTGAGGACAGCGTCATGGCGAGAATGATCGAATCGGCTCTCGTCAACGGCGCATCCGGCGTGAAGGCGGTGAAAGCCGGTACTGAGGACAGCTTTGATTATGAGACCGCTTTGGCTGCGCTGGAGCGGGAGGACAATATCGGCGCTGTTTGCTGTGACAGCACGCAGGGAGCCGTTCTGCAGCTTTTGAAAGCCAGCGCGGTATCCGCCTCAGACAGCGGCCGGGAACGGGTAGCGGTAGGCTGCTTTTCCGGAGAGGATCCGGCGGCCTTTGCCAGTCAGCTGAACTGCGAACGGATGATGCTCCTATGCCAGGCACCGGAGAACGATCCCGCAGGCGGCGGCCTGCTGGCGGCGGCGCTGGCCGGTAAGCTGGCGGCGGCGACGGACCCATCCGCGGCCCTTAACGGTACAATCCTGGAGGGCGTCGCCGGACTGTCCAAAACGTTTTCTGAGGAGGAATTGGATGTCCTGCTGCAAAACGGGGTAGCGGTGCTGGAGGTACAGGCGGGCCGGGTGGAACTGGTACGAGGCGTGAGCACCCGTACGGAAACCGACGGCGTGTCCGACCGGACCTTTCACGATATCAATACAGCGCTGATTATCGACACAGTGATCGGCGGAATCCGGACTTCCCTGAAAGGGATGCTGGCCGGGTCCAGAAATAATGAAAAAACCAGAAGCGCTATCGCGACTCAGACAGCGGTGAAGCTGGAGGAATACCGGCTTCAGGGGATTCTGGACAGCTACCGTTCCCCGGCGGTAACGGCGTCGGAGGAAGATCCGTCGGTGTGCGTTGTAACGGTGGAATTCACCGCCGCCAGAGGCCTGAACCAGATCGTGATCCAGGCCAGCATTACGGTATAAGGAGGAGCCTATGGAAAACGAAAATTTTCCCACCAGCCGGGATATTTACTTAGAGGTCAATGGCAAGAAGCTGGCGGTGGTAGAGGGTTATAAGGCCCATTCCACCCGGGAAAGCCACTATGTGGAAGCTTTTGGAAGCGCTGAGCCGGTGGGTACTGTGCCGGGGAAAACCAAGCATTTTGTGGAGCTTTCCCGAGTTTACGCCTGCGACGGCGCTTTAGACGACGGGATCAGCTTTTTCGACCTTTCCGGCTTTAATCTGGTGATCGTTAAGCCGGACCGCAGAATCATTTATTCCGGTTGCGAATGGAACGAGATCAGTGAGTCCGCCGGGATCAACGATACGGTGCTGGAAGGGGTTTCCCTGATCGCTTCCCATAGGATGGAGCTGACATGAGAGAGGCTAAAAAAGTAAAAGTGCGCCGGAGGACCAGCAGGGAAATCCCCGTGGCGGGAGGAAATCCGCCGGAAACCAGAATCGTTTACCGGGAAACGTCAGCTGTTCATCAAGAGCGGGGACGCCCAACTGAGGTGGAGGATCTTTCCCGGGCTTTGGAGCGGGACGCCAGGCGGTACTCCGGTTTATGGGAGGTGGAGCTATGAACACAGCCCTGATGCGGTTTCAGGATTACACCTGGAAGCACAACCCGAAAACGATACAGGTGGATTACCGCCGGGAGGTTAAGGAATGGAAGCTGCCTGGACAGGGAAATCTTTTGCAGGATATGGGTCCGGGAAAGCGGATTGTCACCGGCGAGGGGGAACTGTTCGGAGAGGATTGCCTCACCCAGTTCCAGGCGTTGGCGGCTTTGTGCGAGCAGGGAGGGACCGGCTTTTTGATCCTGCCGGATTCCACCGGATTCGAGGCCAGCCTGGTTTCCCTGACCATGGCCGGCCAGGCGGGACCGGATGTGGTAGGTTACCGGTTTGAGTTCTGGGAACAGGTGGGAGAAGGGCTTCCGGTTCTCCGGGAGGGTAAGGACTACCATACTGTTCGGGAAGGGGAAACCCTCTGGGATCTTTCGAAATGGTATGGGATTTCCATTTCCGAGCTGGCGCGGCTGAATCCCGGCATCAAGCGGCCCGATCAGCTGACCGTGGGAGAGAAGGTGGCGCTGCGGTGATTTACCGGTTAGCGGCTCACAGCGGGGAAACCAGAGAATTTACCAAGCCGGAAACCGTCAGGTTTTCCGTGGACCGGGACGCTCCGGCCCACAGCCTGGAAGCCCGTTTCCCGCTGGAAACGTTTGAAAACGGACGGGACCTTCCGGAATTTCACACGATCCACATCGTAAAGGATGGAACGGTGATTTTTCGGGGGTTGATCGACGAACAGGCGGTTTCTCTGGATGGAGACGGTGCGGGATTAGAGGTGTACGCCAGAAGCCTGGCGGCTCTTCTGCTGGATAACGAGGCGATTCCTCAAACTTATTATGTGCCGTCCACCAAGCTGATTTATCAGCGCCATGCCCAGCCCTATGGGTTCCCGGAGTTTTCCGGAAGAGACAGGACCTTTTCCACTAAACTGCAAATCGAGAAGGGAACCAGCGAGTGGGAAGTGATCGAAAGTTTCTGCCGTGACGCTTTAGGCACTCGGCCTCAGGTGACTTATACCGGGGAACTGGAAATGGAACCAGAGACCCCAGCGGATGAGGCGCTGTTTTCTAACAGGGGAGGAATTCCTTACGCGTCTGTCCGGGAGGAGAACCTGAGGTGCAAACGACTTTCCCAGGTTTTGGTGCGCTCAGAACGGCTGGGAAATTACAGCACCCAGGTGTGGGATACCCAGGCGGCGGAGGATGGGATTCTTCGCCGCCAGCTGCTGAACGCGGTGGACGACCCTAAAACCCCGGTGTTCCGGGGGCAGCAGCTGCTGGAGAAAAGCCGTGAGCAGTCTTACCAGATAGAACTGCTCTGCCCGGGAGAATGGATCTTGCCCCTGGAGACTCGGGCCAGGGTGACAGACCCCATCCTGGGAGATTTCCAGGATCTGAAGGTCAGCGGGATCTCTTATCGGCTGGATTCCTCGGGGGAGCAGACTCAGGTAACCTTAAGAAAAGAATGGGAGGCGCAAAACGATGTGGCTGGGTAAAAAAATAGCTTCCCGGCAAAGGGAACCGGAACGTCCGATGGTAGGAATGATCTCAGGCGAGCAGAACGGCGGCCTGTTAGTTCAGTCCTCGTCAGAATACCGGGAGGTAGCCGCCGCCGGGCCCTATGGGGTAAAAAGCCTGCCTCCCACCGGGGAAAACGCCGTAGGCGTGGTCTCCGGAGATAGAACTTTCTGCCTGGGAGTGGAGATGGATCCGGAAGACTTGCAACCAGGAGAACTGGTTTTGTTTTCCTCAGGCGGAGCAAAAATCACCTTGACCCAGGATGGGAAGATCCAGCTGGTGGGCCAGGTATTTATCAACGGCGCAGAGCAATAAGGAGGCGGTTATGGATACAGCGATCAAGGATGGAGACTTTCAAACAAATACCTGCGGACTGCCGGTGAAGATCAGCGGCGCTCAGGAACTTTTACAGCGCGCCATGTTCCGGCTGGTCATAAGGAAAGGAAGTTTTTTCTATGACCAGCAGTTGGGAAGCCGTTTGTATACCCTGAAAGGCAGCTACGGCAGCAGGGAGACCCTTTCGGAAAGCGCCATGCAGATGGTACGGGAGGCGCTCAGCCCTATGACTGAGGTTACGCCTCTTCGGGTACAGGCCAGTATGACCGGGCCCGACCAGCTTTCTTTGACAGTCGCCCTTTTGGCGGACCAGAAACAAACGGAATTGGAGGTGCTGATATGAGCGAAACCTATGAATCCATACTTTCCAGGATGCAGGACCGGTTTCAGGAGATGGCCGGTTTTTCGGCTGACGACGCCTCAGACATCGGCATTCGGCTGAAGGTGTTGGCGGGAGAGTTGTTCTCCGCTTACACCAATTTGGATTGGCTGAAGCGCCAGGTGTTTCCCCAAACAGCCCAGGGTGTGCAGCTGGACTATCACGCCCAGCAACGGGGAATCGAGAGAAAAGGCGCTGTCCATTCCCAGGGCACCCTGGAGTTTTCTCGGGACACCGCCTTGCTTTACGATGTGACGATCCCTGAGGGAACGGTGTGCGCTACATCTCAGGAGGGCGGCCTGCGGTTTATCACAACCCAAAAGGGAATTTTAAAGGCGGGAGATTTTTCTGTCGCTGTTCCGGCGGCCTCTGAGGAAGGCGGTTCTGACACCAACGCGGCGGCGGAGACCATCAAGGTGCTGGTGACGCCGCCCCCGGGGGTCACGGCGGTAATCAACCGGGATGCGTTCACCGGCGGCGCCGACGGGGAAAGCGATGAGGAACTCCGGGAACGGGTGCTGGAAAGTTACCGTAATATTCCCAATGGTACCAACAGCGCTTTTTACCGGGAATTCGCCCTGCAATATGACAGCGTATACTCCGCGTCAGCGGTGCCCAGAGCCAGGGGAACCGGTACGGTAGACGTCTATGTGGCATCCAGGGGAGATATCCCCGGTAAAGAGGTGATCACCCAGATACAAAATGACCTGAACGCTGTGAAGGAAATCAATGTAGATGTTCAGGTAAAAGGCGCGGAAAAGATTTCCGTGGATATTATCCTGTATCTGGTGCCGAAGGCGGGCTACGATTATTCCGAGCTGAAACCGCTGGCGGAACAGGCCTTGCGAGACTATATGGGAGGACTGTCGATCGGGGAGTCTGTTTATATGACAAAAGCCGTCGCCGTGGTTTACGGGATTGAAGGCGTAGAACAGTGCTGGCCGGAGACGGCGCTTTGCCATGACGTGGCAGTGGAAAACAGTCAGCTGGCGGTGGGAGGGACCATAGGGGTTTCTCCCGATGTGGAGGACGACTAATGAGTAGACTGCAAGCGTTAAGAGATGCCTTGCGTCCGTTGGGGATCTATAAGCTGGAAGAGGGCACATTGGTTTACGCGGAGCTGGCGGCCTACGCGGAAGGATTAGACCTTCTGGAGAGCGGCCTTGACGAACTGGAGCGGGAAGCGTTTCTCCCCACCGCCCAGGGGGAGGGGATTTCCCAGCGGGAGAAAATTTATGGCAAGCCTAAGACCCTTTTGCCGTTGCAGGAACGAAGGGAAATGCTGCTTTACCGGGGCGCTATCAATAACCGGAACAATACCCGGGCGGATTTGGAGCGAGCGCTGGTGGCCTGCGGGTTGCGGGCGCAGGTAAAAGAAAATTTAGATGGCGCCACCATTTACATCAACTGTTTTGATTTTCTGGAGGATTTTCAGGGGCAAGAGGAGATCAAGGCAGCGGCGCAGGAGTTTTTGCCCTGCCATTTGGAGGCGGAGTTTGATTTCAGGTCGCTGGACTGGAATAAAATCGATGGGCTGGAGAAGACCTTTGACCAAATGGACGCGGCCCAAATGACATGGGACCAGATTGACGCTTACAGCCCGGATTAAAAGGAGGATACTTTATGCCCACAAGCAATAAAACGCCGGAGTTGAATCTAAATAACTGGTTGGGCACCGATAAGCCCATGAGAAGCGATTTTACCGAGGACAACCTGATTTTAGACAGCGTCATCGGCGGACATCTGCAGGATGCGGTGTCGCATCTTTCCGCCGCTGACCGGGAGAAATTTGACTCACCCTATTTGTTGGATAATTATGCCGGCACTGGGGATGCGGAGCAGTCCTTTACGCTGCCTTTCACGCCAAAATTTGTGTTTGTGTTTTATCAGACCAGGGCCTTCAGCGAGTATGTGGCGGAAGGGGATTATACCAAATGCAACGCCGGGTTCGCGGCTCCCGGCCTGAGCACGGCGGCGGTTTCCCTGCAGGGAAATAAGCTGATTGTCAGACAGACCATAGGTGAGGTTACAGGAAAGCTGTTTTATAATCTGAACCTGAGAGACGGACAGTATTTTTATCTAGCGGTAAAATAAACGGGCGTGGTTGGCTTCTCCATAGAAAGGGGCTGATCCGGCGCGCGAAAAAAACATCTTAAAAAATAGCAGGCCCCGCCGTTTTCGGCGGGGCCTGTGCTGTGTGGTTCCCGATTTCGCAAAAAGGCCCCGGCGTCGCCGGGGCCTTGCTAATTTAAATTAAAACTTATTCAAATAAAAACTTACAAGGAGATTTTCATGGAAATATCAAAGGCTTTTACCGAATGGGTAAGAGCGCCGATCGAAATAATATCGACACCGGTAGCGGCTACCGACTGGATCGTCTCAGCGGTAATATTGCCGGAAGCCTCCAGCAGAGCTTTGCCGTCGGTGATTTTTACCGCCTCCGCCATTTGCTCTACCGACATGTTGTCCAGCATGATGATATCCGCTCCGGCCGCCAGCGCCTCTCTCAGTTCGTCCAGGTTCCGGGTCTCCACCTCGATTTTGGTCATATGGCCGACTTTTTCTCTCAGCTTGCTGATGGCGCTGGTAATACCGCCGCCCGCGTCAATATGGTTATCTTTCAGCATGGCCGCGTCGGAAAGGTTAAACCGGTGGTTTTTGCCGCCGCCTACGGTGACAGCGTATTTTTGCAGGGCGCGAAGACCGGGAAGGGTTTTCCGGGTGTCCGCGATGGAAGCTTTGGTGCCTTTGGTCAGAGCGACAGCCTGGGCGGTAGCGGTAGCGATTCCGGACATGTGCTGCAAAAGGTTCAGGGCGGTCCGTTCCCCTTTTAGCAGCTGCCGGGCGTTTCCGGTGAATTCCGCGATCAGGTCGCCTTTTTCCACAGGGTCGCCGTCAGATTTATAAGCCTTGGCGGAGAAGGTGGGATCCAAGAGCTGAAAGACCCGGAAGGCCACATCCAGACCGCACACCACCCCGGAAGCTTTCGCCACGAATTTCGCCGCACCGGTCTGCTCCGCGGGCAGAAGATAGTCAGAAGTAACGTCCAGGTAATTGATATCCTCCTGGATCGCCCGTTTGATCAGATCGTCCACATAAAAGGTATTAAGCATCATTTTCGTTCAAAACCTCGCTTAAAATAATTTTCGCGCAAACCGCGGCGCTTTTCGCTTCTATAAAATCCTGGTTCAAAGCGTAGCCGCCGGTTTCCAGCTCTTCCAAAATTTGACTGACGGTGTTGAGCCCCTCTTGAAAAGCCTCCGGCTTCGGAATGACAAAATAGGCTTTCTGCAGGATCTCCCGAATTTTTGTCCGGTAACCATGATGCATAGGCTTACCGCTTAGATCCATTTTCTTAGGAGCTGGCCCTAAAGGCACATGCTCCTCTTTCAGCCGGACAGAAATGTCCTGAGCCGCTCTCCTTCCGAATACCAGGGCTTCCAAAAGGGAATTGCTGGCCAGACGGTTCCGGCCGTGAACCCCGGTATGGGAACATTCTCCAGCCGCGTACAGCCGGGGAACCCGAGTGCGGGCATTTAAATCCACGTCGATACCGCCCATCAAATAATGCTGACAGGGGAATACGGGAATCCAATCGCTGGTGATATCAATTCCCTCAGCGAGGCAGCGCTCGTAAATCATGGGGAATCGGTTTTTCAGAAAATCCGGATCCTTATAGGTAATATCCAGATAAAAACGGTCGCTGCCGGTAGAAGCCATCTCCTTCATAATGGCGTTGGATACCACATCCCGTGGGGCTAAGTCTCCTCGGGAATCGTATTTGGAGGTGAAATGAGCGCCGTAGCAGTTTAGCAGATGAGCGCCTTCTCCCCGGACCGCCTCGGAAATCAGAAAACGCTCCCGGTCCTTTTCCGCCGCGAAAGCGGTGGGATGAAACTGAATCCAGCTCAAATGCTTGATCTCTGCCCCGAGCTGGTGAGCGAACATAATGCCGTCTCCAGTCGCGATGGCGGAATTGGTGGTGTATTGATAGATGCGCCCAATACCCCCGGAGGCCAACAGAACATAGGAAGCGCCGGCATAAAACGCTTCGCCTTGATGCTGAACACCCGCATAAAAACCGTTTTCCGCTTTCGTCAGGGAAAACAGCAACGCGTTTTCTAAAATCGTCACATTAGAAAGCTTTTTTACCCGGTATAGCAGCTTGTCCACGATTTCTTTTCCGGTGGAGTCTTTATGGTGGGCGATGCGGTGACGGGAATGTCCCGCTTCTAGGGTCATCTGAATTCGGCCGTCGTCAGCCAAATCGAAATCAACACCCAGACGCTGGATGTTTAAGACATCCTTTGGCCCTTCGTTTACCAGAACACGAACCGCGTCCGGATTGTTCTGATGCTTGCCCGCGATCAGGGTGTCCTGAAAATGAAGCTCCGGGTCGTCATTTTCCCGGTAGACTACAGAAGCGACTCCTCCCTGTGCCAGAGAACTGTTGGAAAGAGTAAGCTCCTTTTTGGAAAGAAGAAGGACTTTAGCCTCCTTTGCCAGATTTAAAGCGGCGTAGAGGCCGGCGGCGCCGGCCCCTACGATAATAACGTCATAATTTTGCTCTTGGGGCATAATTATGATTCCCCTTTCCCCAGGCTGAGCCTGGACGCAACTCGCGCGTTTAAGATATTAGATAAGAAACAAAAGCAATGCCCGCGAGGAGGGCGATACCGCAATTAAGGCTTTTTTAGGCTGAGCCTGGACGCAACTCGCGCGTTTAAGATATTAGATAAGAAACAAAAGCAATGCCCGCGAGGAGGGCGATACCGCAATTAAGGCTTTTTTAGGCTGAGCCTGGACG
>CAUFXR010000057.1 GCA_959596515.1 uncultured Oscillospiraceae bacterium
CGCAAGGCTCGTACAGAAATGTGCGGGCCTTTTGTTATACCCAAATTTGCCCTTGTCTGCTGGGCTTTAAATGCAGAATAGGCAGTGCGCAGAGTGGCTGCGCGTTTACAAATAAAATCTGGCCGAAGGAGAGACACATGGAATTTTTGAAGGAACTTTTCGGAAACGAATCTTTAACCTATGAGCAATTAGCAGCAAAAGTGGCCGAAAAGAAAATGAAACTGGCTGATTTATCAACAGGCGCTTATGTCGGAAAGGATAAGTATGAAACCTTGACGGCAGATCGTGACGGATTAAAACAGCGTCTTGAAGAGGCCAACGGCAAGCTGGAGGGGTACGACCCCGAATGGAAAACGAAGGCTGAGCAGGCCCAGACGGAAGCCGACGCGAAGATCAATAAAATCCGGCGCGGCTATCTGCTGAAGGAAGCCGCAGGCGGTATTAAGTTTTCCAGCGAGAGCGCCAAAAAGGCGTTTTTATCCGATCTGGAGGCGGCTGAGCTTCCCGTACAGGAGGATAAGGTCCTGGGCTTTGAGGATTTCTTAAGCAAGTACAAGGAAAGCGATCCCTCCGCCTTCCTCCCGGACAAACCGGCGCCCACTATTACCGTCCCGGGACAAGGGCCTGCTTCCAAGAAAACAGGGCAGCAGCTTCTTGATGAAAAGTACAAAAACAATCCATTCTATCACCCGAAAGGAGAATAACTCATGTCAATTAAATACGGTTCTTTAAACGTAGATGAAAGATACTCCGGTATTCTGGAGCCTAATCTTTATTACAACCCTGTGCTTGTGCCCGGCGTGACCTGCACAGACAAATATCAAATCGGGCCGGCGGGTCAGATTTATGTGCATAAGCTTACCACCTCCGCGGTGGAATCCGGAACTCCGGGCCGGGATTTCTCGGACACCGCCGTATCGGATACCTTAATCCCGATTCAGCTGAATAACAATTTTCAGCGCTCCTATAAAATCTATGGAGTACAGGCGGCCGCCGTAGAATTCGGCGTGGCTGAAGAAGCTCTCTCGACCGCAACTCAGGAAATCCGCGAAGGCTGGATGCGGTGCGGTCTTGCCTGCTTAGCCCAGGAAGGAACCGCCGCGACCCTAACCACGGCGATCACCGACGTTAAGGAGGATATCATCGCCACACGCCAGGAAATCGTGGAGGATAAGGGCCGGGCTAACGTAGTCATGTGCACCCCGGCTTTTTACAGCCAGGTATTGCTTGCCGCCGGCAAAGACTTCACTCCAGTCATGAATGACCGGATCGCCAGCACCGGAAATGTGGGACAGTGGCTGGGCATGACCTTTGTGGAAGCCAACGGCGCCCAAGGCTCTATTAAGTATTATGACAGCACCGGCGCGCAGAAAACGGTTGATATGTCCACGGTGCAGTATGTCATGTACTATCACGAGGCTCTGTCCGTGATCAGCAACTTTGAGGTTGCCAGAGTGATCGATTCCGAGCGTTTCGCTGGGTCTCTGGCTCAGGTGGAAATGAACACCGGATATAAGGTGACCAATGTCGCTCTGGCTCGTGTGCGTAAGGTAGCAGGTGGTTGAAGCGAGGTGTCCCCAAATGTACTCAACGTATCAGCAGTATCAGCAGCGGGGCGGAAAGCTTCCAGAAAACGAGTATCAGGCAAACGCGCAAAAAGCGTCTGAGCTCATTGATTATTACACGATGGGACAAGCGGCTTCAGCGGAAACAATGGGACCGCAGCTCTCGGCGTGCGAGTGCGATTTGGCGGATATCGTACCGACACTCCAAGGGGCGGTTTCCGGGATTCAGTCTGAAAACGTGGACGGATACAGCGTTTCCTTTTCCGGCCAAGCGGAAGCCCGTGCAGGCCTTTTGTCGGTTATGAAGCGTCACCTCTCCTTCCCTGTCAACCTGCTGGTATTTTCCGGCTGGTCCTTTGTGTGAGGTGATGCCATGATAACCAACGCGGATATCACCATCTACCATGAAACCTAATTAAATGAACTCTTTATTAATAATTGACTTTCAAAATATTCTTTATGCTTTAACATTCTATCATTTACTAAAGATTTTAATTCAAGTAGTCTTCTATCTTTTATACTTTCCGGAACAATATAATTATAAATATATAGTAAACACGTGAACTCATATAATGGCTGAGAACTAAGTTTGTTTTTTCTTTCCTCCTTACCAATAGTTTTTATTTGACTTACAAACGTATTTTATATAACTCCGCCCTCCTTACCGTTTTCGGTGGGGAGGGATTTTTTATTTTATGTTTTACTTTTCGCAGGAAAGAAAAAGGTACATATTGAATATGATGGATCACCAGCACCAGTCGAGGGCCTCGACACGCAAATCGCGTTCGGGGCTTTCTTCTTTTTTTACAGTAAGAAGCTCGCGTCAAAGCGGCATCTTTTTCAGTCCCTGGTTACATATCGAGTGTTCATAACGGATTTGAGCTATGAACACTCGCTTTTTCTTTGTATCAATCGGTTTTCCAATATGTATGGAGCAGCTATCACGTCTGCTCTTTTGCTTTATACGGCCTTTATTATATTATACTGGACGGAACCGTCCTTTCGGGTATCTGTTTTGTAGGTTCCTCCACATTCCGGAATCTCTATGATCCCGATAAACTTGTAGTGAATCATGAAAAAATATTTTGCTTATTTGCTTCTGTGTTCCGACGGCACAATTTATGCCGGCTATACTGTGGATCTCCTGCGGAGAGTTTCCGTTCATAATAGGGGGACTGGCGCGAAATACACTCGTTCCAGACGCCCGGTTACATTGGTTTATTATGAAACGTACTCTACCAAAAGCGAAGCCTTAAAACGAGAGGCGTCTTTAAAAAAATTGTCCAGAGAGAGCAAGCTTAAATTAATCAAAAATTTTCGCTTAAAAAGCGATAAAGAAAGCTCATTTTGCCAACATTAGGTCTCAGTTAGGCGGAAAACCAACACTGTTCGAAAAATTAATGAAAAGCATGAAAAGAGAGCAGGCTTTTGTTTAAAAGCCTGCTCTCTTTTTCATCCTAATTTAGAATAGAGTGTTTATGGTTTTTCTGCCAATAGAGTCATAGACCACTTTTTGACTTTCAAAGCTTTCTACGGAATAACAATTTCTGCCATCAAGAATAACCGGTGTTTTCATACGGCTACAAAAATCTTCCGGCGTTAAAGCTTTTACCTCGTCCCATTCTGTAAAAATGAAGCATAGATCCGCTCCATCCAAAGCTTCTTCCACCCGGTCACAATAGGTTAACTTACCTGGATATAACACGTCAAAGGCCTTTGCCGCCACCGGATCATACGCCTTAATCTCCGCGCCGTCGTCTAAAAGGATCCCCACATTGACAATAGAAGGCGCCTCGCGCAGATCGTTGGTCCCAGGCTTAAACGCCAGACCCAACACCGCCACGTTTAAACCTTCTAAAGACTGATAGTATTGACGCGCCTTTTTTAAAAGCTTCAATTTTTGGTTGTCGTTAACTTCAATAGCCGCTTTAATGGTTTTAAATTCCTGATCATAGTAATTTCCCAGCCAATGCAGGGCTTTGGTATCTTTAGGAAAACAGGAACCACCATATCCAATACCGGCTTTTAAGAATTTATTGCCGATTCGGCTGTCAAATCCCATACCGGTCGCGACATCTTCAATATTAGCGCCAATGGTTTCACAGAAATTAGCGATTTCATTAATATAGGAAATTTTCAGCGCCAAAAAATCGTTGGACGCATACTTGATCATTTCCGCGCTCCGGCGGTCTGTAATTAGTTTTGGAGCATCAAAAGTCTCATATACTTTTTCCAAAGTATCCTTGCAGCGTTTATTCTCCGCACCAATCACGATTCTTGATGCGTGAAGAGTATCCCGTACCGCAGTGCCTTGGGCCAAAAACTCGGGATTGGAGGCTACGTCAATGTGAACGGGATGAGCCAAATTAGACCGGATAAAATCTTCTACCTTATCATTGGTACCAATAGGAACCGTGGATTTCACCACCACGACGCAATCTCGCTCAACAGACTGGGCGATCTGTTTGGCTACGGTATAAACATATTTTAAGTTAGCGGATCCATCCACCTTTTCCGGAGTTCCCACGCCGATGAAGATAACCTCAGCGTCTCGATAAGCTGAAACGTAGTCAGTGGTAAAGGTCAAACGCTCCATATTTTTAGCCATCAATTCCGGCAGGCCTTCCTCATAAATCGGGGAAACTCCCTTTTTCATTAGCTCGACCTTTTTCTCATCCACATCCACGCAGGTGACCAGATGGCCATGCTCCGCTAAGCATACGCCGGTAACCAGTCCTACATATCCAGTTCCCGCAACTGCAATCTTCATAAACATCGGATCCTTTCTAAACTTAATAACCAAAATAGTTAAATAGGAAATACACAAACCCGCTATACAGCAAACCAATAGAGGCAACGATAGAAATTGTCACCGCTACCTTGCTAGGCGACAGAACAATCATACCTTCATGGCGGACGCGTTTCAACTCCGCCTCCGGCTTTTCTTTCCGCTGTACAAGTATTTGCAACAGATACACCGCAATAAACGCCAGAATAGGCAGCACACACAGATAATATCGGGTTTGATAAGCACCTGTATAACCCGCTACATAAAAATACGTTTCAAACGCCCGCTGAAACTGCATCCATACTACTACGGCTAAAGAGACATAAAAACCAATCAGCATGACCACATATTTCCGCGTTTTTTTGACAAAAAACAAAAGAACGGGTACAAAGAAAATCAAAAGCGTAAAAATCCGGTCATAGGAAGTCCAGTGTCCCAATTTGTATAGACTTGTATGAGAAGCGATCGCTGTCCATGTATCAAAAAAGTTTTCCCAATATAAAAGCGAATAATTGAACATGGACATAATCGTTCTATCTTCAAAATTCACAAAAAACGACGAGGACTGATAATACTCTGGATTAATGCTGCTAAGATCTGGCTGCAATGTGTGGAATTTCAAATAAATAATCACAAAATAAGCCACTGCTATGAGATATACCGGAAGTGACACCAAAAATTCCTTGCAGCAAATCAATTTTACCGATTTATGCTTTACGCAATACCAGATCACATAAATAATCGCTGTTAAGCCGATCAACATTCCAGCGGTCACTTTGCTAAGTACCGCTATCACCAATCCTCCCGCGATCAAAAGGTAGGTTCCATAGTTTCTTTTTTCCTCGCATACTCGCAGGATACCTAGGAAAAACAGGACACAGCCCAGCAAAGCAAAGGTGTCGTTATTAACGCCACAAAGATTATAGAGGAACATTGGCACACTCGTAATGATGGCGCTGTAAAGCAGATGAAGGGCTGGCTGTTTTTTGGAAATTCTTGTATAGCCAATATAGAATGCTATTGCCAGTGCCAACAGACCGAATGCCGCCGAGAAAAGCCGCAACCTGGTAAAATGAATCAAGAAAGAATTTTCCCCAACGATTTCGATGGGCTTACACAACGTCATAACAAGATAATACAAAGGGGGATGGCCTAATTGGTTAACTGTTCCATCGACAAACGCGGCGGTAGAACCAGTAATACTCATCATTCGCATCTGGGAAAAATCAGGGATAACTTTTCCTGTCTGCACCAGATAAGCGATATAGGAAATGTGCGCCGCCTCATCTGGAGTATTTCCCACATACATCATATAAAACATGACCTGTGCCACCGAATAAGCGAACATTCCCAGATAAACAATAAACGCGGCCATCTCCGGCTTTATATGCAGCTTGCGATAGGCGACAGTAAATATCAGCAGGGCAAAAAGGCTGATAAGAACCAAAATTCTAATCTGAGGAATACGGGAAGAACCCGCATAATTTACCTCGCAGCGCAGGACGGTGTCGGTCTTTGTATCTTCACCGGCAGTCAACGTCTGCCCCTCTTTTGGCTGTCCACTCTCCGCCAGCAGCTGCATATCTTCAGGAATCTGGCCCGAGAGAAGCACGACTTCTATGGTATAACGCTCTTCCAAACGGGTTTGAGAGTCTCGAACCTTCAGTTCCGCAGATCCTGTGGTTTGGATTTCTTGTGCCGAGAACACATCGCTGGAAATGATCTGTGAATTCTCGTCCAGCAAACGAATACCGATTACCCCGGTGATTCTCTCCCACTCTTCGTCATTCAACACTATAGAAGAAGTCTGAAAATAAATTTTTAAATTCTGAATGTTATCAAAAGAAGCGATAAAACTCTGTCTTACAGGTTGATCTAAGGGAATTTCTTGCGTTTGCGGTACAGAATCCTGTAAATCATCTGTGTCATCAGTCGTCTCCGCCGTTGCCGTCAGCTGTACTGGGTTCAGCGCCGCATCCCGGTTAAAGTCCGAATTAAAAAGCACATATACAAAAACTATACCGCAGAAAATAAGCAGCGCATACCGCAGCAATTTATTCCAATCCTTTTGACGCTGCTTGCTCATATATAAAATCACCAGCGCGAAAGCAATAAGATACACACCGGTTAATACCCAGCGAATCGCGTAATTCTGATGGATCGCTTTGTACAGCTGATCCGTCGTTTGGGAATCCAGCTGGAGATAAAAATTTCCCTGCTCCTGCGGCTGCATCGGGGAACTGACACTAGACTCATAGATTAAAGCATCCTGCGAAACATCATATTCACCGCTGTATGCGATTACCTTCTCTAATGTGGGAACCTGATCGGTATTCGAGAGCTTGATCTCGATCTCCTGAAAATCATAATATAGAGGATCAAAACGAAATTTAACCTCTTGGCTGAATACCGTTTCCGCGGCTAACAATTCCTGGCCGCTTCCCTGATCGACCAGCAGCTCCGCTAAAGCCCCGTCCTCCGCGCCGGAAAACTCCATCTGCAGGGTAACGTTTACCGCCTTTAACGGATATAGCCAGGAAAACGCCACGCATACTACAAAAATCACAGTTGCAATCAACTGTCTTTTATAGTTTCTTAACTTTTGCATTCTTTTCCGTTCACTCTCCCATTTCCGCAATCTTCTTAATCTTTTCGGCCAACTTCTCCCCGCTTCCCATATCCACAAAATAAATTCCTTCCTCTTGCTCGGAATAAAGTTCATGGTTCGCAGGATTTTCTCCTAATATCATCGGCTTCTTTACTGCACGGTAAAGATATGCTTTGCCCGGGATCGTCCTTTGGGCCTTTTGAATCTCAGCGTTAAAATGGCCCGCCAAGCAAAGATCGGAAAAATCGATATATTGGGCCAACTCCTCCTGGCTCAGCCAATGACGATAATGGATATTTTCCCCTTGAGGTTTCTGGATTTCTTGCCCGATCGGGCCGATAAAGTAGAAACAGAAACGCGAGTCATCCTTTAAACGATCCATAGCGTCCAAAACAATGTCAATCCCCTGTAACGGAAGAACACTGCCAAAATAAAGTACGGTAAACTTTCCCTGCGCTTCCTTTGGCTTAGCTCCGTGCCTGGGATAATAAATACTTTCATCCGCCTCTAAATACAGTACCCGCATCTTGTCTGGATCCGCGCCCAGCTCCTGACAAAAATATTTTCCATGCGCTTTAGTGTCGCAGATAACCACATCCGCCTGTTTTAAAGTCTTTTTATCGAGGCTTAACAGGCGTTTCCCCACAAAAGAGTCTGGAGAAAACTTTTTCCTGTCAAAGCACAGGGTATCGTACATAGAAATAAAGAAATCTATATAAAGGTCAACTTTTTTAAATTTAAGACCAAAAAACGGCACAATCAGCTGGGGCGCAAATCCTACGAAAACCGTGTCGTATTTCTTACAAGAGGTGAAAAGAAGCTTAAAAAACACCTTCAGCAGTCTGATCGGATAACTCTTGTCCTTAGCGCCGATGACGGATACCTGCTCCGCTTCTTCCCGCAAAAGCCGAAGCTCCTGGGTATTGCGCAAATAGTCCAAATTTTTCGTAGTCAGAAACAGGACCTTTTTATTTTTAAGCTCTTGAAACATAATTTTCTCCTTTTCCGATTCTCATAGGGAATATAGGCTGATATCACCTGAACACAGCTGGATTTCATTCAATAAGCCTTTGCTGAAATAAAAACGGGCAGAAAAAAGCGAAAACCTATGGAAGAAACCAATATGGCACAAAAAGTCTTGATTCTCCCGGCGGTTTTCACGCTTTTATTCTTGCCCTCTTAGTTTAGATATCTTTTTCTCCGAACGAGAGCCATAAAATCGACACACCGTAAAACGACCCGCCGAAAAGATCATATAAGATTTAAGAAAAGCCATAGGCTTTACTGGAATCTTTTTATCATTCGTCGGTCTTTTTATTCTTATCGTGGTCGTAATCCAGCCGCCGCACCCTCTCCTGGATATCCTCCAAAAGCTTTCGGTTCGAGGCAATCAGATCTGCCTGCAGGCCGGAAATAAAGGTCTGAAAGCCTAAAAGCAATAACGTGCTGGCCAAAATTAAAGACTGAATATGACCTCCGCTCTCTCCCATAAAAACGAATACCAAGAAACGGATTCCCAAAATCAAACCAATCAAAAATATAATACTGCCGATAATGGTGAAAAATCTTAACGGCTTGTACATCATAAACGCCCGGATAATTGTCAGCATCGACTTTTTGATATAGCCGAACATACTGTTGAACAGCCGTGATTTTCTCAGCTCAGGATTGGTGCGGATCGGCACGGAAGTAATCGCCATTTTATTCCGTCCCGCCTGAACAATCGTTTCAAGCGTATACGTATACTCGTTGACTACATTCATCTTTAAAGCCGCTTGACGGCTGTAAGCCCGAAAGCCGCTGGGAGCATCCGGAACATCGGTTTTAGAGGCTACCCGAACCGTCCAGCTTCCAATATGCTGTAATTTTTTCTTTAGCGGAGAAAAATGCTCCGTATTGTCAATTGGACGTTCACCAATCACAATATCCGCTTTTCCATCTAATATCGGTCGAACCAGCTTTTCAATATCCGCTCCGCAATATTGATTGTCCGCGTCGGTATTGACGATGATATCCGCTCCCTGCCGCAAGCAGGCGTCTAATCCGGCCATAAAACCTTTGGCGAGTCCCTTATTGCATTTGAAATTTACCACGTAATGGACGCCCCAATTTTTAGCTACCTCTACCGTATTATCCTTGCTGCCGTCGTTGATAATCAAATATTCGATTTCATCGATGCCATCGATCTTTTTAGGAAGATCGTTCAACGCTACCTCTAAGGTTTCCGCCTCATTGTAACAAGGAATTTGAATGATCAGCTTCATGGGTCCCGTTCTCCTTTATCTCCTGTTATTTCACACAATCTTAGATGATTTTAATTAAATCTTTTATTTTTTTACTTTCATTTTTTGCAAACCGTGCTTTGCGTATCTTTTCTACAAATGTACAAACTATTCAAAATTATTATACTTACTGAAATATTTTATCATACGGGAAGCGGTTTTACAATCTTAAAAGTAAACGAAGGGAAGCTACCGCCAATAACAGATTCAAGACAAATTGCCCCTTTTAGTTTAATAAATCACAAAAAATCGGCTCTTCACGCTCAACTGTTCCAGCCGAGTAAAACCAGAAAGGCCATTGGTTCCCCGAACCTCTTCTATCCCCGCAGTATCCCGCGACGCTTCTTGCCAACCGTTTATGATAAAAGACAAAAGGAAAAACTTGATCAAATAGATCCCAGATCCCACACCGGGTAACTTTCCTAAAAGCTTCTCCAAAGCGTTAGGAGCCACGCGGGCCATTAACATTTTACCAAAATAAACTCTTTCAGTCCGATCGGCGATTCCGATTACCAGTATCCGCAATACTAAACCCGATATACGCGAATCCTTTTTGTTCCCTTGCGGTTTTCCTCTCGATCTCCGCCTTTCTCGCGCGATAAATTTTATCACCCGGATCAAATGGATAAAAAACGGCAAAATCGCAGAACATCAGAGCGCCCATTTCCCCGTACAAATTTTAAACAGAAAAGCAATCTATTTTCCTGTCACAGGGGACTAAACCTCTCATGAATTCCACACGTTACAAGGCTATGCCAACGTGTTTTAAAACTAAGTCTCTTGCCATTTCATTCCGAAAATCCCTGGAGATCCGGAAGCGGCGCCGAACGGCTCGAAACGGCACCGGTCTGCGCAGAAAACGCCGTTCCGATGGACCCAAAAATGTGCTTTCCGGCAAAATCAGGGAAACGTTAAATTCTGTCAACAGGAAGGCTGCCACAAATCGACTGCATCTTTCCCGGTAATACAATTTGACCCTGTTGGAAACACGATTTCTAGCGTAAAATATTGTAATAATCGCGAAAGATGAAAGACACTACGGTTCACCCCGCAGCCCTTCATTACTTTTTTGATGGATATATTGGATCGCAGAAATCTCGGGACAGCCTTTTCTCAGAGAATCCCATGGTTGTTTCGTATAAGTCAAGATACCTTTTCTTTCCTTGAACGGATTTTCTTCATCGCTTTTACGGATAACAACACAAGCGTTATTGTTTTGTTGCGCTATAAAACCCAGGATCTTACAATGATAGTTCTAACCTTCTTTTCTTTGATTAAAGATGCTCCGCACAGGCTTTCACGTGTTTTTAGCGTCATCTTGCTGGCGGCAGGCCTGTATGGTAAAATGTAGTTAAGGGGAAAAACTGAAAAATGATTCAGCTGGGAAAATTAGAATTAACCTGGAAGGAGAATAGAAAATGGGAAAGCTTTATACCATCACTTTTAGTCCAACAGGGACCAGTATGAAAGCCGCTGCCCAAATTGCGGAAGCGTTTGATCTAGAAAAAAAGCCAATAGATCTGTGCGAGGGCTTGGCCGAAAAAATTCAGATGGCGCATGAGGATATTGGTATCTTTTCAGCACCCTGCTATGGAGGGAGAATTCCTCAGCCTGCGGTAGAGCGGCTCTCGTATATTCACGGCGAAAAAACGCCGGCGATTGTTTGCGTAACCTTCGGGAACCGCGCTTTCGAAGATGCGTTATTGGAATTGGCGGATTGCGTGGAAGCCAATGGTTTTCAGGTAATCGCTGGCTGTGCCGTTGTCGGAGAACATAATATTATGCATTGCTTTGGCTGTGGACGTCCGGACTCCTCGGATTTAGAGGAAATCCATCGCTTCGCGGTAAGGGCTGCTCAAAAAGCGAGGTCCTCCAAAACAGGCAGACCGATTTTTCCCGGTAATCGTCCATATAAAGAGAGACATCCATCAACAATGCCCATTTTAGTCGATCAAAAGTCTTGTGTGAGCTGTGGAACATGCACGGCGAAATGCCCGATGAAGGCCATTTCGTCGGATGGCCTTCATACAGATGAAACACTTTGTATTAACTGTATGCGATGTATTCAAATATGTCCCCAAAAAAGCCGAAGCCTTCCGGAACAGCTTGTGTCCGACTTAACCCAGAGGCTCCGCAATGCCTGTAAAGACAGAAAAGCGAATGAATTTTACGAATAAATTTCTTATTTTATACAGCGATCTTTTTATACAGCGATCTCCTATGGAGAGAAGGCTTCCGCCTATTGGATCATCTTTTTCCACAAGAGAAATGCGGTAATCGCAACGGCAACAGTTTTCTCTATATTCGGGACATTCGAAACCCATTGAGTAGACGATACGTCGGCTCTTACTTTCTTCAATTAACGGTCTTCCTCATTTCATCACCGAGCGCGTCTGGATTTTTTCGCCGGCCTTTCTGGGAATTGTCGGGCCGACGCTCTGCGGCTGTAGGAATACCAAAATAGATCACGATCTGCACCAAGCCTTACCTAAAGTTAGGTTAACAGGATCATCGGCGGCAAGCTGAAAATCATTTTGAAATCAGCACCCCATAGGATCCTTATGGATATTAAATCGAAAACAAAAACGTTAAATGCTCCGGGTCGACTTTTCTCGGCCGGGAACTAAGCTGAATGTCTCGGCCGGTATTTCCCGGATTCCCAAAAATATTCCGGGATCCCCGAGGAAAGGTCAATCTCTGTGAAATTTGTGGTTGAACTGATTCTGTCAGCAAAGCCGAAGAGGAAAAGCAAGCGGTACTGACAGGGCATAAGGTTACGGTATCCACAAACGCTAATCGTTTTCAGTCTGCGGAAAAGGTGCGTTTAAAAGCCCCTTGGGATGAATCCAAGGGGCTTTTTCCTGATTTTTTACGATTGACTTTTCCCCATCCCTTGTTATAATCAAAGAAAGAATAAACGTCCCGATGGGCTTCCCATTTTTTGATAAATAAACGATAAATGGATAGCTTGACACGCAAGAACTATATTTTGAGGATGGGTGAGAGAACTATGGGAAACGCGCTTCTATGGGCCGCCGGAGGCACTGGATTTACCTTTTTCATGACAGCACTAGGCGCTTCAATGGTCTTTTTCTTTCGAAAAAAAGCGAGCACTAACATTCAAAAAATTTTTCTAGGCTTTGCCGCCGGCGTGATGATCGCCGCTTCTATTTGGTCCCTGCTGATTCCCGCCATTGAGGAGGCGACAGAAAAAGGCTGGCCTGGATGGTTGCCTGCCGCAGGGGGATTGGTCTTAGGCGCTGCGTTTTTGATTCTAATGGATAGCTTGCTTCCCCATCTTCATCTAGGGGAAACCAAGCCCGAGGGGCTTTCATCCTCCTGGAAGCGAACCACTTTACTGGTGTTCGCCGTCACCCTTCATAACATTCCTGAGGGCATGGCGGTCGGTGTTTCTTTTGCTCTGGCGGCGCAAAACGGTCATGATCCCGCTATGTATACCGCCGCGATGGCTCTTGCCATCGGTATCGGCATTCAGAATTTTCCAGAAGGCGCCGCCATTTCTCTGCCTCTCCGCCAGGAAGGGCTGAGTACCGTAAAGGCGTTTGTTTTAGGCAGCCTTTCCGGTTTAGTAGAACTTGTTTTTGGTGTTCTGACAGTTTTAATCGCTGGATTTATTCAGCCTCTGATGCCTTGGCTGCTGGCCTTTGCCGCGGGTGCCATGCTTTATGTTGTGATCGAAGAGCTAATCCCCGAGGCACACCTAGGCGAACATTCCAACATCGGTACCCTTGGGGTTTTAGCCGGCTTCCTTATCATGATGATTTTAGATGTCGCTTTGGGATGAGTTCGGTTTCAAGTCATCATTCTTCCCCTTTATTTATTGTTGCCATATCCAATCCCTTCTCAATAATAATATAGGCAACAATAAAACGCCCTTGGCGCAATAAATATAGAAATATTGCAGCAGAGGCGTTTTGTCTATTGTTTCTTTTCCTGAGACAGTTTAAGATATCCGAATAGCCGAAAGTTTCCTTTTAAATTTTCGTCTCAGAAAGAATCATTTCCGCCTTATTGGCTACGGTTTGGCTAATGCTTTCTTCTCTGCTCAGGAAATCCAGCACGGCATCCAGCACAGCGATCTCCTTTAAATGTGAGTAGGTTTTATAATAATCAAAAGACTGCTCCTCAAATACGGAAAGCAACAGACAATCCGCCAGTTTGGTCATAGGCGAATATTCGTATCCCGTAACAGCGATGGTTTTCAGTCCCTTGTCCTTTGCTAGCTCCAAGGCACGCACTACCTGCTTTGAACTGCCGGATTCCGAAATGGCGAATACCACATCTTCCGGTGCCGCCAAATTGATATGATTGAAAAAATATTCCGGAAGATCATTATAGGTACACCGTATGCCTAAACGCCCAAGTCGAAAGCCCATATATCTTGCCAAGTGTGTGGTATTTCCGGTAGCTACTACATGTACATATCCTGCGGATTTCAAAAGATTTACACATTCCGCCATAGTTTCCTCTGAGATATGCTTTCCAATGGCAGATATCTTTCTCGCGTAGTCCTGAAATAATCCCGAAACCGTTTGGTCCTCGCCGGTATTTCCCTTTCTGGAGTACCCCTCCATAATTCTGCCCAAATCTCTGGACAGAGTTATGCGGAACTGATAATGGCCCTGAAATCCGATCCGCTTGCAAAATCGGATCACAGTCGCGTCGCTGACTCCGCTCAAATTAGCCAGTTCTGAAACATTGGCGTTGACTGCTCTTTCCGGATTTTGCAAAACAAAGTCCGCGACTTTTCTTTCCGCCATGAAAATTTGATCATACTTTTCCCGGATCATTTCCACCACGGTTTTTCCCTCTGAAAAATCCACCAAATTCTCCTCCTTTCCAAGTGCCGTCTCTCTCCTAATCTATCAATAAAACCCTGTAAAACAGTGTTTCTCTGCTTTACAGGGTTTTACGCTACGGAGACTGGTTCTATGTAAAGTCTCGCGGTTGATTAGCGGTACAAAGCAGCCTTTCCATCAGCCTGGAAAAGCTCAATCTTATGATAAGCGGTTTCTTTCATTGCGGCGATACAGAAGGGCTGAATCACATTGGGCTCTCTCAGGCTCTCATCCTTCAGGACCTCGCGCATTTTCTCGTAATAAGCAACTTTGATGTCACTAGAGATATTAATCTTATTAACGCCTAAGGTCACAGACTGGCCGATTTCAGCATCAGGGTTGTTAGAACCGCCGTGGAGAACCAGCGGAATAGAAACTTTGCTCTTGATAACTTTCAGAAGATCCAGCTTCAATTCCGGCTTCATGCCCTTGGGATAAATGCCATGGGAAGTACCAATAGCGATTGCCAAAGTATCCACACCGGTAGCCTCTACAAATTTTACAGCGGCGTCAGGATCGGTATAAATGATCGTGTTGGCACCCGCCTCAGCCTGTGCATCGGTAGAACCAATGGTGCCCAGCTCGCCCTCCACGGAAACGTTAACGGCATGAGCGGCTTCGGCAACCTTTTTACAAATAGCGATATTATCTTCAAAAGAGAGGCTGGAACCATCGATCATAACAGAAGTAAAGCCGCTTTGAATGGCCAGCATAACCTGTTCGAAAGTAGAGCCGTGGTCCAAATGGATACAAACCGGAATCGTTGCTTTATAAGCCTTTTCGGTGATGGCCTTTACAATTTCCGTACCGGTATGCTTTAACTCGTCGGGATGAATCGCAATGATCACAGGAGCCTGCTTTTCCTCACAGGCCTCGAAGATACCGTTCAGCATAGAATAGTCGCTGATATTAAACGCCGGTACCGCGAACTTGTGCTCATTGGCAACCGCCAGCAGATCCTTCATGTTCATTAACATTTGAAACCAACCTCCAAAATAATTGAAATGATATCATTGAGCATCCTGATACAGGATGCCGCTTATGGTAAAAAGCTCTGGCCAAAAATATGATTTCTTCCCTTTTTGCAACTTTCAAGCGATTAAAGAAATAATATTTCTCTAACACTTAGCTAAAATCTCTTTAACCACTTATTTTTGGCCAAATTCCTTTTTACACTTCCCTATTATAAAACAATATTTCATAAAGTCAAGCTTTTTTCTAGAAAATATAAAATTTTATTTCTTGCACGAAATTAGATTTCTTATCGAACTATATTCCAGGCAAATTCTCAACGTTTCAAGGAAATTTTCAATGGAATATATACAGCCCTAATTTACTGTTTTTAGACTACGTCCGGCCGGTGCTTTCCCGCGCCTAAATGAATTGCCATAACAAGACCGGTTTTCCTTCTCCGGCTGCAGAAATGGCACTTCCCCTTTAAACATTTTCGGATATCAAAAAACTTCCGGTAAAAAAGAAAAATCATTAAAGGGGCAGGTCCCTTTAATGGTTTTTCTCGTGAAAGGGTAGCGGCGTTAGCCTTCCATAAAATAGGCTGTCGCTCCGCCGCTAACAATCTGACATTAGTCTTTGGGCCGATCAATATTTCTTGACAAGTTTGTTCCGGTCTAGCAAATGCTTCACAGCCAGAGACGATAAAAAATCCATAAGCGGCTGTAAACGCTGCTAAAGTTGGCCGATAACTTCGCCATTTTGCCGTTATTTCGTACCAAAAGGAGCTCACACGCTCGGAATCCCCGTGGGGTCCACCAATCTCGCTTTTTGGAGCGCCAACACCAGGAAAGGAATCAGCGCAAGCTGGATGACGATACCTGGGATCGCTTGCAGAAAAGAAGCGGTCAGCCACATTTCCATAGTATAGCTGCCGGCGTTAAAAATCAGAGCGTTTAGAGCACCGTTAATCAGTCTTCCGCAAATCATTGCGCCGATCAGCGCAGTATAAAGGTTCAACAGATTTCGCCTCGTCCGAATCAACCGAATCAGAATACCGGACAGAAGGCCGTACGCCGCCAGCTCACAAAGCATGCTAGGTAGCATAGCGGTTGGCGGCATTCCCGTAATGAGATGGGAAAGCAGCGGTGCCAAAATACCACATCCCAAGCCATATACCGGACCGCACAGCAGGCCGCACAGCAGCACCGGAATATGCATAGGCAAAAAAATCTTTCCAGCATCCGGAATCATATGAAATGCCATAGGCAGAACGATCGACAAAGCCACGCACATTCCAGAGGTCACCAGGCTTTTTGTCTGCTTCATAAAAAATCCTCCTCACAAAAAAAGACGGACTGTAAAGTTAAATGAAAATTGAAGACCCGTCAGCCCTTCTGGTACAATG
>CAUFXR010000058.1 GCA_959596515.1 uncultured Oscillospiraceae bacterium
GATGGAAATACTGGGTTTGACCGCAAAGACGGATGACATCGTCCAGCTTGTCGGTGACGCCGATAATGCTGGCAATTTTAACTTTAGAAACAGCCACGGCGCTCTACTCCTCTCTCACTGTTCATCCCGCGTTTTCGGCGGGAAGGATCAGCAACTTTTTAATATCATCTACAGGGACCTGATACCGGATACCTTCCACGATGGTGGTAATGTTGTGAACTTCGGTATCAGCTAGAAAAATATAGGAAAGAAGCACTACTGGAGGATGGGAAGAAAAATGAATATAGTGCTTGCCAGAAATGAATTTCATTCTTTGGGCCAGTTCATCCACGAAATTATATTCCACATTGGCGACCTTTTTTCCACGAGAGGTGTTACGGAACACAGCGGCGGCCTGATTGGCGGTTTCCGCATGGATCAAGGCATTCAACTGTTTAGATTTTAAAGAGCCGAAAGGAAGAAGATTTTTTTCAATAAACTCCGGCTGGGCCCGAAACCTTTTTTTCATGCGGATGATCCGAGCGTAATTTTCCAGATCAATATAGCCTTGGAACATCTCCTTGACTTCTTTTTGTGTTTTCCCTTTGACGTGATGATCAATGATTTCCTGAACATGGGAAAAAAGATAGGCGTAAAGCTGGTTCTCAATGGCGAAAACATCGATTGGTTCTCCGGGTTTCGGCTCAAAGGGGGCCAGCAACCGGTAATACACCGAACTACCCAAGGCGTCCAGAAACTCGCCATAGGATTGTATGCTGGAGAATTTCTCCATATGGATTTTGGTGTGCTTGGCGAGATATAGAGGAGCAGACTGGGAATATTCCTCCTGACGTCCAGCGGACATCAGCATAAGGGCATCCAGAATTTCCTCGATTTCCGCTCTGGCAATCACGTAATCGGCCAACTGTTCGCCTACGGATAATTCATAACGTACAAAAGAACTTAAATTATAAAACAGTTTTTGCTTAATTAGAACTTCCAGCTGTCCCCGATGAATATCGTATTCATTGATACCGGTAAGTACGTCGTGATAATCGGTATTGGCCTTCAGATAGGCCGCGACCTCGGTTACGGATTTGCATTCTAGGAGGTTGTGGTAGTCAGCTCCTTTCAGCTGCTTGCCGTATTTCGCGCGGGCTTTGGCCAGCACGACATTAGAAGATAGAGAGGAAAGCATGCGATCACTCTCCAATCACACGGCCTACAATAGCATCTACCCAATTGCTGCCCTGTTGGCGGTAAAGCTCCTGCATTTTAAGCGATTGGGTCTCATACTTTTTTTCGGCATCCACCAGAACTTGGCGGGCCTGGTCTTTTTCCTGGATCCGATTTAACTCAATCCGCTTTCTGGCCCTAGCCAAATAGTTTTCACGAAGCTGTTCTTTTTTCTCCGCTATCTCCTGGGCGGAAAGGGCTTTGCTGCGTTTGGCTTCTTCCGTAATCTCCTGGGCTTTTTCGTCCATATCAACGATTTTCTTAATCATATCTTGCATGGCAAAAGCACCTCCTAAAAGGACAGCGCAGGGAACTATCCCAAATAGAATTCCCTGCGCTTCATTGCGCGTTTTTTCCAATATTATCGTTTTACTTACTCAGATTATAGTCCCAAAAGTCAAATGGTTCAAGCGGATAAATAAATTTTTGTAAAGATGCTATAAAATAATCACCCGGGTCAATAATATTTGACAAGCAACATTAATTTTTTAAGCTTTGCAAAGGAGCGGGAATCCGTCCGCCTCGGTGAATGAACTTAGCGGGAGAGTGAGGGTTGACATCCATTACCGGGCCTTCACCAAGCAGTCCACCAAAACTTAATTCGTCGCCGGCCTTTTTACCGATGGCGGGAATCACTCTTACAGCGGTGGTTTTGGAGTTGACCATGCCGATGGCCGCTTCATCAGCGATAATTCCCGAGATGATCTCAGAAGAAGTATCCCCGGGGATGGCGATCATATCCAGGCCCACAGAGCAAACGGCGGTCATCGCCTCCAACTTGGTCAGGCTCAGGGCACCGGTCCGCGCGGCGTGGATCATTCCCGCGTCTTCGGTGACCGGGATAAAAGCGCCGGAAAGGCCACCTACGTGAGATGAAGCCATCACGCCGCCTTTTTTTACGGCGTCGTTGAGCAGAGCCAGACAGGCGGTAGTGCCGTGGGCACCACAGGTTTCCAGGCCCATTTCCTCCAGAATATACGCCACAGAGTCGCCAATAGCGGGAGTAGGAGCCAAAGAAAGGTCGATAATACCATAGGGAACGCAGAGCCTGCGGGAAGCTTCCTGAGCGACTAGCTGGCCCATGCGGGTGATCTTAAAGGCTGTTTTTTTCACAATGTTAGCGATTTCCGTAATATCGCAGTCCGTGCCGGCTTTCGCCAGGGCGGCCCGCACTACACCGGGGCCGGAAACCCCTACATTGACCACACAGTCTGGCTCTCCCACACCGTGAAAGGCGCCTGCCATAAAGGGATTATCCTCAGGGGCGTTGCAAAATACTACCAGCTTGGCCGCGCCGATGCAGTCCCGATCGGCGGTGCGTTCCGCGGTTTCCCGAATGATTTTTCCCATTTTTTCCACTGCGTCCATATTGATACCAGCCTTTGTGGAGCCGATGTTTACGGAAGAGCATACGTGTTCTGTCACATCCAGGGCTTCAGGAATACTTTCGATCAGGGCATAGTCACCGGGGCCAAAGCCTTTCTGTACCAGGGCGGAATATCCGCCTAGAAAATTGACACCGGTGCTTTGGGCTGCCTTTTCCAATGCTTTCGCTAGCTTTACCGGGTTTTGTGCTTGATGGGCGGCGGCGATTAAAGAGATAGGGGTCACCGAGATCCGCTTGTGGATGATGGGGATCCCATACTCTTTGCTGATATCCTCTCCGGTTTTCACCAGGTCGCCGGCATAACGACAGATTTTGTCGTAAATATGATCACAGGTGCTTTCCATGTCGCCGCCAATGCAGTCCAGCAGGGAAATTCCCATGGTAATGGTACGTACGTCCAGGTTTTCATCATCGATCATGGTGATGGTTTCCAAGATATCGCGGGTATTCATCATAACAGTAAGCCGTTCCTTTCCCGTTTTAAATTCTGTGCATGGAGTTGAAAATATCCTCGTGCATGACGTGGATTTTTAAGCCTTCCTGCTCGCCTAAGGCGGTCATCTGATCCACCAGCTCGTTAAAAGGAACTGTGGCCTTTTCCAAATCCACCAGCATGATCATGGCGAAAAGATCCTGCAGAATCGATTGGGTTACCTCGGTGACATTTACATTTTCTTTCGCGCAAACCGCTGAGACTTTCGCCAAAATACCCACCATATCTTTTCCGATTACCGTAATTACCGCTCTCATGAAGCGTACCTCCCGAATATATCATAGTTTCCATATTGTAATCCTTTTTATTATGACCGGAAACCATTGTACTGTCAAGCACAAACCCATGACCAGGGTCAGGTTTAACATCTGTTTAATCTGATTTCACTAAATAATACAGATTTTTAAAAAAATCAGGTAGATTCCTTTCAGAAAGGAATCTAGGCATTCTAAATGGCCTGTGTTATAATAAATATGTTACGTTGCCGCAACCATGAGAAGCAATTCGGCTCGTTAACGCTGTTGCCCCTTTGAGATAAATTGTGACAGAACAGACAGCAAGACGTGCTGGCGTGGATGCGCCGCCGTTCTGAGATATCTAACCATAAAAAACGGAGGAAATTTGATGCGTTACCACTATATTTCTGACAGCCATGTTCATTCCGACTGTTCTTTCGACGGGACCGACCCGGTAATGATGATTTGCGAGAGAGCCTCTGCCTTAGGCCTTTATTCCATCGCTGTTACCGACCATTGTGAATGTGATATTTATTATAAAGAAAGCTTTGACCGTTCCGTAGTTCAATCCTTTTTTGAGACGAGAAAAGCCAGAACGGTGTTTTACGGTAGGCTTCAGGTATACGCCGGCATCGAGTTGGGGCAGCCGATTACTGATCCGAAAGCGACGCAGGAGGCTTTGTCGGCCGGCACTTTTGATTTTGTGTTGGCGTCGGTACATAATTTGCCGGGTCAGAAAGATTTTTATTACTTGAATTATACCAACGAGAACGTGGATTCCCTGCTCAGTGATTATTTTGACCATATGCTCCAGGTAGCGAAGTGGGGACAGTTTGATTCTCTGGCCCATTTGACCTATCCGCTGCGTTATATGCTGGCTCAGCCGGGACTCAAGGTGGAGCTTTCCGGACATCGGGAAAAGATCGACGCCATTTTGCTGGAATTGGTTAAAAAGAAAAAGGCTCTGGAGGTAAATACTTCAGGCCTTCGCCAGCAGATCGGCGACACACTGCCTAGCGCTGAGATTGTCCGCCGATTTTATGAGCTGGGAGGGACTTATGTGACGCTGGGTTCAGACGCCCACCGCTGGGCGGATGTGTCTGCCGGTATCGAGAAAGCTATGGATATGATCTATAAAATTGGCTTCCGGCATTACACGATTTATTCTAAGCGTGAGCCCCGAATGGTACCGATTGAGTAGACAAAAAAGAGGAAAAGGAGTATAATATAGGCTAATTATCAGCCGGATAATGTATTTTGACCGATGATTAGTCTATTTTATGGAACATCAATTTGAAAGGAATGATACCAAGATGAATGATTTGCTTACCCTTCTCAGTGAGAATGCCCGTCTTACCGCGGCGCAGTTGGCCGTGATGCTGAATAAAACAGAAGCGGAAGTAGCGGCGACGATCAAAGGTTATGAGGAAAGCGGCGTCATCAAGGGATATAAGGCGCTGATTGATTGGGACAAGGCGCCGGTAAAGTCGGCTTCCGCGATTATTGAGCTGAAAGTGACCCCAAAAAAAGAAACCGGCTTTGATGAGATTGCCAAACGAGTGATGGCTTTCGACGAGGTGGAGAGCGTTTATTTAATGGCGGGCGCCTACGATTTCGCTGTGATCGTTCGGGCGGCCACCATTCAGGACATCGCCATGTTTGTGGCGAAGCGTTTGTCCACTTTGGATTCCGTCATTTCCACAGCCACTCATTTTGTGCTGACCAGATATAAGGATTCCGGTATGATCCTCTGTGATGACGGTGATGTTGACGAAAGAGGGGATATGTGGCTGTGATCGATTATCAGCAGTTTATGAATGATCGGATCCAAAAGGTAAAGCCTTCTGGCATCCGCCGTTTTTTTGATATCGCTAATGAAATGGACCACGTGATCTCCCTTTCTATTGGCGAGCCGGATTTTTCCACGCCATGGCATGTCCGCCAAGCGGGTATTGAGTCATTGGAAAAAGGAAGAACCTGGTATACCCCGAACCGAGGATTTGCTGAGTTGCGGCAGGAAATCTGCAATTATTTCCAGCGGCGTTTTCATGTTTCCTATGAGGCCTCCTCTGACGTTTTGGTGACGGTAGGAGGCAGCGAGGCTATCGATCTGGCGATCCGTACCATTATCGCCCCAGGGGATGAGGTGTTGATTCCTCAGCCCTGCTTTGTGTGCTATGAGCCCATGGTACAGATGGCTCAGGGAGTGCCAGTGATTATAGAGACTAAGGAGGAAAACAGCTTTCGCTTAACGCCTGAGGAATTGCTTTCTCATATCACCCCGAAAACAAAAATGTTGATTTTGCCTTATCCTAATAATCCCACCGGTGGTGTGATGCGCCGGCAGGATTTGGAAAAGGTGGCAAAAATCGTCCGTGAATACAATCTATTCGTCCTTTCCGACGAGATTTACGGGGAGCTGACCTATGGCAGTGAGCCTCATGTCTCTTTTGCAGAGATTCAGGATATGAAGGAGCGTACCGTGGTAATCAGCGGCTTTTCTAAGGCTTACGCAATGACCGGATGGCGGCTCGGCTACGCTTTGGGTCCAGGGCCTATCATCGGTCAAATGACCAAACTGCATCAGTATGCCATTATGAGTGCACCTACCACGGCGCAGTATGCGGCGATTGAGGCCCTGAAAAACGGCGATGAGGATATTGAATATATGCGCCGTCAATATGATATGCGCCGCAGATTGTTAGTAGACGGCCTGCGGGGAATGGGTTTATCCTGTTTTGAGCCGGAGGGCGCGTTTTACGTATTCCCATGCATTAAGAGCACTGGCCTTTCTTCTGAGGAATTTTGTGAGCGTCTGATTTACTCTGAGCGGGTGGCGGTTGTGCCGGGCACTGCTTTTGGCGAGTGCGGAGAAGGATTTATCCGAGTCAGCTATTCTTATTCCTTAAAGCATCTTTCTGAGGCGCTGGAACGGATGAAGCGTTTTGTCACCTCTCTGCAAAATGAAGGGGGAGCAAAATGAAGCTGACGGTAAACGCGCCGGCAAAGATTAATCTGACTTTGGATATTATCGGCAGGCGTAACGACGGCTATCACCTGGTAAAGATGCTAATGCAGTCGGTGGATGTATGCGACACGGTGACAGTTTGGGATGACGCCGACAGTCCTATCCAAGTGTTCTGCAACCGGGAAGAAGTCCCGCTGGCAGAAGCCAATACCGCTTACCGGGCGGCGCAGGCTTTTTTCGCGGCCACTAAAATAGAGAATCCGTGCATTGGTATCAAAATCAAAAAGCGGATTCCTATGGCAGCCGGCTTAGCAGGCGGAAGCGCCGACGCAGCCGCGGTTATTGTGGCGTTAGACCATATGTTTGAAACCCGTCTTTCAGAAGCGGAACTGACGGATATTGGAGAAAAAGTTGGGGCGGATGTGCCATTTTGTATCTTTGGAGGCACAATGCTCGCGGAGGGCATCGGCACAATTTTGACGCCTCTGCCGGATTTGCCGGATTGCTATATTGTTCTGTCCAAACCGGAGATTTCTGTTTCCACTCAAAAAGCCTACTCCCTGGTGGATCAGCATCCCTTATGGGAAAGTCCGGAAACCGATGACGCGGTAGAAGCGGTTTGCAACGGCGACATAGAAGAGGTGGCAAACTGTCTTTATAATAAATTTGAGAAAGTTTTAAACCTGCCTGAGGTAGCCTCGATTAAGCGGATGATGCTGGAAAGCGGCGCCTTAAACGCGGGAATGAGCGGCAGCGGACCGACAGTCTTTGGAATTTTTAAAGATAAGGGCACAGCGGAAAACTGCGCCCGTTCTTTGGAGGAATATTGTGACCAGGTGTTTGTATGCCGTCCTGTCACAAAAGGCTGTGAGATCCTGGATTAGTAGTTGTATAAAAATGGAAAAAACCGTCCATACTCAGACAGAAATGTTTGAAAGGGCGGTTTTTTTGATGAAATCTTTACTGAAACCTTTGTTAAAGTCCATACATGTCCAAAAGAAAAATTACTTTTCGGTATTTGAAAAATCGCTGCTTTTGGGTTTGGTCCTCAGTTTTCTTCTCACTATGACCGGCTTTTCCGGGCAATGTGAGGCGATAGAGAATCGGGTATTCCGGTTTCACGTGTTGGCTAATTCCGACTCCGCAGAGGATCAGGCGCTGAAATTAAAGGTTCGGGATCGGGTTTTGGAATATTCCGAAGATTTGTTTCAAACCGCGCAGACCAGGGAAGACGCGGAAAACTTAGCGGCAGATCATCTACAGGAATTGCGCCAGATCGCTCAAAATGAAGTCTACCGCCAGGGATACGATTATCCGGTGAAAGCGGAAATTACCAATATGTTTTTTAATACCAGGGAATATGAGACTGTCACCTTGCCAGCCGGTTACTATGACGCCCTGAGAATCACCATCGGAGAGGCTGAGGGCCACAACTGGTGGTGTGTTATGTTTCCGCCCATGTGCCTGCCAGCGGCGGAAGAAAGTCAGGAGCTTTCCGATGTGCTCAGCGAGTCCCAAATGGAAGTAGTAGAAAACGGCGATAAATATCAGGTGAAATTTTTCGCCGTGGAACTGTTTGAGAAAGTCAAAAATTGGTTTCAGGACCGATAGCTTTTCCTAAGGGGAATATGATATAATAATCTTGCGCTCGCGCAACGAAAAGCGGCGGTACCGGTGATATGTTAAAGAACGCTGGGATGTGTGCTAAAACGATATACTTTCGGAAAGCGCTGGCTTTTCGAGAAAGTTCCAATAATACTGCAATGTTATTATTGAAATCATGGTAAGTGTGAGTCGCGGACAGGCTGCTGGGTTCTAATAAGCTTTCCAGCGTACTTTTATAAATCAGGCTATAAAGCTTTTCTGGTAAATTTAAAGATGCGAAACCGGTATAAAATACTTGATAGCGCATATTCGCTGATATGCTTGTGAAAAAGCTCGAAAAGATTTTGATTCGTATATAAACAAAATGCGGAGGTGGAGCAATGCTGCGATTTGTTGAGGGGACCTCGGGCAGCGGAAAAACAGAAACGATCCGGCATATGCTGATGGAAAAAGCGAGGCTGGGGGAAGAAAAACTTCTGCTATTGGTGCCGGAACAGAACTCATTTGAAAACGAGCGGGCCATGCTTCGCCTAATGGGGCCGAAAGAAGCCGGCAGGATCACGGTTACCAGTTTTACCCGAATGGTAGATCTGGTGATGCGTCAGACCGGCGGATTGGCGGGAAGGCGGCTGAATGACAGCGGAAGAAACATTTTAATGAGTTTAGCCCTGAGCCAGGTCAAAGAAGAGCTGGTCCTTTATCAAAAGCAGAGTGGTTCTCGGGAATTGGTAGAGTTGATGCTGTCAGCGCTGAAAGAGTTTAAAATGTGCGGAATCCGGCCGGAAGATCTAAAGACTGCCGCCGATTCTATGGAGGAAGGAAACCTAAAGAAAAAGGTACGGGAAACCGGCTTGGTGATGGCCGCCTATGAGGCGCTGGTCTCACAAAGCTACATAGATCCCCTGGATGACCTGACCAGGCTGAAAAACGTTCTGGAAACCACTCCGTTTTTCGATGGATATACCGTGATGGTGGACGCTTTTTCCGGATTTACCGTGCAGGAACTGGAGGTCTTGACCCTGATTCTGCGCCAGGCGAAGGAAACGGTGGTTTCTGTCTGTGTGGATCAGGACCCGGCGAAGGACAATGGTATGGGATTGTTTTCCCCGGTAAAGAAAACCGTGCGCCAGCTTAAACAGATCGCCAAGGATTATCATATTCCCTTGGCGGCGCCGGTTCGTTTGACCCATGGGCAGAGATTCCAAAATCGGGAATTGAAACTTCTGGAACAGGCCCTTTACCGCAGGGAACGGTTAGAAAGCGGGGAGATCCCTAAGCATATCACTCTTTATAACGCCTCTGATATTTATGAGGAGGCGGATTTTGTGGCCCGTCAAATTCAAAAGCTGGTTCAGGAAAAGAATTACCGCTATCGGGAAATTACCGTAATCGCCAGAGAAACTGAATCTTACCGGGGAATTCTGGACGCCGCACTGGAAAGCTACGATATCCCTTATTTTATGGATCAGCCGGAGGCTTTGGATGAGAAACCTTTGATGACTTTGGTTCTCAGCGCGCTGGAATGTGTCCAGAGCGGCTACCGTTCCGATGAGGTTTTTCGTTTGTTAAAGACCGGGTTGACAGACCTTCAGACGGAAGAGATCGCCGCACTGGAAAATTATACACTTTTGTGGAATCTAAGTGGAAAGAGATGGCTGGAGCCGTTTACCATGCATCCGAAGGGCTTTTCCCAGGAAATGACAGAAGAGGATCAAAAAAAGCTGGAAGAACTCAACCGTCTGCGTAAAGCGGTGATAGAGCCTCTGACCCAGTTGGAAGAAAGCTTGCGTTCCGGAACTGGAAAAGGTATCGCCTATGGAGTTTACCGGCTTTTAGAGCGGCTCAATGCCGCCCAGAATATCCGGCGTATGGCGGATGAATTAGAAGCGCTGGGAGAATGGAATCTGGCCCAGGAACAAATTCGTCTGTGGGATATGCTGATGGAAATTTTGGATCAAATGGCTCTGGTGCTGAAAGAACAGCAGTTACCACCCCGACGGTGGGCGGAATTGTTTCAATTGGTGGTGCAAAGCGAGGAGATCGCTTTTATTCCCCAGGGAGTGGACGAAGTTTCGGTAGGCGGCGCAGATCGTTCCAGACCTGCGGCGCCCAGGGCAGTGTTTCTGATCGGTGCCGTGGAAGGAGAGTTTCCCCGGACGCCGGTATCCGCCGGTGTTTTCAGCGATGCAGAGCGGCGGCTGATGATCTCCATGGGCCTGCCTTTATATGATTCTTTGGAGAAACTGGCGGTAGAGGAACGGTATCTCGCCTATATGGCAGCCGTTTCCCCTTCGGAAAAATTATTCGTCTCCTACGCCAGTTCTGATCTATCCGGCGGGGCAAAGTCTCCGTCTTCTTTGGTGCGGGAAGTACGGAAAATTTTCCCGGAATGTCCGGTGAAAGACCGTTATCAGGAACCGTTCTCCGACTTTATCTGGTCGCCGAAGCCCGCTTTTGAGCTTACCGCCAGATTGTGGCGTGAGCCTTCGGAAAAAGAAGATACCCTAAAAGGTTATTTTAGCGGTCTGTCCGAATATCAAGACAGGTTGGAGGCTGTCAGCCGGGCGGCTTCGGAAGAGCCCATTGCTTTTCAAAATCCTGAAAATGCCCAAAAACTGTTCGGTTCCAATTTGCGGGTTTCCGCCTCTCAAATTGAAAAGTATTATTTGTGCCGCTTCCAGTATTTTTGCCGGTACGGATTGGGCGCCAAAGAGAGAAAGCCTGCGGTGTTCGACGCGTTGGAATACGGAAGCGTGATGCACTATCTTCTGGAAAACATGCTTCGGACTTTTAGCGGGGAATCTCTGGCGTCGATGAAAAAGCAGGAATTACTCGCAGAGATCCGCAGACTCCTGGACAGCTATGTGGAAACAAACCTGGGTGGCTGGGAAGAAAAATCTCCCCGGTTCCGGTATCTGATCTCTCGTCTGGCGGATACCGCTCAAATGCTTCTTTCTCATTTAGGCAGAGAGTTGTCACAAAGCGAGTTTGTGCCAACGGATTTCGAGTTGACTATCGGCAAGGGTAAGGAGCTGGAACCGTTGATGCTGGAAATTCCGGGGGGAGGCCAGATTTCCGTAGAGGGAAAGATCGACCGGGTAGATGTAATGGAAAAACCTTCTGGGAAATACATACGTGTGGTGGACTATAAAACCGGCAGCAAGGATTTTAAGCTTTCCGATGTGTTGTACGGTTTGAATATGCAGATGCTGTTATATTTAGATACGGTTTGGAAAAACGGAAAAAGCCGTTACGGCAGTGTCCTTCCGGCGGGGATCCTATATGTTCCCGCGGCGAGACCATCTGTTTCCGCTCAGCGGGGAGAAAGTAGCGAGAAGCTGGAAAAGGAAAAGGATAAAAAACTTCGGATGAACGGTCTGGTGCTGGATGACCCTGAGGTGATCACTGGCATGGAAAAACAGGCCCAGGGTGTGTTTATTCCGGTAGCTTTAAAAAATGGCGAGCCTGCCAAATTAGACAGCGTGGCGAATCTGGCCCAGCTAGGGGCTTTAACCAAGAAGATGGAGAAGCTGGTGGTGGATATGGCGTGTTCCCTGCGCCGCGGGGATGTGGATGCCGAACCAGCTGCTGGAGAATACGACGCCTGTGCCTACTGTCCTTACGGTTCGGTGTGCGGCCATGAACCAGAGGGCAGGAGCAGACTGATCGAGAAATTGGATCGAAACCAGGTAATGGCGGCGATTGAAGAGGAAACACAGAAAAAGGAGGTGGCCTATGAGCAAACGGAATTGGACTGAAAGCCAGCGGTGGGCCATCTCTGCGAGGAACGGCAGTTTGCTGGTTTCGGCGGCGGCAGGCAGCGGAAAAACGGCGGTTCTAGTACAGCGGGTGATCGAACGGCTGACAGACCCTCAAAAGCCCTGCGACGCCGACCGTCTCTTGATCGTTACCTTTACCAATGCCGCCGCGGCTGAGATGAAAGAAAGAATTTCAGCCGCCATTGGAGAGCTTTTGCAAGCTGACCCGGCGAACGCGCAGCTTCAGAGACAGCAGATCTTGCTGAACCGGGCCCATATCAGCACTATTCATAGCTTTTGCAATGAGTTGGTGCGGGAGAATTTTTATAAACTGGATATTTCCCCTGATTTCCGAATTTCCGATTCCGCCGAAATGACCTTGCTTCGCCAGGAGGCGATGGATGAGATCATGGAGGAACTGTACGCGAAAGAGGATGAAAATTTTCAAAGTCTTTCCGACGCCTTCAGCTTTGGAAGGGACGACCGACGGTTGATGGAAACCGTGGAAACTTTATATGATTTTATCCGATCCCATCCTTTTCCAGAGAGGTGGCTGGATGAGAAAGAGGCCATGTACCGGGAGGATTTGCCGGTTGGCGCGACTCAGTGGGGGAAAACCGTTTTGGATTACGCCCAAAGCGCTGTGGACTATATGATGGTCCTGACCCAGAACTCCTTATCCACGATGGAGGAGGATGAAAAAATATCCGAGGCATATCGGGAAGCATTTTTAGAGGATTTGTCCTCTCTGGATGAACTGCGGGACAGAATCGTTTCCAAGGATTGGGACCGCATCGCGACTGGGATTCGGAATTTTAGTTTTGCCAAGCTGAAGGCTTTGCGCGGTTATCAAGATGACCCTCTTAAGCTGCGGATTTCCGGCAGCCGGGATACTGTCAAGAGGGTATTCAAAAAGCTGTCGGCCTTATTTCAGGAGGACCAGGAAAAATGCCGGCAGGATATCCGTAGGCTGGTGCCTATCGTAGGCGAATTATTCGGCGCGGTGAAGCTGTTTTCTCAAAAGCTGGAGGAAAAGAAGAGACAAAAGCGCTTGGCGGACTTTGGTGACCTGGAGCACTGGGCGCTGCGGCTTCTGGTCCGGCAAACCGAGGATGGGTGGCAGCGAACCGAGGATGCAAAACTTTTATCGGAAACCTTTGACGAGGTAATGGTGGATGAGTACCAAGACACCAACGAGGCCCAGGATATGATTTTCCGGGCCATCAGCCGGGATGAACAGAATCTTTTTATGGTAGGGGACGTAAAGCAGAGCATTTATCGTTTCCGCCAGGCTATGCCGGAAATTTTTCTTCGTCGAAAGGCTAGTTATCCGGACTATGACCCGCAAAAGGACAACTATCCCTCCAAGGTGAACTTGGATAGAAATTTTCGCAGCCGGCACGGAATTACCGACGGGGTGAACTTCGTGTTCCGTCAGATTATGTCCGTGGAGATGGGCGAGATGGAATACACCAAGGAAGAAGAGCTGGCACCTGGAGCCCCTTATCCGGAACGGGATGAGGCGGATACGGAACTTCATATTCTGACGCTTCCGAAAGGAGAGGATATGGATATCCTGGAGGCGGAATACATTGGAAGCCTCATCGCTTCCATGATACGAAACGGAGAACTGGTGCAGGCTGAAGGAAAACAGCGTCCGGTTACCTACCGGGATTTTTGTGTGCTGATTCGTAACGCCAACGCCCATGGCGGCGTTTACGCTGCCAAGCTGCGGGAAATGGGGATCCCCGCCTGGTCAGACACGGCGGGCACCTTTTTCGGCACGCCAGAGGTGTCCGTGGCCCTATCCTATCTCCGGGTGCTTGACAACCCGGTGCAGGATATCCCTCTGCTCTCTGTGCTTGTCAGCCCTATCTGGGGCTTCTCTCCGGATGATCTGGCCCAGATCCGGATGGCCCGCAAAGGCGACGCCTTTTATTTCGCCTTAAAAGATGCCGCTGGGCTTTCCAACGCCTTAGGCGCCCGATGCCGGGCGTTTTTGGAACAAACGGAAGCGTTTCGGCGATTGGCGGCCACTTTGCCAGCAGACCGGCTGATTCAGCGCCTTTACGAGGCCACAGGATATCCGGCGATGGTTCAAGCTATGCGTCAGGGAGATTTGCGGCTGAATAATCTTCGGTTGCTGATGAAATACGCTCGGGATTATGAAGGTTCCGGATACCAGGGCCTTTCTGGGTTTATCCGGTTTATCGACAGGCTTCAGGAGCAGGACTCTGACCTGGCGCCCGCGGCGGCGCTGTCGGAAAGCGCCAATGTGGTCCGAGTGATGAGCATTCACAAATCCAAAGGATTGGAATTTCCCATATGTATTTTGGCAAACACTGCCCGGCAGTTCAATAAGCGCAGGGACGATATCCTTCTGCACCCGGTTCTTGGACTGGGAATGAAGCTTCGGGATGAGACCATGACGGTTCAGTACGATACAATGCCAAGAGAGGCGGTATCTCTGGAAATCGAGCGTGGCGGGATGAGCGAGGAGCTTCGGGTGCTGTATGTGGCCATGACCCGGGCCAAAGAAAAGCTGGTGATGCTGACTTCGCTGGAGGATCCGATAAAAACCTTGGGAAAGTTAGGAGCTCAGTTGACGGAAAGCAAAAGGATTTCTCCTTATGTGGTGAGAAGCGCCGGATCTTTTTCCGACTGGATTCTTTCCTGCGCTCTGAGGCATCCGAGCGGCGGCCTGCTGCGTGAGAAAGGGGGAGTGCTTCCCGGTGTTATGCTGACGGAAGGGGAAAATTGGAAAATTCTTTTCAATCCTGTATTGGAACACCAGGAAGATGCGAGCAAAGATCGGGAAGATCATCATCAGGTACAAATAGATCCTGAGCTGATGACTTTGCTGGGAAAGCGTTTTTCCTTCAGTTATCCCGGTGAAGCGCTGAGATCCGTTCCTGCGAAGGTGGCAGCTTCTGAGCTGGCTGGCAGGGAAAGTGAAAAGGAATACGCCGCTATGTCCCGTCCAGCGTTCTTGTCAGGCCAAACCATGACCCCGGCGGAGCGGGGTACCGCTCTGCATCTGTATATGCAGTTTGCGGATTACCAGTTGGCAAAGCAGAGTCCGGAAGGACAACTCCGCTTTCTGTCGGAGAAAGGTTTTTTGACTTCGGAGCAGGCAGAAGCGGTCAATTTGAGGAAAATAGAGCGGTTCTTTCAAAGTGACCTTTACCGGAGGATGGAAAAATCAGAAAGTATCCGGCGGGAAATCCGTTTTACTGTGGAGCTTGCGGCCAAAGAGGTAAATCCAGACCTGACGGGACAAAACGGTCAGGAGCCGGTGGTGCTCCAGGGAGCGGTTGACTGTGTGTTCGAGGAAAAAGGCGGACTGATTCTGGTGGACTATAAAACCGATTATGTAAAAGATGAAGTGGAACTTAAAAGTCGCTATCAACGGCAGTTGGCCCTTTACGCTCTGGCACTGGAGCAGACTACCGGCCTTAAGGTAACGGAGCAGTATCTTTATTCTTTCTCTTTGGGAAAAGCGATACGGGTTGATTAAGAATATCGGTGCGCGACAGCTAATCGGTCAACAGTATTTGTACATCGTATGCCTTTGAGTATGCAGATGCTTGATTTGACGCCTTTTCTTGAATTTTTTCTTGACAAATCTGAAAGGGTCTGATAAAGTATTATAGTACAACAAAGCAGAACAGTGTGTTCTCACCTGTGGGGTTTCGTCCGGCACGGGTCAATACAGAAAAATCCTTTTCTTAGGAAAGATTTTTGGGTGTATTGTGCGCGGACGGAATATTCTGTCCGCGCTTTGTATTTTTCACAATTATTTGTTATTTTGGAGGTGCGTAACCATCAGCAGCAAGGAACTACAGATCAACGATGAGATCCGGGATAAGGAACTTCGCGTTATCGATACGGACGGTTCTCAGTTGGGTATTATGTCAGCTAGCGAGGCTCTGGATAAAGCGGCTGAAAGGAATCTTGACCTGGTTAAAATTTCCCCTATGGCGAAACCGCCAGTCTGTAAGATTATGGACTACGGGAAATATCGCTTTGAGCAGGCCAAACGGGAAAAGGAAGCCAGAAAAAATCAGCATATTGTTGATATTAAAGAGATCAGGCTTTCTCTTAATATTGATACTCATGATTTCAATACCAAGTTAGGGCATGCCAAGCGGTTTATTAACGAAGGGGATAAGGTAAAAGTATCTATTCGTTTCCGCGGCCGAGAGATGGGACATCCGGAACTTGGTTATGAGATTATGCGGAAATTCGCAGATTCTTGCGCTGAGTTCGCTAATATCGAAAAACCCGCTAAACTGGAAGGACGCAATATGTTGATGTTCCTTGCACCGAAACCGAAGAAGTAACATGATTTAAGGAGGAGCAAATACCATGCCTAAGATTAAAACTCACAGCGGCGCAAAGAAGCGCTTCAAGCTTTCTAAAAATGGAAAAGTAATCCGCGCCCACGCTAACAAGTCCCACATTCTGAATAAGAAGACCACCAAGCGCAAGAGAGGCCTGAGAAAGACCACTGTAGCCGATAAGACCAATGTGGCCCAGGTAAAGCGTCTGGTTCCTTATAAATAAGGAAAACCTGTTTCCGGAACGAAAAATAACCATTATTTGGAGGTAAGATAGAATGGCACGTGTAAAGGGTGCGTTAGCAACACGCAAAAGAAGAAAGAAGATTTTAAAGCTGGCCAAGGGCTA
>CAUFXR010000059.1 GCA_959596515.1 uncultured Oscillospiraceae bacterium
TCAAACCCCAGATCGCCTGGCGGCCGGCCTATGGGCCCCGAACTCTTTTGAAGCCAGGCGGCACCGCGCTTGGTGATCTATCGCGCTCTATCAAACCCCAGATCGCCTGGCGGCCGGCCTATGGGCCCCGAACTCTTTTGAAGCCGGGCGGCACCGCGTTTGGTGATCTATCGCGCTCCATCAAATCCCAGATCGCCTGGCGGCCGGCCTATGGGCCCCGAACTCTTTTGAAGCCGGGCGGCACCGCGCTTAGGCGGCCTGGTATTTTTTAAAAATTTCTTAATTATCAAAATTCTCCGGAGACTCTCCGGTGGAATCTGTTGTCAAAGCGGGAAATTTATGTTAAACTGTTCTGCGACAAGAAGTGGTTCTGACAAAAGCAGAATCTCTTTTTTAAATTCGAGCGGCCAGACGCGGTTTTGAGGGCATTGATTTTTTGTTGTCCCACTAATGTTCCGGCGGGAACTTTCCCTCGCGTCTCCGCGAAAAACACACAGGGCCTGGCTCTTTCAGCGGTGTAAACCGACTCCGTGTTGCCGGCAATCAGGCCAGCGGTGAAATTCGGGCTTTGATAAGTGAGGATGAACAAAACGATATGTGGCAGAGGATCAAAACATTTTTCGCCAGAGTACAAACTATGAGCGTAAAAGCCATGTGGATGATGATCCAAAAAATTCACGAGGAGTCTCATGTCTCCCGTCTGTTTATTTTATGCGATATGGTTTGGTGCGCCCTTCATTACGGTGTAGGCTATCTGGAATACCGGGTCTTCGGATGGGTTTATATCCGGGGCAAAAAGCGGAAAACCTTCATGACCATGCAGGATAACCTGCGGGTGTGCCGATTGGCCAATGACAAAGCCTATCTTTCCTTATTCGAGGACAAGCTTCAATTCAATGAAAAATTCCGCGAGTTTGTCCACCGTGATTTTCTGGACCTGCGGAAAGCATCCTTTGAGGAATTTCAAGATTTCTGTCAGCGCCATTCGGTAATCTTTGTGAAAGAAACCGACGGTTTCGGTGGCGTGGGCGCTAGAAAAATCAGCGTCGCCGACTACCAGGGCGAGGTTTCCTGCCGGGCCCTTTATCAGGAGCTAAAGGAAAATCACCTGTTCGTGGTAGAGGAATGTGTGGTTCAATGCGAAAAAATGAATTTGCTTTGTCCCACCTCAATTAACACCCTTCGAATGGTCACGGTTCTCGCCGACGGAAAGCCCTATTTGATGTATACCCTGGTGCGCATGGGGAACGGTACCAAAGCGGTGGATAATATCTCCAGCGGCGGTATGTACGCCCCAGTGGATGAAAACGGCGTAATCTTCAAGCCTGCCTTCTGCGATAAAACCGGAGAGCTTTATGAAATTCACCCCTTCACCAAGACCAAATTAGTGGGCTTTCAGATTCCTTTTTATCCCCAGGCAGTGGAAATGGTATTTGATGCGGCAAAGCGTGTCCCCCAAGTAGGCTATGTGGGCTGGGATGTCGCTATGGCTGAGGATGGGCCTCTGCTCATTGAAGGCAACACGATGCCCGGTTATGATATGCCTCAAAACTATTATCACCTGCGGGATGAAAAGGCGGGTATCCTTTCCCGGTTTCAGGAAGTGCTCGGAGATCGTCTGGAAGCGAACTGAGCGCCAGGGTTGTGTCCGCACAGTCTGAGATTGAGCGCCGCGTAACCGATATCCAGCCGCATCCGTCTGCATGAATCACGCACCGCTCGGATGAGTATGAAGTTCCGGTCTGCATGAATCACGCACCGCTCGGGTGAGCATGAAATTCCGGTCTGCATCAATCACGCGCCGCTCGGATGAGCATGAAGTCCGGTCTGCATGAATCACGCACCGCTCGGATGAGTATGAAGTTCCGGTCTGCCTGCGGTAGGGCTGGAGCGTTTATTTTATTCTCACTTGGGATGGCCACTCGTTGGCACAGGATCCTTTCCTCAGAGTTGGCCTTCTTCTTTTCCTTGGCAGAAGCGGCGTGGTTTCGCCCTTTTGCCTTTTCCGTATCTGTAGGCTTTCATTTTGTGAATTTCCTAAGGCGTAAATCCCTTCGGATTTGCGCCTTCCCCAGTTAAGGAGACTTTTATGAAACATAACCGTATGATAGCCGGGGCTTTGGCTCTGGTTCTCGCTTTTGGGTTTGGAGGTTGTTCCCCTTCGTCCGACGATTTTGACGCCACGCAAAAGGGCGCCACAGAAATCACCCGGCAAAAAAACGAGGAAGTCTATCGTCAGCTGGATTTCAACAATAAGGATGAAATCAACGCTGCGGCAACAGGTTTGCTGGATTCCCCCGAGGCTTTGGAAATCAAAAACGAGGAGGGCAACGTGATTTGGAGCCAAAAGGCCTTTTCTTTCGTCACCGAGGACACGCCTTCTCCAGACACAGTCCATCCCGGACTTTGGAGCAACGCACAGATGAACAGGTATTACGGGCTGTTCCAGGTGGATGACCGTATTTTTCAGGTGCGTGGTTACGACGTCACTAATCTGACCCTGATTGCCGGGGATACCGGATGGATCATTGTGGATCCCATGTCCAATGCGGAGGCCATGAAAGCCGCTCTGGAGCTTATCGAAAAAGATATCGAGGAACGGCCGATCTCGGCGGTGATCTACACCGCCGCATCCGTTAATCATTACGGCGGCGTAGGCGCTTTACTGGAGGATGCCACGACATCGATCCCCATTATCGCGCCTCAGGGGTTCTTGGATGCCGCGGGCACGGAGAATCTGTTTACCGAGAACAGTTCCCGCAGGGAAGCGGAATATTTGTCCGGAAGCCTTCTGCCGGCAGGCGCCCAGGGCAGCTTGTTCATCGGCAAAGACGCAACCACCACAAGCGGTACGGCAACCTATCTCGCTCCCAACGATTTTATTCAGGAAACGGGAGAGACCCGGGTGATCGACGGCGTAGAAATCCAGTTTCAGTTGTCGGAGGATACTACCGGCAGCGTGGCTATGAATCTATATTTTCCTGACACTAAATGCCTTTGGCTTTCCGAAAATTGCTGCGGTATCCTTCACGATCTTTACGATGTCACCGGGGAAGAAGCCTCACGACCTGACCAGTGGGCGGATTTTCTGACGGAAACCTATGCTCTCTACGGCGATTTAGTGGAAATCGTGATTGAGGCCCATAATTGGCCCCATTGGGGAAATGACGTGATCTGCACCTATCTTTCCAATCTCGCGGCGGCCTACCAGTATGTGTTTGACCAAACTCTCCATTTGATGAACCAAGGCTACACAGAGTCGGAGATTGTCCAATCTCTGACTTTGCCGCAGGATCTTGCCCAAAGCTGGTATTTGCGTCAATACTGCGCCTCTTTAGGCGACAGCATTCGTGCGGTATACCAGTCCTATCAAACCGTTTCCAGCCTGAACCCAGTGGATTTAAATCCGCTGACGGAAACAGAGACCGCCCGCCGGCTGGTAGAATATCTAGGGGATGTGGCCACTGTTTTAAAACGGGCGGAGGAGGATTTCGCTAATGGAGATTATCAATGGGTAGCCCAAATTACCAATATCCTGATCCAGGCCGATCCTAATAATCAGCAGGCCCGCTATCTGTGCGCGGATGCCCTGGAACAACTGGGATATCAGTGCGAGTCTGTGTTGTGGCGTAACGCTTATCTAACCGGCGCCAAAGAGCTGCGGGAAGGAGCGGATCCTCAAGAAGTGGATCTGGATCCTTTCGGGCAAGGCGCCCAGCACTTTATGTCCGGCGAAGCCATTCTGGATTGTATGGGAACTCTGGTGGACAAGGATCTGGCAAACGGCAAGGAATTCACTTTTATTCTGACCTTAACCGATGACGACGAAACCTATACGGTGCAGCTCAAAAACAGTGTGCTTTTGGTTTATCCCGGTGTTGTGGATCAAACTTGTAAAAACAAAATCACCACCACTTCCTCTGGCCTGTTCGCGATTCTCAATCAGGACACCGACCGCCAAGACCTATTGCTGAAGGTAGAAGGCGATGAAACCATTCCTTCTGTTTTGTCCGGCTGTCTCAAGAGGTCTTCGGAGGAATTTAACGTGGTCATTCCTTAATCGCGGATTGGCGGCGACCTTGTTTTCTAGGTGATTTCACCTGACGGTGACCTTACTTGGCGGCAGCTTTACTTCACGGTGACTTTATTGGGCGGCAATCTTACTCGGCGGCAGCCTCACTTTTTAGCATTGTCATTTAGCGAAAATTTCACCTGGCGGCGATCTCACCTGGCAGCAGTTTTACTTTATGGTGACGTTGCGACGGCAGATGATAAGCACTGGATCATCGGATTAACGCCAGTTTCTGTCCGGGTTAGACCCGGTACGCTTTTTCCCCTTGCATGTGAGATTAGAAGAGGCCCTAACAGCTTATCTTATTCTCCACTCTTTGTCTTTTCGAAAGGGACGGTTTGAGACCGTCCCTTTTTTCTATGATTTTTCCATGATTTTTTATGGTAATTCTATTGACAACTGTTTTATTGTCTTTTATAATTAGCAATACAAAGCATAGTAATACTAAGCATATAACATTTATGAAAAGCGATGCGGGGAAAACAACTATGGAACTAAAGCTAGAACAGCAATTCAAGAAAGGCGCCTTAGAAATGGTGCTTCTCGCCTTAATCGCCCGAAGGCGCTCCTACGGCTATGAACTGATTTTACAGCTTCAAAAAGAAGGCGGCGGTCTTTTTCAAGAGACTAAGGAAGGCACTCTCTATCCTATTTTATACCGGCTGGAGGATGAAAATCTCGTTGAAAGCGAGCTGGCGGCAGACGGCGGCAGGCGGGTAAAAAAATACTATCGGATTACCGAACGGGGACTTTCCGCTCTGACGGAAAGAAAAAGCTTTTGGCAGAATTATAAAAAAGCAATCGATCATCTGCTTGAGGAGGACTTATGAACAAGAATCAATATGTAAATTCCATTTTGAAAAAACTTTTGGTCACTGACCGCATGAAAAAGAGGATCCGGGATGATTTGATGACGGAGATGGAAGCCTTGGAGGAGCAGGGTCTTTCCTTTGAGGAAATTATGCGGCAAAAGGGAGTCCCTGAGCTGGTGGCCAAAGAATTTAACGATAACAGCTCTGATCCGGAAACACAACGGCAGTATCATTTGCAGAAAGGTTTGAAAATCACCGCAGTTGTCCTTCTGGTATCGGCTGCCTTTTTGGTTCTCACAGGCACGGCTTTGCAATATGTTCCTTTCTGGTTCTTGTCGCCTTTCGCCGAGGATGAAAATGTGGCGCTGATAGGGGGCACTGATGGCCCCACCACTATTCTTGTCACCAGCCACCTCAACACCGCGCCTCTGGCTGTCTGGCTGCTGATCCTGGGATGCGTGCTGCTGGTCTTTTGCCTTGCCGCACTTACCTTCTATTGGATTTTAAGGAAAAAGTATTAAACTTTAATGACTTTGACAGCCGAAATCCAGCTGCGGAAAACAAAGCGCGGCAAACATCAGCCGGCCTTGATGGGAACCTGGCCGAATCCATCACCGGCAGGCGCCTTAAGACCGCTGGGATTCATCTTATCTCCACCATACATCTGCAGACATAAGTGAAAAGCCGCTGTTTTTACAGCGGCTTTTCGATTCAAGTGATCCATTGTCATTTTCTTAAATTTACCGCTTTCTTGAATTTATGGTTTTTTTGAATTCAGGGCGTGTTTACTCATCCGCTGTTCCTTTGGTTCCATTAACCGGGGATTCATCCTCCCCTTTGCGGTTCTGCATATGGTAACTGCACCGCAGCATCAGCTTTTCCGGGGCCAATCTGCCGGTAAATTTCGCCGCTTTCATCAAGGCGCCCGGTACGATAAGCAGCTTTTTCTGGAACATTTTCCGCAGCGCGTAAGCCGCTACCTCACAACTGTTTAAGCCCTTTACGCTGAATCTTACCCCCGCCCGGTCATTAAAACCAGTATCTACCGGTCCGGGGCACAAAACACTGACACCGACATCGCTTCGCTCCCGGCGAAGCTCCTCGTAAACAGCCTCGGTCAGGCGGAACACGTAGGATTTGGAAGCGTAATAGCTTGACATAAGCGGTCCGGCAAAGAAAGCCGCTGATGAGGATACGTTCATCAGGTATCCTTTATTCCGCTTTTTGAAGTCCCGCAGAAATAATTTGGTTAGAATATGCACCGCCTGAATGTTCAGCCGAAGCATATTCAGTTCCTGCTCCAGATCGGTATCACAAAATCTGCCATACATTCCATAGCCCGCGTTATTAATCAGCACATCGATATCTTGATCCTTCACCTGATGATATAAGTCAAAGCAGGACTGCTCCCTGGACAAATCCAGAGGGATCACCTGAACCTCTGTATTCAGTTCTTGCTTCAATGCCTCCAGCTTATCCCTGCTGCGAGCTACTACGATCAGGTCGTATCCCATTGCGCTCAATATTCTGGCCATATCCCGGCCAATTCCTCCGCTCGCTCCTGTCACTAAGGCTTTCAATTTCCTTAACCTCCTGTCTCTCACTGTCTCCGTCAGACCTTTTGCCTAGTCTGTCCTCAATTCTATCGAAGCGACGCGCAATGGTCTGTATTTTTATTTAGTATATCATTTTATCCGTCTTTTCACAATTCATCCATTGTTTTTTCCCCGGGATATGTTAAAATAAAAGCGATCTGTTCCCCGCTTCGGGGAAGTTCGTCTTTGTTGCAAAATCTCGGAAAGGGAAAGGCCCCTTGTTTTCTCTTTCCTTTTACAGTTTCAGGATAGAAAGGACTTATCCCCATGGCAAACAAGAAAAACAGACCCGCTCCCTCAAAAAAGAAAAAAACGGAAAAAAGGGTGATATGGATTCGAATCCTGGCTATTATTCTCGCCCTCCTTTTGGCCGGTTCCGCGCTGGGTGTTATCTTTACCACGGTAATCGTATAAAACGAGAAGCTGAATTCCTATTTTGTCACGTGAAAAAGAACCTGTCTGAGAAAAATGATCGAACAGGTTCTTTTTTCTTTGAATTTCATTTCCCCAACCGGGCTCTTCCCAATCCCAAGGTGAACTTTTATCTCCTTGATCCAGAAATATCAATTGATCCTATCTCCCCTATGGAATAAATTCCGGCTTTTCGGCAAGTCTGAAACCATATTCCGAAAATCATTATTCTCCCTAGAATTTGAGAGACGCTGCGGGATTTCTCGTTTTTTCTCTGATTTCACCACGCCTTGGAAGTGAATCCCGCGTTTTTTATTTCCCAGTGGCACAGCGTTTCAACCGTCGTATCCACGGCACAAAAAGGGATCTGCTCCTCCTTCCCGCTTTTCCGCAAGGCGGGTTTTCTTGTTGAGGAGACAAAAAGAAGGCTGTTCCTTCTTCCGGAAAATCTCACCGGGAAAAAGGAAACAGCCTTTGGCTTTATTTCCGCATCATCGGCATAAATTAAATTGTAATTACATCCCGTGGATTTCTTCGGCGGTCAGCAAGGTAACCCCTGCGTCTCTCAGAGCCTCCACGGCTTTTTCATCATTATCTACCCGGATAATCACAAATGCCTTTCCCTTATCCCGGCTGATGAAAGCGTACATATACTCCACCGTGATATGGTGATCCGCCAAAATGCGCATGGCCTTGGAAAACTCGCCGGGCTTATCGTTGATACCAATAGCGATTACGTCGGTAAGAGATACCGTCATTCCGGCTTCCTTCAGCGCCTTAACCGCCTTTTCCGGATTATCCACAATCAGCCGAAGGATTCCAAAATCACTGGTGTCCGCCACGGAAATCGCGCGGATATCGATCTGGGCAGCCGCCAGGACTTCCGTAATCTGGGCCAGACGTCCCTCTCTGTTTTCTACAAAAATGGAAAGCTGTTGAATTTTCATAGTGCTGCCTCCTTTTTTTTAGATATGTCGTTTGTCGATCACCCGCTTGGCCTTACCCTCGGAACGGGGCAGGCTCTTGGGCTCTACCAGACGGATTTTCGCTGCGATATTCAGAGTGGACTGGAGAGCGGTAGCAATATTGTGCTCCACATCCTCCAGATTTCTCACCTTATCAGAGAACATCTGATCTGACATCTCCACCTGGACTTCCATAGTATCCAGGTTGTTTTTCCGATCCACGATGATCTGATAGTTAGGCTCCATATTCAGGCTCAGCAGTACATGCTCCACCTGAGACGGGAACACGTTGATACCCCGGATAATCAGCATATCGTCGGTACGTCCGCGAGGTTTGCTCATTTTTACCAGGGTTCTTCCGCAGGAACAGGGCTTGTGGCTCAGCTTGCAGATATCTCTTGTGCGGTAGCGAAGCAGGGGCAGGGCCTCTTTGCCGATACAGGTGAACACCAGCTCGCCGTATTCGCCGTCAGGCAGCTGCTCCCCGGTTTCCGGATCGATAACCTCCGGATAGAAGAAATCCTCGTTGATGTGCATTCCTGTTTGCTCGCCGCACTCGAAAGAAACGCCAGGACCGGCGATCTCAGACAAGCCATAAATATCATAGGCCTTGATATCCAGGATCTTTTCAATTTCCCGGCGCATATTCTCGCTCCAGGCCTCGGCGCCGAAAATACCGCCCCGAAGCTTCAGGGTTTTGGGATCGATGCCCATATCTCTCACTGTCTCGCCAATGTACATGGCATAAGAGGGCGTGCAGCACAGGAAATCAGAGCCGTAGTCCCGCAGGATATCCACCTGACGCTTGGTATTGCCGGAGGATACCGGGATCGCCGTGGCGCCCAGCATCTCCGCGCCGTAATGCAGTCCTAAGCCGCCGGTAAACAGGCCATAGCCGTAAGAAACATGGATATAGTCGGACTTGGTGGCGCCGGCGGCAACCAGCGCTCTGGCCGCGCCTTTGGCCCATACGTCGATATCGTTTTTCGTATACCCTACCACCGTCTGCTTGCCGGTGGTGCCTGAAGAGGCGTGAATTCTTACCAGCTGCTCCCGCGGTACCGCGATCATGCCGAAGGGATAATTATCCCTCAAATCGGTTTTGTAGGTAAAGGGCAACTTATGGATATCGTCGATAGACTTGATATCTCCGGGCAAAAGGCCCATTTCGTCGAACCGCTTTTTGTAAAGGGGCACGTTGTTGTAGCAGTTCTCCACCATTTTAACCAGCCGGCGGGACTGAATCCAGTGCAATACCTCTCGGGGAGCGGTCTCAAGATCCGGCTCAAAATAGTTATCCTGCATTGGTTACCACTTCCTGTTCTTCTGTTTTCTCTTGTTTTTCTAAAATCAGAACCCAGCGAAATGAAATCCTCGCCGGCTTCTTATTTTATGTGACTGTGGGGGTGGCTTTTATCCGGAAAAGGGCGGTTTCCACGCCGCACCGAACTTATTGCACTTTTCCGCACTGACCTAGAGGTCGCACCCAATTTTCTCTTTTTCGGTCCTCTTTCCGGAAAAGCGGACCATAAAAGTCTCTCTGAAAAAAACGCGTTCTTTTCCAGACCTCTCACAGTGGCTTACTTCTCATAACCCAGCTCAAAGGCCTTTTTATTCATCTCGATAAACTTGGGGGGCACTGTCGCCTCGATGGTTTTCAGCCATTCCGCCTTGCTCAGCTCCATATGCCTGGCCATTACGCCGATAAGCACCACATTCACCGCTTTGGAAGAGCCGGCCTGCTCCGCTAAGGAAAGGGCGTCTACCGCCGCGATTTTCGCTTCCTTTTCCTGAAGTTTCTCGATCAGTCCATCCGGATAGGTCGCGTTGCCCGCTACCACCGGCATGGGATCGATCCGCTGGGTATTGACGATAATGGTTCCGCCCTTTTTCAGGTAAGGCAGATATCTGGCGGCCTCTAATTGCTCAAAGGCCAAAATATAGTCGGCGCCGCCCTTTTCGATCACCGGGGAGTACACCTTTTCCCCGTACCGGACGTAGGTTTCCACCGAACCGCCCCGCTGGCTCATGCCGTGAACCTCGGAGACCTTTACGTCGTGGCCCGCCGTCACCATGGCGTTGCCCAGCAGCCGGCTGGCAAGCAGGGTTCCCTGGCCGCCTACGCCCACGATCAAAACGCTTTTTACTTCGCTCATGCTTTCGCCTCCTTGCTCACAATGGCCTGTTTCGGACACAGGCCCTCGCACACGCCGCATCCCACACACTGGGTTCTGTCGATGACCGCCTTGCCGTCCCGCTGGGAAATCGCCGGGCAGCCGATGGCCATACACGCCTTACATCCGACGCATTTATCGTTATCCACCGTCAAAGGCGGGTTGTGCTTCACGGTTTTCAGCAGGGCGCAGGGCCTTCTGGAAATAATCACAGAGGGACCGTCCGCCGCCAGTTCCTCGTTGATGGCTTTTTGGGTCTCCTTCAGGTCATAGGGATCGCACACCCGTACCCGGTCGATTCCCACCGCCTTACACAGGGCTTCCAGGGAAACCGCCGACGCCGGATCGCCGTAGATATTTTTTCCGGTGGTGGGGTTTTCCTGATGGCCGGTCATACCGGTGATGGAGTTATCCAAAACCACAACCACAGAGTTGGAGTTATTATAGGCGATATCGATCAGGCCGGTGATGCCGGAATGGATAAACGTGGAGTCGCCGATGACCGCCACGGATTTTTTCTCGCTTTTTTCTCCCAGCACCTTATTGTAGCCGTGGAGCGCGGAAACCGACGCGCCCATGCAGACGCAGGTATCCATCATACCCAGCGGGGCGCTGGCCCCTAAAGTATAGCATCCAATATCGCCGGACACATAGACTTTCGCCCGCTTCAGTGCGTAGAACAGACCTCTGTGAGGGCATCCACAGCACATTACCGGAGGCCGCACCGGGATCTCAGTATCCAGGGCCTGAACCGGCAGTTCCTTTCCAGTCAGCAGCCTGCGCACCAGGCTTTGGTTAAACTCACCGCACAAGGGGAAGAGATCCTTGCCGATGACATCCACGCCGATCTTTTTGCAATGGGACTCGATCACGTCGTCCAGTTCCTCGATGACATAGACCTTTTCCACCTTTTCGGCGAACTTTTTGATCAGCTCCACCGGCAGGGGATTCACCATACCAAGCTTCAGGTAGGAAGCGTTGTCTCCCATAGCCTCTTTGGCGTATTGATAGGAGTTTCCAGAAGTGATAATGCCGATAACGGGATCATTGATTTCCATACGGTTGATCTCCGCGGTCTCCGCCCACTGGATCAGCTTTTTGGTTCTTTCCTCCACCTTCACGTGCTTGGGCCGGGCAAACGCCGGAAGCATAACGTTTTTCGCGGGATTTTTCTCATAGGGCTTTAGATCTCTTTCGTCTCTGTCGCACAGTTCCACCAGGCTTCTGGAATGGGCGATTCTGGTGGTCAGCCGCAGCACTACCGGGGTATCGAATTCCTCGGAAAGGGCGTAAGCCAGCTTGGTGAAATCCTTGCACTCCTGAGAGTCCGCCGGCTCCAGCATGGGAACCTTAGCGCCGATAGCGTGGCGGCGGCTGTCCTGCTCATTCTGAGAGGAATGCATTCCAGGGTCATCGGCTACGCCGAGAACCATACCGCCGTTAACACCGATATAGCTCATGGTGTAAAAGGGATCCGCGGCCACATTCAGGCCCACATGCTTCATGCCACAGAAGGATCTGGCGCCGGCAAAACTGGCGCCGATGGCGGCCTCCGCCGCTACCTTCTCGTTCGGCGCCCATTCACAGGAAATCTCCTGATACTTGGCGGCGTTTTCCGTAATCTCCGTACTGGGAGTTCCAGGATAACTGGAAACAAAACGGACGCCTGCTTCATACAAGCCCCTGGCAACGGCCTCGTTGCCCAGCAATAGTTGTCTCATCTATGTAGCTCCTCCAATTTTCTTTTCTTGCCAAATTTGTAAAACCGGGTTTATTCCTCCGGCTGGTTTCGCAAATCCAGAATTCGCTTAGCCTTGCCCTGGAACCGTTCCAAACTCTTAGGCTCTACCAGGGTCACCCTGGTTTCCAGGCCCAGCACGCTTTTCAGCCGGTCATGCACACTCTTTTGCAGAGCCTCCAGCGCCCGGTAATTCTCCAGCAGATCGCCGTTGAGCAGCTCTACCTTAACCTCCAGGTTATCCATGAAGTTCTTCCGGCGAACCACCAGCTGGTAGTGGGGTCCTACATTCTCCATGCCCACCAGTACACTTTCAATCTGGGTCGGGAATACGTTAACGCCCTTGATGATCAGCATATCGTCGGTACGTCCCATGCATTTTTCCATGCGGACATGGGTCCGGCCGCAGGCGCAGGGCTCATAATTCAGTTTGGTGATATCCTTGGTCCGATATCTGAGCACCGGCATTCCCTCACGTGTCAGCGTGGTGACCACCAGTTCTCCGGCTTCGCCCGGAGCCCTCTGCTCCATGGTATCCGGATCGATGATCTCCGGCAGGAAATGATCCTCCGCGAAGTGGAGCCCGCACCGCAGCTCACATTCGCCAGACACGCCAGGTCCTCCCAGCTCCGTCATACCGTAGTTGTCAGACACGAAGATCCCCATGGAATTCTCAATCTGGGTCCGCATCTCCGGCGTACAGGTTTCCGAACCCAGCAGGCCGATCCGCAGCCGATACTGATCCATCGGATAGCCCGCTTCCTTCATGGCTTCTCCCAGATACAGGGCGTAGGAAGGCGTGGCCACCAGGCCGGTAACGCCGAAATCCCGGAACATCATCAGCTGCTTGGCCGTATTCCCCGAGGAAGCCGGAATAACCGTGGCTCCCAACTTTTCCAGGCCGTAGTGAAGGCCCAAAGCACCGGTGAACAGACCATAGCCAAAGGCGATCTGGATGATATCCCCTTCCGTGGCGCCGCCGCCTACCGCAACACGGGCTACCTGATCGGACCAGTTCTCAATGTCCCGACGGGTATACACCCCAACAGTGGGCTTTCCGGTCGTGCCGGAGGAAGCGTGAATCCGGACGATTTTCTTCATGGGCTGGGCCAGCATTTGGAAGGGATAATTATCCCGAATGTCATCCTTCGTGGTGCAGGGGATATACTGAACATCACTTAAGGTTTTGATCTTATCGCCGGTTACGCCGGCCTGCTGCAGACGCTCGTGGTAAAACGGCACATTATTGTAGCAGTAATCCACAATGTACTTTAAGCGCTCCAATTGCAGGGCTTCCAAATCCCTGCGGTTCATAGTCTCAATGTCTTTTTGAAAAAACAACCGTAACACTTCCCTTTTCTTTTCCAAGCAAAGCCTTTTTTCCCTAAAATTCGCCATTTTATTTCACCATAAAAAACAGGCTGGCGCAGCCTGCGATTGAAACGAAAAGCATTTTCGCTTTTTCGCTTATGGTCAGATACCGTATCACTCTCCGGCGGCTTTCGCCGCCCATTACAGCGTGAGGTTATTATACCATAATTCCATCTGTTTGACAAATAGAAACCGCAGACAGGCCAAGGTTTCTTTCGGGCAAAGGAAGGCCGCTTTTCTCCGTAATTGTAAATTTTGCGCCGCGTCTTCGCCGGGCTCTCTTTCGCCATAAAGCGCCGGCTATTTTTATCGGGCTTTTCGAGTCGCGCTATGCCCATGGCTCCGTGCTTATCCGGGGCGGCGATCTCGCGGGATAGTAAAAATCGCGATGTGAACCGAACCCCGCTTCCAAGCGGTCCAGGATCAGGAACCCTTAAAGGCCTCGGGCGTTTTTGCCCTTTCGCCTCCGCAAAGGCAAAAGCGCAAGATCTCACAGGCACTGTGGCCTCAGTCAGCCACATTCGGGCCTTCCGCCTCGCAAAGGTAAAAGCGCAGGATCTCACAGGCACTGTGGACTCAGTTAGCCACGTTCGGGCTTTTCCTCCTCCGCAAAGACAAAAGCGCAGGATCTCACAGGCACTATGGCCTCAGTTACCCACGTTCGGATTTTTCCACGACCGCAAAGGTAAAAGCGCGGGCATCCTGCCCGCGCTTTTGCACAGCTTGCCTTTTCCTGTCAGGACAGGACGGATCAATTTTTGACAATGTGGTGCTTGGCGCGCCATTCTTCCGCGGTGCCGGTATAGAAAAAGTCGTTAGCCTTTCCACTTTTCCATCCGGCCTTTTTAGCGATAACACTGACTAGGAAACACAGTGCCAGAGAGACGACCATGGCCAAACAGGCGTACAGAGGGCCGTCAGGGGTTTTAAATCCGGAAATCGCCACCGGCACGAAGGCGGTCAAAAATCCGCCGATCATTCCCGCCCAGGCGCCGGCTTTGTTGATTCCCTTCCAATACAGGGCCACGGCGTAAGGCGCCAGGAAAGAGCCGGAGATAATTCCCCAGGAATAGGACATCATTTCCAAAATAGGAGTGGGATAATTGGCCACCACATAAGAACCTACCACAAAAACCAGGCAGAAAATACGGGTCAGCTTCGCCAAGGTTTTATCTTTCATATTGGGTTTCAGCTTCGCCTTTACCAAATCCATGGTTACGGTGGAGCAGGCGGTCAGCGTAATGCTGGAAAGCGTGGATACCGACGCGGAAATCAACAGCACCAACACAATACCGATCAAGATATTGGGCAGGCCGGCCATATTCAGCATCTGCGGAACAATGTAGTCCTTTCCTCCCTGAGGCAGTTCGCTGCCGAAGAACAGATGCGAGAAAGAGCCGATGAAATAGCCGCCTCCCGCCACCAGCAGAGCGAAGAAGGTGGAAATAATCACACCCCGCTTTACCTCTTTGTCATCCCGGATACCGTAATATTTATGTACCATCTGGGGCAGTCCCCAGGTACCGAAACTTGTCATCAAAATGGTGGCGACCAAGGAAACCAGCATTTGGGAAGACATAGGGGCCATCTGGTTTTGTTCCATATAAGACATCATATTCTGGAATCCGTTTTGCAGACCGCCTACCTGAGGGCAGATGATGATCATGGCCAGCAGAACGCTGACGCCGAACATCATGATAATGCCCTGGACAAAGTCCGCCTTTAGGGTAGCCATATAGCCTCCCAGCACCAAAACCACCGCAGAGCCTACGGCGATCAAAATCATGCATACCGTCTCATCGATATTCAGCAGCACGGAGCAAACGCTGGTCAGTCCCTTATACACAGAGGCGGAGTAGGGCAGCAGAAAAATAAAAATGACGATACCCGAGAAAATTTTCATTGCCTGGCTGTTATAGCGCATCTCGAACAACTGCGGCATGGATTTGATCTTTAATCTTCTAGTGCATTCCCTGGTCCGTTTCGCCAGCACCAGCCAAGCCAAAAGGGAACCAAACACCGCGTTGCCAAGTCCCACCAGACCTGACCACAATCCGTAGCTCCATCCCGAGCTGCCGGAATAACCGATAAACATTACCGCGGAAAAGTAAGCTGTGCCGTAAGACAGCGCGGAGATCCACGCTCCCGCGTTACGGCCACCTACCGTAAACGCCGCCATACCCTTGCTGTTCTTGGAATTTAAAATTCCTACCGCCAGCATAAACAGAACATAGACCGCTATGACAATCCATATTGTCGTTTCTTTACTCATTGCCCTTCCTCCTTTATCGCTTTAAAGCATCGATTAATCGACGCTTTAAACCACAAAAGAAATTTTACCTGTTTTCACTAAAAAAATCAAGTATTGTTTTCAAAATTCCTTTCAAAATTCTTTTGTTAAGAATTTATTAATTATTTTCTTTAGAATCGTTTTATGGTAAAATAGAGAAAATAAAGGCAATTTGCTGGAAACCGGGAGATTTTCCCGCTACTGAAAGGGGTAACGGCGACTATGCTGCCGAACAACCAAGCGCTGATCGACGAAGTTTTACGCGAAAAGAAAAAAAATAATACTCTGATTCTGGCCCATACCTACCAGCCCCCCGAGGTTTTAGCGGTAGCTGATTTAACCGGAGATTCTTTCGCCTTGGCCAAGGCGGCCGAAAAATTGGAAGCTCCCAGAGCGCTTTTGTGCGGGGTTCGATTCATGGCGGAAACCTTAAAGATCCTTTCCCCAGAAAAGGAAGTCATTCTTTCCCATCCCGACGCCGGATGTCCCATGGCGGAGCAGATCGACCCCAAAGAGGTGGAGGCGTATCGGAAAGACCATCCGGATCACGGAATCTGCGCTTATGTCAACACAACCGCTGAGCTGAAGGCTTTGGCGGATGTCTGCGTTACCTCATCCTCCGCCGTATCCATTGTGCGAAAACTTCCTTATCAGGATATCTTATTTCTGCCTGACAAAAATTTAGGATCCTTTGTGGCCGCCGCTGTGCCGGAAAAAAACATCCACCTGATGAACGGCTATTGCCCGGTACATAACGAGATCACCG
>CAUFXR010000060.1 GCA_959596515.1 uncultured Oscillospiraceae bacterium
ACGCCCAGGGGGAATATTATCTGCCGGACGCGGTGAAGCTGCTGCTGGAAAGAGGGGAAGCGGCAGACGCCTGTCCGGCGGAAAGCGCCGATGCGGTGCTGGGGGCCAATGACGCCGCCCAGCTGGAAACGTTGAACCAGATCGCCAGGCAAAAGGGGTACTAATCAGGCAGATACCGTCACAGACGGGTATGGATACGAACGAGGAAGATGAGGGGGAATTTATTTTGAATTTTCATGGGAAAGACATTAAAATTTTCACAGCCAATTCCAACCCAATGGTCGCTAAACGGATCGCCGAGTGTCTGGGCCTTCCTTTGGGAAAATCAGAGGTAGGCACCTTCAGCGACGGAGAAATTGCGGTCTCTCTTTTCGAGTCGGTCCGGGGCTCTGACTGCTTTATCGTCCAGTCTACCTGTTCGCCGGTGAACAACAACATCATGGAGCTTCTGATCATGATCGACGCTATGAAACGGGCTTCCGCCGCCAGAATCACGGCGGTCATTCCCTATTTCGGCTACGCCAGGCAGGACCGGAAGGCGAAAGCCAGAGATCCGATCTCCGCCAAGCTGGTAGCGGATCTGATCACCACGGCGGGCGCGGACCGGGTGCTGACTATGGATCTCCACGCGCCGCAGATCCAGGGCTTTTTCAACATCCCGGTGGATCACCTGGTAGGCGCGCCGACCCTGGCCGCTTTCCTGAGAGGCCGCATCGGCAATGACAACGAGGACTATGTGGTGGTTTCTCCCGACCTGGGCTCAGTGACCCGGGCCAGAAATTTCGCATCCCGCTTGGGCTGCCCTTTGGCGATTATTGACAAGCGGCGTCAAAAAGCCAATGTGTGTGAAGTCATGAATATCATCGGCGACGTAAAAGGCAAAAAAATCATTTTAGTGGACGACATGATCGATACCGCCGGCACCCTGTGCAACGCCGCGGCCGCCATCATCGAAAAAGGCGGCGCCTTGGAGGTTACCGCGGCGGCGACTCACGGCGTGCTTTCCGGCCCCGCCATCGAACGGATCGAGAACAGCCCGATCAAGGAGCTGATTCTGCTGGATACCGTACCGGTGACCGGGGAACGAAAGCTGGACAAGATGACCATCCTTTCCGTAGCGCCCCTGTTCGCCGAAGCCATTGAACGTATCTATGAGGACAAACCGGTTTCGCCCATGTTCCTGTAATTTCCTGAAAATCCGGCAAAACAAAAGCTAAGGAAACCTCCCCGCCCGGCCTTTCCCTTGCGGGGAGACTGCCCGGCCTTTCGCTGTGGCCACCTGCGCAGGCTATATCTGGCGGCTTTCCCTTTTGGGGCTGCCGGCACTTTCCTTGGAGGGAGACTGCCCGGTCTTTCGCTGGACCACCTGCGCAGGCGATATCTGGCGGCTTTTCCCTTTTGGGGGCCGCCGGCCTTTCTCTTGTGGGGAGACTGCCCGGCATTTCGCTGTGGCCACCTGCGCAGGCTATATCTGGCGGCTTTCCCTTTTGGGGGCTGCCGGCACTTTCCTTGGGGGGAGACTGCCCGGTCTTTCGCTGTGACCACCTGCGCAGGCTATATCTGGCGGTTTTTCCCTTTTGGGGGCTGCCGCAGGATTCCTTAGACAATAAAACAGGCGGGATGGAGTTTCCATCCCGCCATAATGTGCTGTTTACTGTTTTCCAGTTTTGCCCGGATCCGCCTTTCCGATGACAATTTGGTCGGCCAGACAGATCCCTTCCCGGCCAGTTCCGCAGAAAAGCAGGAAAATATGCTGCCTTAACGGATCTGCCCGTTTAAAGGCTGGTTGAAAGAGGACAAAATAAACTGACGGACCTTAATACAGTTCTCTTTATTTTGACCATAATCAATCAGGGTGGTGGCCAGAGCCGGTTTCGATTCCACAATGATCCGGCAGCCGCCGTCCTGAGGATCATAAAAAGAAATGGTAATATGCTCTCCCCAGGAGAGCCAGTTTACTCTGCGCTTGAAAAAAATTTTAAACTTAGACTGGTCCACCGCCGCCATCGTCAAATTATAAATTTGTTTTTGAGCGGCGACAAAGTTAAACACATCCATCACCGGCACCGGAAGATAAAAATCCGCTTGATGTTCACAGGCCACAACGCAAAACCCCTTTCCTTTTTCTTGTTTTTATGATATCATCTTTTTCGCTTCAGCACAACGGAAAAATCCAGGAGGACAGGTAAAAATGTTCGATTTATTTAAAAAATTAGAAGGATTGCGTCCCGCCACGCCAACAGGCCCGGTAGAGGCCCTTGTGGTAGGTTTGGGCAATCCGGGCAGAGAATATGAAAACACCCGGCACAACGCCGGTTTTTTGGTGCTGGACCAAATCGCCGCCAACTGCGGCGTGAGGATCGACCGGCTGAAATATAAATCCCTGTGCGCCGACGCCCTATTGGGAGGCCACCGGGTACTTCTGATGAAACCTCAAACCTTTATGAACCTGAGCGGCCAGGCGGTGACAGAAGCCATGCGGTTTTATAAGCTTCCCCCGGAGAAGGTCGTCGTGATTTTCGATGACATTTCCCTGGAGCCGGGCAAACTGCGGATTCGCCGCAAGGGCAGCGACGGCGGACATAACGGAATCAAAAACATCATATATCTGTCGGGAAAGGACACCTTTCCCCGGATTAAAATGGGCGTGGGCAAAAAGCCACGGCCGGACTATAACCTGGCGGACTGGGTACTGTCCCGGTTCACCCAGGAAGAGCAGAAGGCTATGGATGAGGGGGCCAAGCAGGCCGCCCTGGCGGCGGAGCTTATGGTCCAGGGAAAAATCGACCAGGCCATGAACCAATTCAACTCTTAACGGCAGCCTGGCAGGTCCGGTTGAAAAAGCGAGGCGAATTTTTCCGGGAAAAGGAAGGTTTCACCTTGGCTTACGCCGGAAAGGCGGTCGCAAAATCATCCTTGCCCAGTGCCCTCAGCCCGCCGACGGCAGACAGCGGAAGACAGGAGAAAAGAATCTATGAAATTTTTGAGCACCCTTTTAGACGGGGTAACTGAATACGAGACCCTAGTGTCGGCGGTGGAACATCACCACACTCCGGCGGCGGTCACCGGGGTTTCCGGGATCCATAAGGCCCATTTGATCCACTCCCTCTGCGCCAGAACCGGGCGGAAAGCCCTGGTAATCGCCGCCGATGAAGGCGAGGGTCAGCGGCTCTGCAACGATCTGGCTTCTATGGGATCCTCCGCCCTGGTCTATCCCGCCCGGGATTTCAACTTCCGGGCCACAGAGGGCCAGTCCAGGGAATATGAGCATCAGCGGCTCCAGGTGATGGCCAAAATGCTAGAGGGGGATTATCAGGTGGTGATCTCCTGTATCGACGCCGCTTTACAACACACCATCCCGCCGGACGAGTTAAGGGCGAAGCGGCTGACTCTGCGGGCCGGCCAGGAAGCGCCTCTGGAAAAAATCGAGGCCCTGCTCAGCGCCTCAGGGTATGAGCGGTATCAGCAGGTGGAGGGCCCGGGCCAGTTCGCGGTGCGGGGCGGTATTCTGGACTTTTTTACCCCCGACGCCGCCGCGCCTATCCGGGTGGAGTTCTGGGGGGATGAGATCGACACCCTGTGCTATTTTGATCCCGAGACCCAGCGCAGGACCGACGACCCTCTGGAAGAAGTCACCCTGGCGCCGTCCACTGAGGTGCTGATCGCCAACCCGGGGCTCCTGGCGAAGAAAATAGAGAAGCTTGCCGGGGGGCTGCGGGGGAAAACGGCGGTCAAGGCCAAAGAGACGCTGGCCCAGGATGCCGACCAGCTTCTGGCGGGAAAACGTCCTGGCGGCGCGGATAAATTCCTGCCGCTGCTCTATCCATCTCCGGCCACCCTGCTGGATTATCTGGAACCGGAAGCCATGGTGTTCCAGTCGGAGCCGATTAAAATCAAAGACCGACTTCGGTCCACGGCCTGGCAGTGGACCGAGGATCTGAAAGACTATCTGGAGGAAGGGATCCTGTGCAAGGGCCTGGACACTTTTTCCGGAGACCTTGCCTATGTCCAAAAACAGATGGAGACCAGAGACTGTGTTTACCTGGATACCTTTGTCCGGGGCAGCTACGACACGCCTCTGTCCTCCCTGATCAACCTGAACGCCCGGCAGCTTTCCGTATGGGGCGGCGGCATGCAGCTTTTGCAGGAAGACTTAACCGCCATTTTGTCCCCGAAAATGCGGATCGTGGTGCTGGGGGGCACTGAGCGTTCCGCCAAAGCCACCGCCGAGGACCTGCAAAATTTAGGCATCCCCTGTGAGTACCGGCAGGACGCCAAGACCCTGGCCCTGGGCCGGGTGACGGTGCTGCCTGGCAGCCTGTCCGCGGGGCTGGAATATCCCGCCGCCAATTTCGCCCTGATCACCCACGGCCATTTCGCGGCGGCGCCGAAAAAGGCCAGAAAGCGGCAGAAAAACGCCAAGGAAATTTACAGCCTTTCCGAGCTGACTCCCGGGGATTACGTAGTCCACTCGGCCCACGGCATCGGTGTGTTCGAGGGGATCCACAAGCTGGAGATGCAGGGGGTCACCAAAGACTATCTGAAAGTGCGCTATGCCAAGGGGGATATTTTATATGTGCCCGTCACCCAGCTTGACATGGTTTCCAAATATATCGGTCCTAAAGAGGAGGTCAAGGTACGCCTGAACCGGCTGGGCGGCCAGGACTGGCAGAAAACCAAGGCCCGGGTCCGCAGCGCGGTCAAGGACATCGCCAAAGAGCTGATCAAGCTTTACGCTGAGCGGATGAAGCTGAAAGGCCACGCGTTTCCTCCGGACACCAGCTGGCAGCGGGATTTTGAGTCCCGCTTTGAATACGAGGAGACTGAGGATCAGCTTCGGTGCATCCAGGAGATCAAGGACGACATGGAAAGAGAGCAGCCCATGGACCGGCTGCTGTGCGGCGACGTGGGCTTCGGCAAAACCGAGGTGGCCCTGCGGGCGGCCTTCAAGTGCGTCACCGATTCCAAGCAGTGCGCCTTACTGGTGCCTACCACCATACTGGCCTGGCAACATTACCAGACCGTTACCCAGCGGTTCGAGGGCTTCCCCATCAAGGTGGAGATCCTTTCCCGGTTTCGCACGCCCAAGCAGCAGGCGGAGATCCTCAAGCAGCTCAAGCGTGGAGAGATCGATATGGTCATCGGCACCCACCGGCTGGTCCAGAAGGACGTCCAGTTCCGGGATCTGGGGCTGGTGATCATCGACGAGGAACAGCGGTTCGGCGTGGCCCAGAAGGAACGGTTTAAATCCGTCACCAAAAATGTGGATGTGCTCACCCTTTCCGCCACCCCCATTCCCCGCACCTTGAATATGGCCCTGTCCGGGATCCGGGATATGTCCTCCCTGGAGGAGGCCCCTCAGGACAGGCATCCGGTGCAGACCTATGTGCTGGAATACGACCAAGCCGTCATCAACGACGCTATCCGCCGGGAGCTCCGCCGGGGCGGACAGGTTTACTATCTGCATAATAAGGTAGAATCTATCGAACGGGTGGCCGCCCGGCTCCAGGCCCAGATCCCCGAGGCCAAAGTGGGCTTCGGCCACGGCAAAATGCCGGAAGGCGAGCTTTCCGAGGTTTGGCGCCGGGTCATGGAACAGGAGATCAACGTGCTGGTGTGTACCACCATCATCGAAACCGGCGTGGATGTTCCCAACGTGAATACCATCATCATCGAGGACGCCGACCACATGGGCCTTTCCCAGCTTCACCAGATCCGGGGCCGGGTGGGCCGCAGCAGCCGGCGGGCCTACGCCTATCTGACCTTTACCCGGAACAAGGTCCTTTCCGAAATCAGCCAGAAGCGGCTTTCCGCCATCCGGGAATTTACCGAGTTCGGCTCCGGGTTTAAAATCGCCATGCGGGATCTGGAACTGCGGGGCGCCGGCAATATTCTGGGCGGCGAGCAGCACGGCCATATGGAGACCGTTGGCTATGATATGTATCTGCGCCTGCTGGGCGAGGCGGTCAGCGAGGAAAAGGGCGAGGAAGCCTCCTCCTATGAGCTGGAGTGTCTGGTAGACGTCCAGGTGCAGGCCCATATCCCGGAAAGCTACATCGAAAGCCTGAGTCAGCGGCTGGAAATTTACCGCAGGATCTCCGATATCCGCGGTCAGGACGACGCTATGGACGTGCTGGATGAGCTCATCGATCGGTTTGGAGAGCCTCCCGCCTCGGTCAAGGGGCTGATCGACGTGGCCCTGATCCGAAACACGGCGGCCTCTCTGGGCATTTACGAGATCAAACAGAACGCCGGCGCCCTGCTCCTTTACCAGCGCAAACTGGATATGGAATTTGTCAGCAGGCTCATCGGCGCCTTCAAAAAACGGGTGCTGGTCAACGCCGGGGCAAAGTCCTATATTTCCGTAAAGCTTCAGCCCGGAGATTCCCCACTGGATACTCTGCGCCAGGTGTTTCAGGCCTGATCCGCGGCGGGATCGTAACGTCAGGCCGGCCTCTCGGGAGACCGCAAAGGTCCTGCAAAGGTCCTGCCGTGATAAAAATGACAGCGTTCCCCGCGAAACAGCGGGCCAGAGGCACAAAAAGCCGATAATGCTATTGAAGAAAAACAGCAGCGTTCCCCGCGAAACAGCGGGCGGCGCAAATCAAGGAAGTCCGACCAAGGGTTCACCGCGCGCCGCGGCGAACCCTTTAAACGGCCCTCCGCCGGAAAAGCGGATGCGGGACCGGATTTGATGTTAGGCCCCCGCCAGGCCGCCGGCCGCTGTTTGCCCCGGCTCGGGGTTTGCCGGGGTACTGTTTATCCCGCCGGGCCGCCGGCCGCTGTTTGCCTCGGCTTGGGTCCAAGTTTTTCCACTCGCCCGAAAGAAGGCCTTTCCCTGGTATGGCGGAGTAAACCCCGGGCGCAGGCGATAAAAATTCTGGACAAATGAAGAAAACACGTGTATAATTTAACCTATATGCCAGTATTTAACCAATCGCGATATAGGAGGATTCAGATCTATGAAAATCGGATTTTTCAAAAAGGCCGCCGCGGTGTTCCTAGCGGGCGCCATGACTGTCAGCTTAGCGGCCTGCGCCGATGATAGCTGGAGCGCCAAAGACGATACCCAGACCCTGTCGGCCGGAGTTTATATCTATAACCTTTACAGCGCCTATCAGGAGGCCCAGTCCCGGGTGTTGATGGAGTCTCTCAGCTCTAGTTCCGATTCTGGCTCCACTGATTTTTATTCTCAGCAGATTGACGGAAAAAGCGTCACTCAGTGGATGCAGGATCAGGCGGTCCTGAAAACCAAGGAAATCCTGTACCTGGACGCCAAAATGAAAGCTGAGGGGATCGAGTGGACCGCCGAAGAGCAAAAAGAAGCCGAAGAGACGGGAACCGCCGCCTGGGCGCAGCAGAAGACTATTCTGGAGGGTTACGGCATTTCCAAAGACAGCTTTTTAAAGGCTTACAGCCTGTATAACGCCAAATATCTGAAAATATTTGAATCCATTTACGGAGAGAACGGCACCGAAGCGGTAAGCGATGAGGATTTGGAGAAGTTTTTCACCGATAGCTATTCGGAATACCGGTATTTTTCCAAAAGTCTGACTACCACCAATGATGAAGGGAACACCACAAATCTAAGCGACGATGAAATCGCGGAGATTGAGGAGCAGTTTAAGGAGTATGCGCAACAGGTCAGCGACGGGGACAAGACTCCGGATGAGGTAGCCTCTGAATATCAGACGGCGGAGGGTCTGGAGAGCAGTCCGTTAAACGGCAGCGTGACTCTGACGGAAAACATAGTTCTTTCCTCTGATTTGCAGACCGCCTTCGACGAGATGAAGGAGGGGGAAGCCCGGGCGATTAAGTCGGGCACCACCTATTATTTCCTGTATAAAGGAAAAATCGCGGATCACCTGGATGAACTGTCCACCGACGATGGCAGAATGAGCGTGCTGGCCGCCATGAAGCAGGACGAATTCCAGGAGCGTATCGAGACAGAGACCTCAGAGTACAACTGTACCATGAACGACGCGGCGGTAAGCAACTATCAGCCCAGCCGGTTCGACAGCTGACGAAAAAAGACCAGGGCGGCCTTAAGGGTGATACCTCCTTTCGTCCTGGAAAGGAGCTTTTAGGAAATCGTTATGGAAAAGCCGTTATCGGCTCAAAAAGAACACAGAGATACAAGGCACCGTCCGGAAAAGGCCCTTTTCCGGACGGTGCCCTACTGTCCGCTGAAAAAGGCGGGCGCTTGGGAGAGGAGACCGCGATGAAAAATGAATGTTTGGAAAAGCTGAGCCGGGAACAGCTTATCCAGTTGATTGAGCTTTATTCCAAAAACTGGCTGGCCATGGATGGCGTTTGGTTTCAATCGGTAGAGCAAAAGTCCGGGATGGATGAGGCGATGGAGCACGACGCCAATGCCTGGTCCAGATTCACGGTCATTGAGGCGAAAAAGCTGAAAGCGTTTTTGGGCCTGCCTGAAAGGCCCGGCCTCGAGGGATTAGCCAAGGCCCTGGAACTTCGGTTTTACGCCAATATTAACAAAGATGAAATCATCCTAAAAGGGAACACCCTGACTTATCGAACCCTGGAATGCCGGGTACAGAACGCCAGAAAACGGAAGGGAATGGCGTTTCATCCCTGCAAGCCCGTAGGCGTTATTGAATATAGCGGGTTCGCCAAAGCCATCGACGACCGGATCACCTGCAGGGCGTTGAGCTGTTATCCGGACATCACAGACGATACGTGCTGCTGCGCCTGGGAGTTCACGTTGCATGAGGATCCCCCGCGCCGGGACGGATGATTTCCAGGCGCTTGCCGTGACTTCCGCGCCGCGCTGTTTCCTTCCCAGCCGCTCCGTATGCCCCGCCTCGGGACTCTGGTAGCGTTTCGCCGGAATTCCCCTTTGGTAAAATTCCCGGAAAGTTAATTTTTACATGGTACTCCCCAGGCGGTATTCCCCCGCGGGTTCCCCTGGATGGCGTTTTTAGAGATCGCGCCTCTGTCGGGGCGGCGTTCTCCCGCGGGCGGCCTTTCGCTGGCGCCTCTTGCTGGGCGGCGTTCCCCCAGGCGGCCTTTCGCTGGCGTCTCTGTCGGGGTGGTGTTCCCCCAGGCGGTGTTTTTAAGAACGCCCGCCTGGCGTCTAACTGTTTTGGCCTCGTGACCATGCGTTCTGGCTTTCCTTCGCGTTGGGTATCCGTGATGGCGATGCCTGATGCCCAATGAACGGCGATTTTTCCGTCCGGTCCGATCTCCGGTCAGGGAAAGGTTTTCACCCAGAATAATAATAATCCCTCTCATCCCTGCATAAACATTAGCAAACGTATTCATAAAGGGAGGGTAAAGGGTGAAAGGCATTGTTGAGGAAAGAGCCATCGAATTAGGGGAATATATTATCGAAAGCAAAGCCACTGTGCGGAAAGCCGCTAAAAAATTTGGCGTCAGCAAAAGTACGGTACATAAGGACGTTGCAGAGCGTTTAAAATATGTGGACCCCCAATTGTACAAACGGGTAAAAACTGTTTTAGAGATCAACAAGGCCCAGCGGCATATACGCGGCGGTCTAGCCACTAAGCAGAAATACTCGGCGGAACGCATGACCGCGAGAAAATAAAGGCGGCGGGGGTCGCAAAAAAGCCTCCAGGGCTCCTACAGGAACGCCCGGAGGCTTTTCCAGTTTTTCAGAAGAAGTGTCCCGCGCTTGTCCGCACGGCGAGTTTTCCTCATAATATCCCAGGCGGACGGGTCTCAGCGGAAAGGCTTTTCCTTTCAGTGAACCCCTTTTCATTTGCATCTCTTGTTGTCCTATTTTCCGGGAATTCCTTAATGGGTTCTTTTTCTCCCTGGTGGAGATTCTATGGCCGTGCCGAAGTTTTACCCATCGGGACTTTTATGCCGGAAGCAAAATGGCAGCATGCCCAGGAAGATCAGAAATGTCAGGGTCTCGGCGCAGGGTACGGCCAGCCATACGCCGATAAGACCAAACATCCGAGAAAGCAGAAGCACCGTCGGAATCACCGCTACGGCGCCTCGCAGAATAGAGAGGGCAAAGGCCGGACCGCCTTTGGACAAGGACGCTAAATAAGACGACGCCAGGATGTTGACCCCCATCATTGGGAACCCAAGGAAATATAAGGGCAGGCCCTGACGGGCCAGGTGTTCCATTTCCAGATTATTTTCCTGGTTAAAGATGCCCACAATCGGCTGGGTAAAAAACCAGCCGAGGCCTAAAAACAGCAGGCCAAAGGCCAATGCCGTGACCAAGCCGTAATGAAAAATCTGCTTCACGTGTTTCATTTGTCCGGCACCGAAGCTTTGGCTGACGATCGGCTGAATTCCCTGGGCCACGCCGGTGAAAATGGAGACCACAATCAGGGCCAGGTTCGCGATGATCCCATAGGCCGCCACCCCCACATTGCCCGACAGGGCCAAAATGATCTGATTGAACACCAGCATGACGATGCCGGAAGAGACCTCTGTAATCAATGAGGACACGCCTAGGCTGAGGATTCCTCGGATTTGTTTGGCTTTTAAAGGGCATCGGACCAGACGGAAATGATTTTTCCGCCGGATAAAGTGGGTAGAAGAGATGAAAATACCAACGCACGGCGCCACGCAGGTAGCCAGAGCCGCACCGAACATTCCCATCCGAAGGGGAAAAATAAAGACATAATCCAGCACCACGTTGCTCAGGCACCCTACCAGCATAGCGGCCATAGATAGGTTAGGCTGTCCGTCGTTGCGGATAAAGCACACCAGCAGATTATTAAATAAGAACAACAGAGAAAAGGCGAGAAGGGTCCGCAGGTAAACGCTGGCAAGCTCCCGTACCTGACCAAAGGCGCCCAAAGCCCCGGCGATTTCCCAGGAAAATAGAAATCCTACCGCCGTGAAGAGAATCCCCAGCAGAAGGGCTATTCCTACCGCGTGGGTAAATACCTGATTCGCTTCCCTATTCCGGCCCTCTCCCCGCAGAATGGAGTACCGGGTAGCGCCGCCCATACCTACCATCAATCCCAGGCCATTCAGCAGACTGTAGGCGGGCAGTACCAAATTCAGGGCGGCGATGCCGTCGCTCCCCACGCCGGCGGAAATGAAATAGGTATCCGCCAAAATATAGCAGGAAAGCCCTGTCATACTCAAAACGTTCAGGGACACATATTTGAAAAACTGACGGCGGACCGTCCTTTCCTGTTCCATTCTCGGAGTCTCCTTTCCCGTTTCACAAATAGACAATTTCTTTTCGGTACGCCTCGGCAGACGCGAGCCTCGGCAGACGCGAGCCCGGCAGACGCGAGCCCCGGCAGAACGCAAGCCCGGCAGACCACAAGCCTCGGCAGACCACAAGCCTCGGCAGACGCGAGCCCGGAAGGGTCTTTTTATAGCTTCTATTGCCGGTTTCCTTTGCTGCGCGATATTATTTATATACTATTTGGATATTTTTCTATAAATTATACAAACATATTCTGGCTTTGGCCGTCCGGCGAAAGACCGGCGAAAGACCGGTGAAAGCAAAAGGGCGAAAAATCTTACGATTTTCGCCCTTGCTGAGCGCTTACTGACTGCCGACAAAGTCGGTACCAACGCCGTATTACAGATGGAACCGGTACTCGGTGGTGTAATGGTACATTTCGCCGGGGGAAGTGAATCCGCCGGGGAACTCCGGATGGTTGGGGGTATCCGGGAAGAACTGGGTTTCCAGGCACACGGCGCCGTGTGCCGGATAGGTTTTTCCGCCTTTGCCCGGCAGGGGGCCTTCGCCGTTGGCGGTGAAAAGCTGTACGCCCGGCTTATCGGTATACACGTCCATTTGGATTCCGGTCTTAGGGGAGGAGAGTGAGGCCACTCGTTTCATAGTTCCATCCCAGCCGTTGACAACGTAGTTCAGGTCGTAGCCGTTGTTTTCCTTCAGCGCCGGGACGTCCTCGCCGATTTCCTGGCCAATGGCTTTGGGAGAGGTAAAATCAAAGGGGGTTCCCTTGACCGCGGCCAGTTCTCCGGTGGGGAGCAGGGCCTTGTTCGCCACAGTATAGCAGTCCGCGTCCAGCCAAAGCACATGGTCCAGCGCGGTATCCCCCTCACCGGAAAGGTTGAAGAAGGAGTGGTTGGTCATGTTCACCGGGGTTTTCTGATCCGTAGTGCCCCGATACTCTATTTTCACCCCGTTTTCGGCGGTCAGGGTATAGGTCATCTCCATAGTCAAATTTCCCGGGAAACCATCCTCCCCGTCAGGACTCTCTACCCGCAGAGTTACCGAAGGCTCGTCGCCGTCCTCTTCCTTTGCCACCTGCCAAACCCGGAAGGTGATCCCTTGTCCGCCGTGAAGGGTATTGCCGTTTTCGTTGGCGGTCAGATGATATTCCCTGCCATCCATGGTGAATTTCGCCCCGCCGATCCGGTTGGCGTAGCGGCCGATAGGCGCGCCGTAATAGCAGGCGGCTTTAACATATTCTTCCAGGGTATCAAAGCCCAGTTCCACATCCCGGGCGACGCCCTGGCGGTCTTTCACCAGCAGGGTATGGATAATGCCGCCGTAGGTATAAAAAGTCATCGTCATGCCGTTTGCGTTTTCCAGGGTATACTCAGCGACGGCTTTGCCTCCCGCCGTACCCGCGTCTTTTTTCCTGATCATTCTTTGGCATCCTCCTGTTGTTTAATGGAAATTCCCAGCTCGTCCAGCTGTTTTTGATCCACCGGCGCCGGAGAAGCTGTCATCAGCTCACCGGAATTCGCCACCTTGGGATAGGCGATCACATCCCGGATGCTGTCGCAGTGAAGCATGAGCATGACCAGCCGGTCCAGGCCGAAGGCCATGCCTCCGTGAGGCGGCGCGCCGTAGCGGAAGGCGTCGATCAAGAAGCCGAACCGCTCCTGGGCTTCTTCCTGGGTGAAGCCCAGGGCCTTGAACATCCGCTGCTGCAGTTCCGGATCGTTGATCCGGATAGAACCGCCGCCGACCTCGTTGCCGTTGAGCACCATATCGTAGGCTCTGGCTCGCACCGCGCCGGGATTGGTTTCCAGCTGATCCAGGTCCGCGTCGTTGGGGTGGGTGAAGGGGTGGTGTTTAGCGACAAACCGGCCCTCCTCCTCGTCGTACTCAAACAGAGGGAAGTCGGTAATCCACAAAAGGTTGGGCTTGCTCTCGTCGATGACCCCCATACGTTTGGCGCACTCACAACGCAGGGCGCCGAGGGTATCGAACACCACCTGAGGCTTTTCGCTGGCCACGAGGAACAGCAGGTCGCCATTTTCCGCATCCAGCGCCGCCCGTACCCCGGCGGCTTCCTCCTCCTTCAGGAATTTCTCATAGGAGGAACTGGCTGTGCCATCCGGGTTCAGCTTAGTCCAGGCCAGGCCTTTGGCGCCGTAAGCCTTGACCCACTCGGCCAGCTTGTCGATCTCTTTTCTGGTGTAGCAGGCGCCGCCTTTCACGTTGATGCCCCGCACGCTTCCGCCGGCGGAAATGGCTCCGGCGAATACCCGGAACTCGGTGCCGCTCAGAACCTCTGTCAGATTTTTCAGCTCATAGCCGAACCGCAGGTCCGGCTTATCAGAGCCGAACCGCTCCATGCCCTCGGCGTAGGTCATCCGGGGGAAGGGGGTCTGGATTTCCACATCCAGCACCTGTTTGTAGACGGTTTTCACAAAGCCCTCCGCCACGGACATAATATCATTCTCGTCAATAAAGGACATTTCCAGGTCGATCTGGGTAAATTCCGGCTGCCGGTCGGCCCGCAGGTCCTCATCCCGGAAGCACCGGGCGATCTGCATATACCGGTCAAAGCCCGCCAGCATCGTCAGCTGTTTATACAGCTGAGGGGACTGGGGCAGGGCGAAAAAGCTGCCGGGAAACACCCGGCTGGGCACCAGATAATCTCTCGCCCCTTCAGGAGTGGACTTGATCAAAATAGGGGTTTCCACCTCGATAAAACCGTTTTGGTCGAAATAGTCCCGGGCGATCTTCACGATCTTATGCCGGGCGATGATCTTATCCTGCACGTCGGGGCGGCGCAGGTCCAGATAGCGGTATTTCAGCCGCAGTTCCTCCTTGACCTTGCTGTCCTCGGTGATCTCAAAAGGCGGGGTTTCGCTTTTGGAAAGCACCCGCAAATCGGTGACCTGGATCTCCACGTCGCCGGTGGGGATTTCCTTATTTTTACTGGAGCGTTCCCGTACCACGCCTTTGGCCGCCAGCACGAATTCCGCCCGGACGCCGAAAGCCTTGTCGAAAATCTCCGGATCTGTTTGGTCGTCAAAGGCCAGCTGCACGATGCCGGTGCGGTCCCGCAGATCGATGAAGATCAGCTGTCCCAGGTCCCGCTGCCGCTGGGCCCATCCGCAGACCACAACCTCCTTTCCCACGTCGGAGAGCCGCGGCTCTCCGCAGTAGTGGGTTCTTTTCAGTCCTGTCATCACTTCTGCCATATGATTTCTTCCTTCCGTTTTCCCTGGAGTATTCCTATGATATGTTTCTCAGGGTTTCAAAATTTTATCTGGCCGCTGTCAAGGGGCCTTTCCGTGCCGGGTTTTTAGTCTTTTCCGGCGGATGCCTGATACCGGCTGCCGTTGCGGCTGCCGGGAAAAGTCCCGGGTGTTCCCGGTAATCTGAAACGCTTTTCCGCTTCCTCGACAGCGCTTTACAGGCTCAGGTCATTTTGGGCGTCAAAATAGATCTGAGTAAATTCGTCCACAAAGCTTTCTCCCAGCGAGATCTCTTTCTGCTCGCCTGTGGCCATATTTTTCACCTTAGCTTTTTGCTCGTCCAGCTCGCTGTCTCCCAGCACCAGGCTGAACTTGGCTCCCAGCTTATCGGCGTATTTCATCTGGGCTTTCAGGCTTCTGCCTACCAGGTCGCATTCCGCGTTCAGAGAGGTAGTCCGCACCAGCTCCGCCAGCCGGAACGCCTGGGCCTTCGCTCTTTCTCCCAGAGAGGCCACATACAGGTCGCAGGTAGGAGGCGTCACCGCCGCCAAAGCGCTGTCAGGCTGGGCCAGCACCAGCATAAGCCGTTCCAGGCCCAAGCCGAAGCCCAGCGACGGCATAGACGGTCCGCCCATTTCCTCCACCAGCCCGTCATAGCGGCCGCCGCCGCACACGGTGCCCTGAGCGCCGATGCCGGTGGAAACAAACTCGAACACGGTCTTGGTATAGTAATCCAGTCCGCGGACAATGGTGGGGTTCACCGTATAGGCGATTCCCATAGTATCCAGGCAGGCTTTGACGCCCGCGAAATGCTCTTTACATTCGTCGCACAGGTAATCCAGCATGATCGGCGCGCCCTCGGCGATCTTAGAGCACACCGGGCTTTTGCAGTCCAGAATCCGCATGGGGTTCCTTTCCAGTCTGCTCAGGCAGGTTTCGCACAGCTGATCCTTATAGCCCTGGAAATATTCCTTCAGGGCTTTGTGGTACTCGGCCCGGCATTTGGGGCATCCGATCGAGTTGATCTCCAAAGACAAGTCCTTGACGCCCAGCACGTCGAACACGGATTTCGCCAGGCAGATTACCTCGGCATCCGCCGACGGCGCCCCGGCGCCGAATACCTCCACGCCGAACTGGTGGAATTCTCTCAGCCGTCCAGCCTGCGGCTTCTCATACCGGTAGCAGGAGGTAAAATAATACGCCTTGATGGGCAAAGCGTCGTTATACAGGCCGTGTTCCACCATGGCCCGCACCGCGCCCGCGGTGCCCTCCGGCCTCAGGGTGATAGACCGTCCGCCTTTATCCTGAAACGTGTACATCTCCTTTTGCACCACGTCCGTGGTTTCTCCCACTGACCGCTGGAACAGCTCCGTATGCTCAAACACCGGCGTGCGGATCTCCTTAAATCCGTACGCGCTGCAGATCCGGCGCATGGCGTCCTCCACCACCTGCCACTGATAGCTGTCCTTCGGCAGCACATCCTGGGTCCCTCTCGGCCCCTTTGTCAACAATCCCATAACTTCCTCCTTTTTTATTTCGCGCATGGCGGGCCCACTCAAGGCGGGCCCGGTGTCCCTTGCTGTGTTTTTTTATCTTCTTTCGCCCGCGTTTTTCACTTTGTGAGAAACGGTGGCTTTTGATAGCTTATTTTTTTCTCGTGTGTTTACATCTTTTTTCTGCTTTACGTGTTTCGCCCATGGCGGGCCCACTCAAGGCGGGCCCGGTGTCCCTTGCTGTGTTTTTTTATCTT
>CAUFXR010000061.1 GCA_959596515.1 uncultured Oscillospiraceae bacterium
TGGACTCTATATTTTATCATCATATTATCAAATCCTCCCCGTTGGTTTTCGTAAGCGTCAGCGCTTTGCGCGCGAACCCTTCGTCATTGAGGGCAAGCACGCCGCATCGTTTGCCTAGAGACATGCTCACTTGGTCCATCGTTTGCTCTATGGTTACGAGAGGTACGCCGAAAGTTTCAGCACAACTCTCTATGCCCTTAAGGGTCCGCTGAGACAAATCCGGACATACCAGCACCAGTTTTGCCTTTCCTTCCTCCACCGAGGAAATCACCGGATCATTTCCCAAGCTGAGTCTTCCGGCCTTTCTGGCCAGACCCAGTAAGGACAACAGTCTGTCATTCATGAGCCAGCAATTCCTCCTCCATTTGGTCATATACCTCATTTGGAATCTGGCAGGAGAAAGCCTTTTCAAGCCGTCGGGCCTTGCGCGCCGCCTTCAGGCAAGCTGCGTTTCTGCACACGTAAGCGCCCCTTCCCGGCTTTCGGCCGGTGAGATCCAAAGAAACGCTCCCGGTTTCTAAAACCTGACCGCTTTCGTCCTTGACATCGGGCGCTTTTACCACTCGTACCAGGTCCTTTTTCGGTTTCATTTCTCCGCATCCTGTACACATTCGCATTGGGGGACGCTTTTGACGCATACTTTCATTCCGCCTTCCATAATAGGACGGAAAGCTCCGTCCGGGTCAGTAGGGTTCTATCGATTTTCTGTTATTCCTGTACTTCGGTCTCCGCAGCCTTATGGGCATCCGGATCATAGAAGCCGCTTTCCGGTTTGATGTCGATCTTCCAACCGGTCAGTTTTGCCGCCAGTCTGGCGTTCTGGCCCTTATTGCCGATAGCTAAAGAAAGCTGGTGATCCGGTACTGTCACCTGGCACGATTTCAGTCCGTCCGGATCTACCTCTACGGAAAGCACATCCGCCGGCGACAAAGCCGCGGCGATAAACTTAGCCGGGTCCTCGCTATATTCGATAATGTCGATTTTTTCTCCGCCTAATTCGTTGACGACATTGCCGACTCTGGCGCCTCTGGCACCGATGCAGGCGCCTACCGCGTCAACATTGGGATCCTTGCTCCAAACAGCCAATTTGGTTCTGGAACCAGCCTCTCTGGAAACAGACTTAATCTCCACCGTACCGTCATAGATTTCCGGCACCTCGGTTTCAAACAGCCGCTTGACCAGATCCGGATGGGTTCTGGAGATCATCGCTCTGGGGCCCTTTTCCGTCTCCTTTACATCCACCACATAAACCTTGACATGATCGCCCTCTCGGAGCTCCTCGCCGCCGACCTGTTCACTCTTAGGCAACACGGCCTCGGCCTTGCCGATCTTCAGGGTAGCGGCCCCGCTTCTGGGATCGATCCGTTCCACGGTCGCAGTGACCAGTTCCTGATGTCTGCTCTGGAATTCCTGCATCATCTGGCCCCGTTCGCCATCCCGAATTCCCTGCCGGATAATATTTCTGGCAGTCTGGGCGGCGATTCGGCCGAATTGCTTGGTATCCAGCTGAACGCCCACTTTTTCTCCGATAGCGGTATTGGGATCGATCTCCCGTGCGTCCAGCAGGGAAATTTCTCTGCCCTTATCCTCTACCTCTTCCACTACGGTCTTTTGCAGGTAAACCTCAAACACACCAGTCTCTGGATTCATGTTGATAATCGCATCATCATTGCCGTTGTAGCTGCTTTTGCAAGCGGTCAAAATCGCTTTTTTGATCTTATCCAGCATAAAATCTACCGGAATGCCTCTTTCCTTTTCTAACAGATTTAAGGCCTCAAAAACTTCGCTGCTCATTCTTCTGCTCCTCCAAAATCATCATCAAAATCATCAAGCTTTACAAAGACAGTGTCTTTTTTTGCAAGGCTGATTACATCTGTTTCATTGACCCATAGGTCAAACATGCCGTTTTCATAGGTTCCCAGTACGCCGGTAAATTCTCGCTCGCCGGAATCCAGAGGCCGGATCAGTTTTACCATCACAGGCCATCCCTCGAACCGCTGAAAGTGCTCCGGACGAATCAGTTCCCGCTCCAGGCCGGGAGAGCAAACCTCCAGGCAATAGCTTTGATCCACAGGATCCAGCCGGTCCAAGGGTTCGTCGATCGCCCGGCTGACATTTTCGCAGTCCTCAATGGTGACACCCTCTGGCCGATCAATATACACCCGCAGATACCATTGGGCACCTTCCTTCAGATAACGTACATCCCACAGTTCCAGGCCAAGGCTTTTCACGATGGGTTCGCACAAATCCCACACGGCTTCTACGGTGCCGCCGCCCTTTTTCCGGTTCGCCATAGATGACCTCCGTTACAATTTCATTTTAGACAAACAAAAGAGCGGGTCGCCCCACTCTTTCGTCTTACTCTCTTATACTTGTATTATCATAGCACAAACGTCCGCTAAATGCAAGGTTTTTCGAGTATCTTTGGGAAATCCTCCTATTATTCCTCTAATTGCCGTCCTAAAAAGGCGGCAGCGGTCTGTATCAGCTTGATTTCCACTTCTGTAGGCGCTTCGCCTGTTTCCTCCTGCATCATCATCACCGCGCCGGTCACATCACCTGAGGCGATAATCGGATACGCTACTGCGGCGCTTCTCTCGATTCCTTCAACAGGCTGCAGAAGCTCTCCGGCTTTCACCGCCGTAAAGCTGCGGCGGCCTTCCATCAAGTCTTCCAACGCCGAGGTGACACGGCGTTCCAGATATTCTTTTTTGGAAACCCCTGCCGCCGCAATGACATGATCCGTATCGCAGATCACAGTAGGCAAAGACGCCGTTTTGTACAGCACCTCTGCGTACTGGGCGGCAAAGGGAGACATTTCCCCGACCGGGGAATATTTTTTAAAGATGACCTCTCCCTCTGGGTCTGTATAAATTTCCAGAGGATCTCCCTCTCGGATTCGCAAAGTGCGGCGAATTTCCTTCGGAATGACCACTCTTCCTAAATCATCGATTCTTCTGACTATTCCAGTTGCTTTCATCTATAAAATCTCCCTTTAAAAATAAAAATCTGTTTGCCCAGGTAGTGTTTGCAAACAATGGGAAATTATACAAAGCTCTGGAAAAACCAGAGTATAAAAAAGGGGGATTTTTCTTTCCGCTGTATTTCCGCTGTATTTTAAAAAATGTATTTTTAAAAAGCGCCTCTTTCTTCTGAGAATTGCTCTGAAATAGCCCTGAAAATTTGGCAAACCTTATTTTTTAAAAGTTCTAATAAATTTCATTTTTTATCCGAGAAATCTTCTCGGTTTCATCAACAGGACATTCGCGTTCCTCGGCGTTTCTCGCTGTTCGCCGTTATTTTCGTTACCAGTCACATTTTCTGTTTCCTCGCGGTTTTCTTTGTGGTATAATAAACAGAAGAATCCCAGTATAAGGTGGTGACCGAATGGAGCTCTCCTTTCTCTACTTTTTACAGTCTCTTCACAATCCGGTACTGGACAAAATTATGATTTTTTTTACCAATCTTGGAGAATATGGAACGATCTGGATTTTGACCGCCATACTTCTGCTATGTTTCCAAAAATATCGTCGATATGGGGTTTTGATGCTGGCTTCCTTATTGGTTACCTTCTTGATCGGGGAAATCGGCCTCAAAAACCTGATCATGCGGCAGCGGCCTTTAGTTGCCGACCCCACTGTATCCCAATTGATTCCACTTCCCTCTGGCTCATCTTTTCCCTCCGGCCATACAGCATCTTCCTTTACCGCCGCGTGGATTCTCTGGAAAGCTAACCGTAAATTCGGCGCTGCCGGACTGGTACTGGCGGTATTTATAGCATTTTCCAGGCTTTACCTGTTTGTTCATTATCCTACGGATGTGCTAGGCGGCGCGGTGCTGGGAATCGCATGTGCTCAGGGCATCTATTTGCTCGCAGAGCGGTATATAAGAAAGAAGGTTTATCCATGAAAACTGAGTTTTTAGGCACTTGTGATAGCGAAAGCAAATTCTTTTGCGTAAGCGGAAAAGATTTATACCAATACCGCTGGAATCCTACAGGCCGGTGTGTCACAGTACTCCAGCCTGACACAAAAAGGACCTTTACTCTCACCGTATACACAGTGGATTGGGACGGCGAGACGTACACCTTCGCCAGCGGCGCCTTCCCCGGCGGGAAAACCGCGTTTTATGAAATCTCAGACTGAGATTTCCGGTAAACCATTCCATACGATTTTAAAGCGGGCAGGAATTTCTGCCCGCTTTTTGCGTGTCAAAACGGATGAATCATACCATTTCCCATGAATTTTCTTTCTGTTTTTCACATTCCTAATAGACAAGGCTTCCAGTTTTTGTTATAAGTAGGAAACTAAATTAAAGGTTTTACTTAATTACGCCTCGTAAATGTTTCTGTATTCCTTTTCTTTTAACCTTTCAGCTGCAAGATATACCCCATCCTCGTTATCTCCGTATTGTGGATCGGGACTCCCCAGAAAGCCTTAAAATGGCTCTATTCGTTGGACGACACTATGGTGAATCCGGAGCTGGAAATGAAAACTTCACAAAATTTTCAGGAAATTTCTTCTTTGAAAGCATAATCCAGTCTATTCTCCGCTTTCGTTTTCCCTCGCAAAAGAAAACGGCTGCGCCGGATTCTTCCTGCGGGGGATTTCTATGTCTGTCTTAAAATTCTTTTTCGTAAATTACCCAGGTTCCTCTGTCAACGTTAGATTCAATCTACCCTCCATCCAAATTTTCCAATCATTCTATTTTCACTTACAGGAGGAATTATGAGCATCTTTGGTTATGTCCGCGTATCCACAAAAGAGCAAAATGAAGACCGTCAGCTAGTCGCTTTAAAGCAATACAATATTCCCCCCAGGAACCTGTACATAGAAAAACAAAGCGGAAAAGACTTTAACCGGCCCGCCTACCAGCGCATGTTGCGCCGTCTTTCTTCCGGGGATCTTCTGATCATCAAATCCATTGATCGTTTGGGCCGCAATTATGAGGACATCATCGATCAGTGGAGGATTATTACCAAAGATCATAAAGCTGACAACAAGGTGGTGGATATGCCTCTGCTGGACACCACCTACGGAAAGGATCTATTAGGCACTTTTATCGCGGACCTAGTTCTTCAAATCATGTCCTATACCGCTCAAATAGAGAGAGAAAACATTCGGCAGCGGCAGGCGGAAGGCATTGCCGCCGCAAAAGCGAAAGGGGTACGGTTCGGCCGAAGGCCTTATAAGCTTTCCAAGGAATTCTGGGATCTAGCGGAGCAATGGACCCAAGGGAAAATTTCAGTGACAGAAATCACCAAACAGACTCATTTGGGCCGCAGCACCGTATACTATAAAATGAAGGAAGCGGGATACCATAAAAAAGAAAAGCCGACAGGATAGCGGAAGCTTCCGCATGAAAGCGAAGCTCTCCCAAGCCTGCCGGCTTTTATTCATTTTACAATGATTCGCACAAACCGCTTCTTCAAATAATGAATAGCGACGAAAAAGCACTGTCAAAACTGGCCCTTTTTCAATTTAATGAACGGATCGATCTGTCAGGCGATGTCCTTTCAAAATCGCTTTTCGAATGGTCAACAGCTAATCCAATAGCCCGACGACACAACGAAAAGATGGCAAAGGAAAAAGGCGGAGATGCGCGCACAATATTCATTGATCTTGCCGCCACTTTCCGACAGACGCCAAAAAACAGACTGAACCGCTTCCATCCCTCTGACGGGACGTATACGGAAACTAAATTGTTCTTATGATTTTACCGCTTCTAATACAGCGCCCCGATTGCCGCTGGTCACCATAGCCGCATATCTAGCCAAATATCCTGTAGTGATCTTTGGCTCTCTGGGCTTCCACGAGTTCTTGCGTTTGGCCAGCTCCTCATCGCTGACTTTTACATTGATGGAATGATTTACGATATCAATGGAGATGGTATCTCCTTCCTCCACCAAAGCGATCGGACCGCCTACCGCCGCCTCAGGAGAAACATGACCAATAGCCGCGCCTCTGGTGGCGCCGCTGAAACGGCCATCGGTAATCAAGGCCACTGTGCTGCCAAGGCCCATCCCCATAATAGCGGATGTGGGATTCAGCATTTCCCTCATTCCAGGTCCTCCCTTGGGACCTTCATAACGGATTACCACGACGTCGCCCTCCTGAATTTTACCGCCGGTAATGGCCGCCATCGCATCCTCCTCGCAGTCGAACACTCTCGCGGGACCTTCGTGCCGCAGCATCTCAGGCGCTACCGCCGAACGCTTGACTACGCAGGAATCCGGTGCCAAATTTCCTTTCAGCACAGCGATGCCGCCGGTCTTGCTGTAAGGGTTCTCCACCGGGCGGATAATCTCCGGATTTCGGTTGACACATCCCCGGATATTCTCGCCCACAGTTTTTCCAGTGCAAGTCATCAGCTCCGTATGTAGCAAGCCTAACTTATTAATCTCATTCATCACCGCGTAAACGCCGCCAGCCTCATTCAGGTCCTCAATATAAGTGGGACCCGCCGGCGCCAAGTGACACAGATTTGGCGTCTTCTCACTGATCTCATTGGCGATTTCCACATTTAAGCGGATCCCGCACTCATTAGCGATGGCGGGCAGGTGCAGCATAGAGTTGGTGCTACAGCCCAAAGCCATATCCATGGTCAGGGCGTTACGAAACGCCTCCTCAGTCATAATATCCCGCGGACGGATATTTCTGCGGAAAAGCTCCATCACCTGCATACCGGCTTCTTTAGCCAGCTGGATGCGCTGAGAATATACGGCGGGAATCGTACCATTCCCCCGCAATCCCATCCCCAGGACCTCAGTAAGACAGTTCATGGAGTTCGCCGTATACATACCGGAACAGGACCCGCAGGTTGGACAGGTTCTCTGCTCAAACTCGCTGAGTTTGGCCTCATCGATACGGCCGGCGGTAAATTCGCCCACCGCTTCAGAAATACTGGAAAAGCTAGTTTTTCGGCCATCCACACGGCCGGCCAGCATAGGACCTCCGCTGACAAAAATCGTCGGAATATTCAGCCGGGCCGCTGCCATCAGTAGGCCGGGCACATTTTTATCACAATTGGGAATCATCACCAAAGCATCGAAAGCGTGAGCGATGGCCATAGCTTCCGTGGAGTCGGCGATCAAGTCCCGGGTGACCAGAGAATATTTCATTCCCTGATGTCCCATGGCGATACCGTCGCACACGGCGATAGCCGGGAATACTACAGGAGTACCTCCGCCCATAGCCACGCCAATTTTTACCGCTTCGGTAATTTTATCCAGGTTCATATGGCCGGGAACAATTTCATTATAGGAGTTGACAATGCCTACTAAAGGCCGGTTCAACTCTTCCTCTGTCATTCCTAGAGCATGAAACAGCGCTCTTTTTGGAGCGCCCTCGATCCCCTTTCTTACGCAATCGCTTTTCATTGGTGCTTCACTCTTTTCTGTTATTTGGTTTTTAAGCTTTCCAGCAAATCCTTACTGGCGTTATAGTAATCTATTGTTGCTTGATCATCTTTGTGACTCAACTGCTCAAAGTCACGGATACAAACTCGAAGATTTTGGAAAGAATCTGTAACGTCTATCTCAATATCGTTATAATCGTCATCCCAACTCTGCACGGTGAGCTTTAAATCAGCCAAATAGGGAAACTCCTCCCAAGGCACGCCGATGTCACTGGTATCACTGGATTCCATATCCGGGCTGGAATAGTCCGATTTGGCGAAAAGATGATAGCTGTTTTGAAAATAATCGATACTGTCCTCCTCAACCAGGAAAATGATACTTTGATCATCCTTAGTATCTACGGAGAATTTCACCACAGAAGCCATCTGCATATTAGCGTCTACATATTGGCTGGAGGTCTCCAGACTCTCCTCCTCGCTGGCTGTGGAAACGTCTTCCTCCGTCGTTGCGGAAACCACCTGACCATCTGAGGTCAGTTCCTCGCCCCCGCCGGGAACAATCACATACTGATTCACCCGAACAATAACCTGGCCGTCATTATTTCGGTCCACGCCCTTTTCTGCTAAAGCAGTCTGCAGCTGGTTAATCGCATCCTCCGGGATAGAGGTGCTGGTCAAAAGGCCAATTTCATAATCGGGATTCACTCGATTGAAAAAGTCCTTAGAAAGAAAAGCGGCGAAAACAAGAACCACCAGCACAATGACAATATGCCACTTGTGATAAAACCAGAAATTCTTCCTTTTATCCTTTGGGGACAGGTCCTTTTTCTCTGTTTTGGGATCGTGGATCGTGTCTTCCCCGGAATGGAGAAGCAGGTGTTCACGAGACATGAATTACATCACTCCTTTGGCTTCCTGCGGTACCCAAAAAATAATTTTCAAATCTGCTTGTTAATGCGGTTACCATACAAATAAACCTTATATTGTCAATATCTCCGCCTAATTTATCGAATCTCGGTAACTTAAACAAAATCTTTTAAAGGATATACTTTGTTAAGTATATTACATTGTCGTTTTCAATGTCAACGCAAAACAAAATTATTTCACGGTTATTTTACAAAAAATTTATCATATGTAAAATAAACCTTCATCCTATTTTTCATTTAAAAACCACTATGCTTTCTGCAAGAACCTCGAGAAGCGTTACCCTTTTTAAGGAAAGAACTCAAGAATGGCAGGGCCTTTTTAATACAATTTGAAAACAAATACAATCCAAAAAGTTCTACTATGCACAGCATAGGTACAATTCCAATCGTATAAAGCTTAAGAACGTTAGTATTTATAATATTTGTTTCCCGCCATATAAACTCGCTAAACCAGCTAATACCAAATGCATAAACCAGTGACATTCCAGCAAAGACAAAAATGGTTAATAACGCAAAAACCAATAGCCGTTTTTTCCCCTTTGAAGTCTGATTTTTTCGTATTAAAAGCAATATGAGAGTAGCAAGAAAACCAACGATTGATAGGATGCAAAGCGTAGGATTTAAAACCGAGTACAGCTTAATAATACCTGATGCGATATTATTACCCACCATGGCTTTTTTCTCCTGAAAACCGGCAATATAACCATTTTCTATCGGCAGAAAATTCATATTGGTGATATAAGAGGCTATTGAACAGGACTCCAGCCTGCTATATTCTGTTTGGCCTTTTTGAGCAATATAACCATCCATTAGAATTGAGGTTTTATAGGTCTGTGTTATTTCATCCTGTAATTCCAAAATTTCGCTAAATGTACGACTTCCTCCGGAAGAAGTAAGTGAGATTCGGTCGTCCTTCTCAAGCGTACCATCAGCGAATGCCTGAGATATTTCTTCGTTCACTTGTGCAAATAATTCATTTATCTGCGCATCAGACTTCCAAATCCCAGTTGAATCCAATGAGGTTCTTAGTACCCAGGTCAAAAAATCTCCCGCAATCATACTTTTCCCGCCATCGAACCAAACTGTGTTTAGAATGCTTTCTTCTAATTCCGGATACTCCTGTAAAGTCTCTGATGCGTCGAAAGCTTTTTCAATGGCATCATATGGCGCCCATATATTTTTGTCTCTATAATCCGATTTTATTTTATATATGTTGGAAGTGAATTTTCCAAGTTCGCCCTCAGTTCTAGTATTAATCTCATAAACTCCAAAAAAGTGATAATTTACTCCTTTATAAAAATTTGTTCCCGCATAAAACAAAATCAATGGCAAAAATAACACGATCATCAAGCGTAACATCCGCATCGGATTTCTGCTATCTTTATTTTTTAAATAATGATAAATAGAAATTGCTATACAAACCACAAACATAAGGAGCAGACATGGAAGCATCCAAAATCCATCTTCTTTGATGTAATAGGTGAAGGTAAAGAAAAAGCTTAGCGCAAGAATATTCAATAAAATCCTTTTTGCACTGATATCCTTATTCTTCAAAACATCTACAATTAGAATAAGCATAAGCGCAAAAACAATAAAGAGAAAAGGTGCAAGTATAGAATTTCGGTAGAGCCTTGTGCCAACATAATAATCAAAGGCACACGGAGTGAATAAAACAAAAAGATATATAAATATTAAAAAAACAGGTTGTAAATCAAATCTACTGAATAATCTTACCATTAAGATGGCCGCAATCACCCAAATGATAGATAGTACAATATTATAACTCAATCCTGTCAAATGCACAAAGTCTAAAAATAAAGGATATCCCATGTCCTTTATTAAAGAATTAATATTGGGGGTCCTAAAATGCTCAGTGATATTTGCATAGGTGACCAATATATAATCATCAAAAGTCTGAGAAACTGGATACCAATTTCCGATCCATTGCGATAAAAATATTCTAAATAAAGTTGCTATAGACAAAAAAACTATTTGGGACTTTTTAAAAATCCGTACCATATTCACCATTTCCCCTCGCCTATTAAAAACTTAATTCTACCCCTTAATAAAAGCATGGTAATAGAAAAGCTAGCCTTATTTTCCAGAGCATCTAGTTTTTCCAAAAAATAAATTGATAAAATACTATTATCGTTTCGCTGTATAGTCGATTCAAAATTCTGATAAGATTCTGTATAAGTATATCATTTTTTCATAGCTCTATCAATAAAGGAATAAATTTATTACACTCCAAGCTATCAGTGAAAATCTAATCAGAGAACATACTATTTTTTATTATTGTTCAGCCTCGAAGGTTCAAACGCAATGAGAATAGCCTCTTATCACTTTTTGAATTACACAAATATTATGAGTTTTCCATTTGGAAACTCATATTTCATTTTAATGCTTCAAGCATTAATGGGCTCTATCACGAGGGCGGAACCAACCATCCATCCATTCATGCATCCTGTCTTTGTCTTTAACTATCTATCCTATCCGTATAATAACAGCGTTTTAACTTTGCAACTATGGATATAACCCTCTATTGATACAGTTGCTGTAAAATTTGACGCGTTTGATTTGAGGCGTTTGATATTAACCAGGTCGTTCAACCGATAAAGCAGTAATCGAGTGAATGCGGGTACCGAATCTACTTTATGCAAATTGATATCTTTGAGGATTTATCCTATTTTAATATTCATAATTAATAATTCCACACGGATTACGGACTTTTTATGGTCCATCTTCTGTTTTTGAACATAAAAACAGAGCACTCTCCATAAATGAATTACTCATCTATGGAGAGCGCTCCTCTCATACACTATTTTTGCGAATTTTGTTTTTCTTTGAGCGACTACTGCAAATGCTGCAGCTGTCAGCGTCACCATCAGATACACAATTGCATTCGATGGATCTCCTGTAGCGGTTCCTGTGGCGCTGCGCCATCCGGAGGCTCTGCCGCGACATCGCCGGCCGGCACAGTCCCCTTATAAAAATGGCTGCCTATTCTATCTCCGGGCGAATCTGTCTGACAACCAGATAGAAGAAGTATAACTTCTCAACAACCTAATGCCAGCCAGTCTTTTACCTATTAATAGAGCTTTGCGCCTGCTGGGATGTGGTCATCCACCATCAAAAGATGAAGGTTTTCTTCGCCTTCCTCAGTATGAATTGCGCTGAGCAGCATACCGCAGGAATCGATGCCCATCATTGGACGAGGCGGTAGGTTTACGATTGCGATACAGGTCTTGCCAACCAGTTCTTCCGGCTCGTAATAGGCGTGAATACCACTTAAAATCACTCTGTCTGTACCTGTACCGTCGTCCAGCGTAAATTTTAAAAGCTTCTTGGACTTGGGCACTGCTTCGCAGGCAAGCACCTTGACTGCTCTGAAATCAGACTTAGAGAAAGTCTCAAAATCCACGAAATCCTTGAACAAAGGCTCGATTTACACTTTAGAAAAATCAATCTTTTCAGGCTCTGCCTTTACATCATTTGAGACGGTTTCAGGAGTACTCTTTACCACATCATTTCCCGTATTACCATCTTTCAAAGGTTTCATTGTGGGGACGAAAGCAACCATCTTTTCAATCTCTCCTAAACCTCCTCATATCTCATAACAGGTCTAAACGGGGTTTCTTCCTGAATCGCCATATCCCTATAAATTCGTGTAGTTTTTCGGGGGATTGGAGTATAAATTGGTGTAAATGGTGTAGAAGCTTTTATCCTCGCTCAAGAAATGCCACTTATTCGTTAGACACTTTATTATACTCGCTTTTGAAATATGAGTCAAGACCTTCAAACTCAGACTGCCTAAGCTCCTTCGTCACATCGGTATAGATATTGAGCGTTGTTGAAATATCCTTATGACCAAGCGTGTCTTGAATCACCTTAACATTCACGCCCGCTTCGCACATTCTCGTTGTAAATGTATGTCTTAATGAATGGCAGCTAAAATGCGGAAGTAGCACTTCGGGATTTTCGTTCTTCAAAAACTGCTCATCGTTACAGTCACGAATTATGCGGCGGATTGCTTTATTCAGTGTTCCCTGATGTTGCGGATTTCCGAAGCGATTGATAAAGATAAAATCTGTATATCCGTCAATGGTAGCGATACAATGAAGATCAAGCAACTCCTGCCTTTCCTTTTCCATTATAATTGCCTCTTTCACAAAACTGAGCATTGGCACTTTTCTTTTTCCAGCCGGAGTTTTCGGCGTATTGACATTAAAGTAGCAACCTTTTTTACTACCATCAGTACGGTGGTCATAGTAAACCAAAGTATGATTTACATCAATAACATCGTTCTCCAGATCGACATCACACCATCTTAATCCGGTAAGTTCTCCAACTCGAAGTCCTGTTCCTAACAAAACCGCAAAGATTGGATACCAATATTGTGCGGCAGGAGTATTTTTCAAATAGCTTAAAAGCAACTCCTGTTCGGGACGGGTTAAAGCTCTGCGCTTTTCTGTCTTAAAGCAATGTGCTTGCTTCAGCTCTCTAAGTACATTATCTGACGGATTATTCCTTATGTAATCATCGTCAACAGCCATATCCAAAATCTGATGTAAAACCGTATGGATACTGTCAATGGTCGAAGGTTTTAACTGGCGCTCGTCTGTAAGGTAATTATAAAACCTCTTTATGTCTGTTTTTTTCAACGATGAAACTGTCTTTGAGCCTATTTGATGACGGACAAAGGTTTCATACATATACTTATCCCACAATGCTTCTTCGGACAGCTCCGTTATAATTGCCCATTTTTCCGTTCCAGTGAAACCACTATACTCATACCGAAGGTTGATGAGTTTACAATCCTGTGCAAATAATTCTTCCTGCTCGTTTACTGTAAGTTTTTTCATTTCCGTAATCTCCTTAAATTTGGAATTTTTGATATACAAGGTCGAAATCAAAAACTCCGGAGATCACGGATACCTACATATAAATGCCTGCCATACTGTGATAGACATAAAGCTCCCTTTCCGCTTGACAAAAGCGAAAAGGGCTGCACAAAAAAAGCAGCTATAACATTCAAGCTAACGCCTGAAAGCTATAACTGCTTTTTCAAAACACTATTCAATTCGTTTTGCCTAAGCTGCTGTATTGCCGCCTAAAAGATATTCAACCAGCATTTGAAAATCAAGAAAAATTCTCAAAGCTTTAGGCATACTAATTGTAACAGATTTGCTTTTTCGTATCATCGGCAAAACTGCGCCAATTTTCTGCCATTTTGTTTTCAGCCTCGTTCCATAAACGAAAGCCGTTCTTCGGGCAGCATACACAGTGTAGCATACGCAAGGTCGGACATTCAGTAGGGATTTCGTCGGACTTTAGTCGGACAAGCCTTTATTTGAAAAAATCGGGAATATCGTCGCTTTCATCAGCTCCCTTCATATTGAAGATTCCTTTGAAGCACGGAATAGCATATCCCCACAGGGATACGCCAAGAAGCAAAATCGCTTCCCGTTTCCGGTCGTAAAAGGTACTGCGCTCCATATTCAAGAGATCGAGCAGCTCGCTCTCTGTATACCGAAACGCCGTCAGGTAGCTTTTCGATACCTAATCACTTTTATAACTTCTTAATTTCGAGCTATAAAACTACATATAGGACAGAGTATCCATTTCGTAGTTTCCATATCTATGCTCCCTCATTCAAGCATTTGATTTTTCGAGCAATTTCCTCAATGACCTGTATAAAACATTCATCGCTCTTGCCTGTCGGGTCAGGAAGTCCCCAATCATCGTCAAAGGCTCTACCGATATAGGGACAGCCGACATCACACCCCATCGAGATTGCAATATCAGGCGTTGGGATTTTATCAATCGTCTTGCTATACTGGCTTTGCTCCATATCTATCCCATAAAGCTGTTTCATAAGCCGCACAGCGTCCTGATTGATTTGCGGTTTTGTTTCTGTTCCGGCAGAATAGAAATCAAACTTATCTCCCGCCAAATGTTTGCCGAGTGCCTCTGCGATCTGACTGCGGCAGGAGTTGTGAACACAGATAAAAGCGATTTTCTTCTTACTCATAGTTAAAATCCCAACTTATGCAGCAGAGCAACTACATCAGCGGATTTCAAAACCTTGCCCATAGCTACAACCTTTTCATTGACAACAAGGGCAGGCATACTCATAACGCCATATTCCATTACTTTCTGCATATCGGTAATGTACTCGACCTCTACGGAAAGTCCCATATCCTTTACCGCCTGTTTTGCGTATTCAAATTGTTCGTGACAGGATTTGCAGCCTGCGCCCAATACCTTGATACAGCAGATTTCGCCCTCTTTCACATCGGGGCAGCACTCGGTTGCAGAGTTCTCTGCTTCATTTGCAGAACAGCCACAACTGCAAGCGCAAGCAGGTGCTTTCTTTTCTTCTTCTTTTTTCTTTCCAAAGTTGAACAATGCCATAATGACAACCTCCTAAATTATACGATTAAATATTGTATTGCGTTGAAGAAGTAACCCACAACGATAATACCGACAGAACATATTCCGATGAAAATAGCAAGCAGTTTCGGCTTAACCGCCTTGCGAAGCATAATCATCGAGGGGAGCGAGAGCGTTGTAACGCCCATCATAAAGGAAAGGACAACGCCGAGCAAAGCGCCTTTCGCCAGCAGAGCCTCCGCAATCGGGATTGTACCGAAAATATCCGCATACATCGGAATGCCGACGATTGTGGCAATAATTACGCCGAACGGATTGTTGTCGCCAAGCGTTTTGACAATAAATTCTTCAGGAATCCAGTTGTGAATGATAGCACCAATGCCCACGCCGATCAAAACATAGGGAAAAACCTTTTTGGCAGTTTCAATGACCTGCTCCCACGCATATTTCATACGGTCTTTGAAATGCAGTTCTTCTTGCGGAACATCAATGGAGTGACCGTTTCGGATATATTCTTCCACTTGATTTTCAAGGTGCAGTTTTTCGATTAAAGTACCGCCGATAACAGCAATCACCAAGCCAAGAATCACATACAAAACGGCGACTTTCCAGCCGAAAATGCTCATCAGCAAGACAAGGCTGCCGAGATCAACCATTGGCGAAGAAATCAAAAAGGAAAATGTTACGCCAAGCGGCAAACCTGCGCTTGTAAACCCGATAAACAGCGGAATAGAGGAACACGAGCAGAACGGTGTTACCGTACCGAGCAGGGCGGCGATGATATTCGCCCATATTCCGTGAAATCTGCCGAGTATCTTTTTTGTTCTTTCGGGCGGAAAATAACTTTGAATATACGAGATAATCAAAATCAACACGCCGAGCAGTACCATAATTTTTATGGTATCGTAAATAAAAAATTGAACGCTGGCACCGATTTTGCTTGTGGTATCCAAGCCACAAGCATTCAAAATTGTTGCAATAAGCCGATTCAGCCAGTTCATACCGAGGACTTCGTTTTGAAAAAAGTCCCACGCTGTTTTTAATGCCTCCATAGAAAGCCCCTTTCATATAGTCATATTGAAATATATCTATTTATAGTTCCAAATATAAGCCGTGCGGAAAAGTGATGTATAAACTTCCTCACTTTTCACAGCACGGTTTGTTTTCACATTCAACATCAAGTGTTGTCAACTGCCGCAAACATTCTTTTGCTTGTTCTACACCTTTTTCTGAAATGGAATAGTGCGTCCATTTTCCCTCTTTGCGCCCAACAACGATCCCGGCGTCGCATAGTATTTTCATATGGTGGGAAAGCGTGGGCTGTGTGACATTGATTTCTTCCAACAGCTTGCAGGCGCATTTTTCACCTGAAC
>CAUFXR010000062.1 GCA_959596515.1 uncultured Oscillospiraceae bacterium
TTTTGTTGTGATAATCAAAAACCGAAGGCTCTAAATGATGTGTTAATATTTAATTACCGTATGAAAACAGAGAGGAGAATAGGGATTTTGGGCAAAAGAAAAAGGCGTATGGATTTTAACTTTCCATACGCCTTTCGGTGTGATTTCTGCTATTTGTGGGTTCAAGTCCTGTCAGTATAGGATTTTTGCCGTTTGACATCTATAGACTCTATGCTGAAAAACTTGCCCTGAAAATGCGAAAAAACCTCGATAAAATCGAGGTTTTTCGCTTAGGCATCTTTTTTAGTGCCCTCTTATGGTGCCGGTGGTGGGACTCGAACCCACACACCCTTGCGGATAACAGATTTTGAGTCTGTCTCGTCTGCCAATTCCGACACACCGGCATTTATATTTTTAAGTCTTACTCCCGATGTCCTGTCCGAGAAATCGGAGGGACATCGTGGAGGGACATTAAAAACCATTTACATATTGAGTTGTCAAAGACCTTGATAAATCAAGGGTTTCCGCCATAGTGGTATGAAACGGCGAAGTGGATTTTGAGTCTGTCTCGTCTGCCAATTCCGACACACCGGCATTTAATATTTTAAGTCATCTCCCGATGTCCTGTCCGAGAAATCGGAGGGACATCGTGGAGGGACATTAAAAGCAAGTTACATATTCAGTTTTCAAAAAGCCCCGAAAAATCAAGGGTTTACGCCAAAGTGGTATGAAACGGCGTTGTAGATTTTGAGTCCAGCACGTCTGCCAATTCCATCACACCGGCGTGAATCAACTAACAGCGAGACTTATTATACAATATGAAAAAAGAAAAAGCAAGACAAAAATAAAAAAATTGTAATGAAAAGTAATAAAAATGTTGTTGTTTATTTCAAACATTACTGATAAAATAGATGGTGATTTAGGGAAGGAGCGGGTTTATGCCTAAAAAAAGAGGGTTTGTATTATATGGTTCTCCTCATCGAAACGGGGCTACCGCCCAGCTTGTTCAAAAGTTCTTAAAAGTGTTTCCAGAGGAAGCGGAATGGAGTGTAGTCGACGCATATCAGCGAAATATCGCCCCGTGCTTAGGCTGTGGCTACTGCGAGAAGGAAAATGGATGTGTGAATCCTGATTTTGACGGGATCGATGACTTGCTGAGAACCTGCGACTATCTGATAGTGGCTACTCCGGTTTATAATCTTAGTTTTCCCGCACCGCTGAAAGCTATTTTTGACCGGACCCAAAGATATTTTTCCGCTCGGTTTGTGCGGGGCGAAAAGCCGCCGATCAATAAGCATAAGAAGGCGGTCATGCTTCTCACCTGCGGCGCAGACAGCCAGGATGGGGCGGCGGTCATAAAAAAGCAGCTAAAAATGATTTTCACTGTGCTGAATACAGAATTGGTAGGAGAGGTTCTTTGGAAAAATACTGACCATGACAAAAACGTGGAGCCTTTGATACACGATCTGGCGAAAACGGCCGAAAAACTTGCCATAGCGTGGGATTTGTGATATCATAAATTATTATGAAATCATTTACATTATGACTTATATATTGGAGGACAGGTAGGTATGTCAGGACATTCTAAATGGAGCACAATTAAGAGAAAAAAAGAAAAAACCGATGGTGCTAGAGCTAAGGTATTTACTAAAATTGGCCGTGAACTGGCGGTTGCCGTAAGAGAGGGAGGCAGTGCGGATCCAAGCTCTAATTCGAAGCTGAGAGACTGTATTGCCAAGGCCAAGGCCAATAACGTGCCTAACGATAATATTGAAAGAATTATCAAAAAGGCTGCTGGAGATAATGATTCCAGCAAATATGAAGCGATCACCTATGAGGGTTACGGTCCCAACGGCATTGCGCTGATTGTGGAAACCCTGACGGATAACCGAAACCGTACCGCCGGTGATTTGCGCCATTACTTTGATAAATTCGGTGGGAATATGGGGACACCGGGATGCGTATCCTTTATGTTTGAGCAAAAGGGCGTGATCGTGGTGGAACGAGAAGGCCAGGATGAAGACAAGGTAATGGAAGATGCGCTGGAAGCCGGTGCCGCCGATTTTCAGGCTGATGACGATGTGTTTGAAATTTATACGGAGCCGGAAGATTTCAGCGGTGTCCGGGAGGATCTCCAGGCGAAAGGCTATACTTTCGTAAACGCCGATGTAGAGATGGTTCCCAGTACTTATGTAAAGCTGACGGACGAAGAAAGCATCACAAAAATGCAGCGCCTGATGGATGCGCTGGAGGATAATGACGACGTCCAGAATATCTGGCACAACTGGGAGGCCCCAGAATCCGACGACGAGGATTGATGAGTATGGTAGATCTGCATACCCTTTGCATGGGCTGTATGGGAAACAATGAGGGACGTGATGTATGTCCTCACTGCGGCTATGAAGAAGCGATGCGTCCCCAGCCGGAGGACTGTTTACCCTTACGGACCCTGCTGCAGAACCGGTATATCGTAGGGAAAATACTGGAACGCAACGGAGAGGGCATAGGCTATATTGGATATGACACGGTATCTGACACACCGGTCTATATTCGGGAGTTTATGCCATATCATTTGTGCGAGAGAAATCCGGAGAATGGCTTTTTACAGGAGCTTCCCGGAAGCGAGATTTCTTTCAAGGAAGCGAAAATCGAGTTCTTAGAGCATTCGCGAAATGTAGCGAGACTTCGAGAGCTTCCTGTTATGGTACCGACCTATGACATCTTCCAACAGAACCACACCGCCTATGTAATTTCGGAATGGACAGAGCACATCACCCTGGCGGAATATGTAGAGCGGAGCGGCGGCCGGCTGGAATGGAATGCGGCCCGTGCGCTGTTTATGCCGGTTTTGTCTGGTTTAAGCGATCTGTATCAGGCGGGAGTCAGACATCTTGGCCTCAGCCCGAGTAATCTGATTATCACCCAATCTGGTAAAATGAAACTTTGGGGATTCTGTATGCGTTCCGTTCGGCAGAGGGGAACGAAATTAGAACCGGAACTGTTTCGTGGCTGTGCCGCGGTGGAGCAATATTTAGAACCTGACAAAATTTGTCAGGCAACTGACGTTTATGGTTTTACGGCGGTATTGTTTTATGCCTTGACTGGCGAATTGCCTCAGGATGCGTTGAAACGCAGAAGTGATGGGAGACTTTTGATTCCCACCAATATTTTGAAACAAATTCCCCCGCATATTGTCACCGCTTTAGCCAATGGACTGCAGGTAGAACCGGATAGACGGACGCAGACCTTTGAACGTCTGCGGGCGGAGCTTTCCGCGGCGCCTACAGTAACTATGGTGCTCAATGAGGTGTCGGCGTTGCCTCAGGCGTCGCCGGCGCAAAAAAAGCGAGAGGCACTGGCAGAGCAGGAAAAGCGGGGCGTCCCCAATTATGTTTGGGGAATTATTAGCTGTGTCGTGGCGGCGGCGATCTTTTTGACAATCGCGATGATTTGGATGAACCATGGCGGGGAACAAACAGCCTCCAGCAGTGTGCCATCCAGCTCCGCTTCCGTATCGTCTACGGTTTCTCAGGCAGCCTCCAGTCAAGAATCCACTGTGCCGGGCGAAACCATAGATATGCCCAATCTGGTGGGAGAAAATTTTGAGGAAGCACAGAAAGCCGCTCAGGAAAGTGGAAAATACCAGGTACTGATGTCTACAGAGGAATTTAGCGATACCGTGGCGGAAGGCTATATTATTTCTCAGGTGCCGGAATACGCGGAAGGTGAAAAGCTTCCAGAGGGTTCTGTAATCGCTGTTGTCGTGAGTAAGGGGCCTGAGAGCAGACCACTTCCTTCTATCGCCGGACTCAGCTTGACAGATGCCTCCGCCCAGCTAACCGCTAATGGTTTTGTCCCCGTCAAGGGCAGCGAAGAATATAGCAGCGAATATCCTGAGGGAAGAGTTATCGGATATGAAAGCTATGCTGAAGGTGATTCTTTACCGCAGGGAACTAGTATCCGTATTATTGTCAGTAAAGGGCCTGATCCTGCTGCTTCCAGCAGTAATTCATGATCTCACGTGGTTTGGTGATTATAATTCACAGTTGATAACCTGTGAAAAGCTGTTTAATATTCTTATATTGTGAAGTTTAGAAAGCAGACAAAAAGCTTCCAATAATAAATATTTGATGGCAGAGTATCAGCTATAAAATATTCATTTATTGACGAACCGCAAGTGAGGCCGTGATAAGCGAAATAAAAAGAAGTTTTCTAGTTTTTAGTTCTTAGTTCTTCTTTACAGGGTTATTCTTTCGCCGGAACAGTTTTGCAACTAATTAAAACAGCCTTTAGCGAATAAGCTAAAGGCTGTCGTTTTGTTTTTAAGTATGAAAATTTTTATAAACATATCCTGCTTTATAAATGTTTCCGCATATTTTCAATTTTACTACAATCACCAATTTAATGCAGTCATCGATTTAGTGAAGTATGATAAGGCATAAAAATCACAAACATGGAAAATCACAAAACACCTTATTTAAAAAATCTAGAGATAGGCAGAAATCTATTTTTTAACCCCGACTTTTTTGACACCCATTCGGGTTTCCGCGTTTTGTATAAGATTATATAAAGAGGACGCAAACAAAGGATACTGCTGAGAAATCAATTCTGGAGAAAGAGCCAGGGCGTCTTCTCGGTTTAGCCCGGAGAGTTGTCCCGCGTCGTTGCCTTGGGCGATACAAATGGCGTTAGCCTCCGCGACAAATTGAGCGGCAGTGGATAAACCTTGCTGAAGCTCTTGAGGCGCGGCGAATAATCCCTGAGGATTTTTGAGATTAGCGGAATAAATAGTACGGAACATTTTATAAACGGAAAGAGTCAAGTAGGAAGAAACCTCTGTGGTGAGGCCCTTGTTGTTGCTCTTTTGCAGAAGATCGAATATAATATTTAAAGAGTTAGCGATCAGCTTTTTATTTAGAGTAGGCAGAAGACTGCCCTTAAACTTGTTTTCTTTTCCTGCGGATTCCGGATCGGGGAGATCCTCTACTGTCAGAGTGGCGCCGCTCCGGTCTGGGGTGCGTCCCAACAGATAGTCACAGGATACGTTATAGTAATCGGCTGTTCTCACAACGAAATCCAGGCCGCATTCCCGGATACCTTTTTCATAATGGGAGAGGAGCGCTTGGGAAATTTGCAAATCAGAGGCGGCTTGCTTTTGGCTCAGCCCGCGTTCCTTGCGAAGCAATGTGATGATTCTTGGGAAATTGCTGTTCATATCCGATGTCCCCCCAGTGATGGCAGTAAATATTACTACATGTATATTCATTATATTCCCAATAAAACCTGATGTAAAGCAAAATGTTGAAGAATCCACAGAGAAAAATATGAAATTTATCGAAATCACAAATCAAAAGGAGAATAATTATGAAATCTTACCAAATCCATTTTATTCGTCATGGCGCCACGGCCGCCAACCGTGAGGGGCGCTATGTGGGAATTACCGATACCCCTCTATCGAAAGAAGGAATTGAAAAGCTAAAGGAAATGGACCGACGTTATTCTTATCCCGGCGCACCGGTATTTTATGTTAGTCCGTTGAAGCGTTGCGTGGAGACCTGCAAGATTATTTATCCCCAGGTAACTCCTATCCTGGTACCGGAACTTTCTGAGTGCAACTTTGGAGAGTGGGAGGGGAAAACTGCGGAGGAATTAAAGAAAGATACCCAATTCCAGCAATGGCTGGAAAATGGTCAAAAGACAGCTCCTCCTGGTGGGGAAAGCGGAGAGGATTTTACCCTTCGAGTTCTCGGCGCTTTTGATAAGCTGGTGGAAGGAATGTTGCGTACCGGCACCACACAGGCGGTAGTGGTGACCCACGGCGGCGTCATTATGACGATTTTATCCGCTTATGGAATTCCCAAAGCGGGTTTTTACGATTGGATTGTAGGAAATGGATGCGGTTATTCCGTAAGGATTATTCCCGGACTGTGGATGCGGGATAAGGTGATGGAGGTTTACGCTAAGGTGCCGAAAGATTTAGATGAGGAACAGGATGGAGATCTAAAGTATCTACGGAATATTGTCCGGGAAGCGGCGGACCGAGCCTACGGAGCTGGGGAGAACGGCGGGAAAACCTGAGGAATTGTAGCGAAGATTACAGTTACGGCCGGAAAAACGTAGGATAATAATGAATAGAAGTTAGTGATTGTAAAAAAGGAGCGGTCATAATGAAACAATATAAAATTACGTTGTTAAAAGGCGACGGCATCGGTCCGGAAATCGTGAACGAGGCCGTCAAGGTTTTGGATAAGGTAGCGGAGAAGAGAGGCTTTTCCGTGGTCTATGATGAGGCGGAACTGGGAGGCATAGCCATTGATCATACGGGAGTTCCGCTTCCGGAAGAAACGGTGGCAAAGTGTAAAGCCTCTGATTCGGTTTTGCTAGGCGCTGTAGGCGGCCCCAAATGGGAGAATCAGCCAGGCAACAATCGTCCGGAGGCCGGACTTCTTGGAATTCGCGGCGCGTTGGGCTTGTTTGCCAATCTGCGTCCGGCGGTAATCTTTGAGCCGCTGAGAGAGGCTTCTCCGTTAAAGCCAGAGATCATCGGAGAAGCGATGGACATCATGGTGGTAAGAGAGCTGACTGGAGGAATTTATTTCGGTGAGCGTGGCAGAACGGAAAAAAATGGCGCTCCCGCCGCTTACGATACAGAATTATATACTGTTCCGGAGATTGAGCGTATCGCTAGAGTCGCCTTTGACTTGGCTATGAAGCGGAATAAAAAGCTTTGTAATGTGGATAAGGCCAATGTGCTGGAATCTTCCAGACTGTGGAGAGAAACAGTGTTGAAGGTGTCCGAGGAATATCCCGAGGTAGAGCTAAATCACCTATACGTGGACAACTGCGCCATGCAGCTTGTTAGAAATCCGAAGCAGTTTGATGTGATTGTCACATCCAATATTTTTGGTGATATTCTATCCGACGAGGCTTCCATGATTTCCGGTTCCATTGGAATGCTTTCCTCAGCCAGCTTAGGAGAGGGAAAATTGGGACTGTATGAGCCGATTCACGGTTCCGCTCCGGATATTGCGGGATTGGGGATTGCCAATCCCCTGGCTACCATTCTTTCCGTGGCTATGATGCTCCGCTACTCCTTGGGAGAGCCTGCGGCGGCGGATGACATCGAGCGGGCGGTAGGAGAGGTCTTAAAGACCGCCCGGACGCCGGATATTTATACCGAGGGAACTCAGAAGGTGAATTGCAAAGAGATGGGCGATCTGGTGTGCGCCGCGCTGTAATATAGCGCTTAGCATCTGAAACCATAGCTTAAAATTTAAAAATACACAAAAATTAAAAATGAAAACGCAGCTGTTCCAAGTTACTTGTCTTGGAACGGCTGCGTTTTTTTGAACACTATTTAGAGAAAGAGCGGAACATCTACTAATGAATAGAAAGTCCATGACTTTGAAAGATTGCTTTAGCTTCGGAAACTTCCGCTTTGGTCGGCTCACAGGTAGCGGATAATGGAGAACGCAGATTTAAAGCCTCCCATTTGTATTCACCCATTTTGTGAAAGGGAAGTAGTTCGACCTGTTCCACACAGGAAAAACCAGAGAGGTACTCAGCTAAGTTTTCCAGCAGTTCCCGTCGCAGGGTAAGTCCGGGCACTAACACATGGCGAATCCAAACCGCTTTTTTTGAGGCTTCGCAGTATTCTAGCAGGGCTAGAGCGTTTTTGTTGTCTTGTCCGGTCAGCTTTTCACACAGAATGGGGTCCAACGCTTTAATGTCCAGCAGAAGAAGATCCGCGGCATCCACCGCCTGCCGGCAAAGGTCTAATGGGATAGAACCGGCGGTATCAACAGCGCAATGAATCTCGACGCTGTGACACAGGCTGATTAATTTCTCACAGAATTCCGGCTGTAAAAGAGGTTCCCCACCGGACAACGTTACCCCGCCGGAGGAAATAAAGTTTTTATATTTTAAAATATCCTGAAATGCGTCCTCCGGAGTGACAGCCTTGCCGGAATAGGGTTGCCAAGTATCCGGGTTATGGCAGAAGCCACAGCGCAAAGGGCATCCTTGCAAAAACAGAACATAACGTATGCCAGGACCGTCCAGAGCGCCAAAGGTTTCCACGGAATGGAGGTACCCAATAATTTCCTTGCTTTTATTCATCTGGCTTCCTCCCGGTTATTGAAAAACAGCGAGGCGGCAGAGAAACACGAAAATACGCAATACCGCTTAGGTCGTATCCACACTGCCGTCGGATTAGGTCTTTCAAACGCAATAAAAGATAAAGCTTCGACGGCCATAGAAGCTTTTATGGCTGTCATTGGATCGAAACAGAAATATAGTGCCTTCAACTAGTGACTTCAACAGGAACAATCCATCCCTTTTTGTGAGTCCACAGAATCACTCTTTCTCAATATCGGCAGCAGGCCTTCGAAAATCTGTGGAGCGAGATGCCTGTTTAGAAGCGTTCGTGGAAGGTGCGGCTGATGACATCCAGCTGCTGTTCCCGGGATAGCTTGATAAAGTTCACCGCGTAGCCGGATACCCGGATGGTAAGCTGGGGATAAAGCTCCGGATGGTCCATAGCGTCAAGCAAAACCTCCCGGTTTAAAACGTTCACGTTGATGTGATGGCCGCCCTCTTTAAAATAGCCATCCAAGAGGCCAATAAGATTGGCGGCTTTCTCGTCCTCGTTCTTGCCCAAAGCTCCCGGTACAATAGAGAAAGTATAGGAAATACCGTCTTCGCTGTAATCATAGGGCAGCTTTGCTACCGACGACATGGAGGCAATGCAACCATTTTGATCCCGACCGTGCATGGGGTTAGCGCCGGGAGCGAAAGGCTCGCCCCGCTTGCGGCCATCTGGGGTGGAGCCGGTTTTCTTGCCATACACCACATTGGAGGTGATGGTCAGAATGGAGAGGGTGGGTTTGCTGTGACGGTAGGTGGGACACTTTGAGATTTTATTCATGAACATTTTAACCACCTGTACGGCGATTTCATCGGCTCTGGGATCATTGTTGCCGAATTTAGGATAATCCCCGGTAACTTGATAGTCTACTACCAGTCCCCGCTCATCTCGGATCGGTTTGACGTTGGCGTATTTGATGGCGGAAAGGCTGTCCGTCACAACCGAGAGACCGGCGATCCCACAGGCGCAGGTACGGAGAATATCATCATCATGAAGGGCCATTTGAATTTTTTCGTAGCAGTATTTATCATGCATGTAGTGAATGATATTCAGGGTATTAATATACAGCTTTGCGAGCCAGTCACAGATAGCTTCGAATTTTTTCATCACGTCGTCAAATTCCAACTTTTTGCCCCGGCAGGCCAGAAATTCGGGAGCGACCTGCTCTCCGGTTATCTCATCCCGGCCACCGTTGATGGCATAAAGCAAAGCTTTCGCCAGATTGGTCCTAGCGCCGAAAAACTGCATCTGTTTCCCTACCCGCATAGCGGAAACACAACAGGCGATGGCGTAATCATCCCCGAATTTTTTTCGCATCAGGTCGTCGCTTTCGTATTGAATCGAGGACGTCTCAATAGAAAGCTTAGCAGCGAATCGCTTAAAATTTTCTGGAAGACGACGACTCCATAAAATAGTCATGTTGGGCTCCGGCGCGGGCCCAAGGTTTACCAAAGTGTGCAGATAGCGGTAAGACATTTTGGTCACCATGTGCCTGCCGTCTGCGGACCGCCCTCCGATGGATTCAGTGACCCAGGTGGGATCGCCGGAAAATAACTCATCATAGGCGGGAGTTCTAAGAAAGCGGACCATCCTCAACTTCATAATAAAGTGGTCCACAAATTCCTGAATTTGCTCTTCGGTGTAGACGCCGTTTTCCAGGTCCCGCTGGGCGTAAATGTCCAAGAAAGTGGAGGTGCGTCCCAGGGACATGGCAGCGCCGTTTTGCTCCTTAACCGCTGCCAGATAGGCGAAATAAAGCCATTGAATGGCTTCCTTGGTGTCCCTGGCTGGCTGAGAGATATCATAGCCGTAACTTTCCGCCATGCGCTTTAAACGGTGCAGGGCCTTGATCTGTTCGGCGGTCTCTTCCCGCCGGCGGATAGCTTCCTCATCCATTACGTTATAATTCATGTCCTGAAGGGAACGCTGCTTGTCCTCTATGAGGAAATCCACGCCATAGAGGGGTACCCGCCGATAGTCACCGATGATGCGCCCACGTCCATAGGCATCCGGCAGGCCGGTGATAATGCCATGATGTCTCGCACGCTTCATTTCATCGGTGTAAACGTCAAATACGCCGTCATTGTGAGTTTTTCGGTATTTGAGTACCTCTGCAACTTTCGGGTCCATTTTACGACCGTAAGCCTCCAGAGACTTCATAACCATCCGCTTGCCTCCGAAAGGCAGAATGGCGCGTTTTAAGGGGGCATCCGTCTGCAGGCCAACAATATCTTCCAATTCTTTGCAGATGTAGCCAGGAGCATAGGCGTCAATATCGGAAATAGTATGTTCGTCGATATCCAGCACGCCGCCGTTTTGGACTTCCTGATCCATTAGTTTTCGAACCTGAGCCCACAGCTTTTTGGTTTTCTCCGTGGGTGGAGAGAGAAACGTTTCGTCGCCGTCATAGGGAGTGTAGTTGTGCTGGATAAAGTCGTGCACATCCACATAACGGCTCCAGTTGCCTTTGATAAAATCCATATAAGAACCTCCATAAGAAGCGCGGTTAATAGCCTCGCACACCGGTTAAAGACTCGTCGTTGTAAATCCAGTCGTCCACATTGACGGAAGTGAAAGAATCTTTTGTGTTGCGGATAATTACCCGGACGATGCCAGCGTTAATGATCATGCGTTTGCACATGGAACAGGGAGCGGCGTTTTCCACATAAGAATTATCCGACGCGTTTTTGCCTACTAGATATAAAGTACCTCCCAGCGTGTCGTTTCTGGATGCGTGGATAATGGCGTTGGCCTCCGCGTGAACAGAGCGGCAAAGCTCATAGCGTTCCCCGCGGGGAATCTGAAGACTTTCCCGGACGCAATAGCCCAGGTCGATACAGTTGCGCCGACCTCTGGGTGCTCCCACATAGCCAGTGGAGATAATCTGGTCTTTATTGACAATGATAGCGCCAAAATTTCTGCGAAGACAGGTGCCGCGTTCCGCCACAGTTTCCGCGATATCCAAATAATAATTTTCCTTATCTCTACGTTTCATTTTTGTGCCCCTTTCCAGTTTCAGATTGTGACGTATCCAGAAAACACAACACTACATATCGTGATAAAATGAATATTATTTGCGTTTCATCACAACATTTAGTATAGTACTATCATATTGCATTTCATGACAATAATCAATGCTTTTGGCCAAATGATTTTTATGATATAATAAACTTATTAAAATTTACTAAAAGCGGAGGAAAAAATGAGCCAGCTTTCAGATATAGGGAATATAAAAAATATTCTATCCCGGCACGGTTTTTCATTCTCAAAGTCCCTGGGCCAGAATTTTTTGGTGAATCCGGGAGTTTGTCCCCGTATGGCGGAGGAATGCGGTGTAGGGAAAGGAATATGCGCATTAGAGATCGGTCCCGGTATCGGGGTGCTGACCTATGAGCTCGCCCAGAGGGCGGACAAGGTGGCGGCGATCGAATTGGATCGCCGTCTGCTGCCGGTGTTGGAAGAAACACTGCAAGAGTTTTCTAATGTTACCATTATTCCAGGGGATGTACTGCGATTGGATCTCAAACAGATTATCCAAGAACAGTTTGGAGATCGACCGGTGTGTTTGTGCGCCAATCTGCCCTATTATATCACCTCTCCTGTGATTATGAAGGTGCTGGAGGAGAGATTGCCGGTGGATTCTTTAACGGTAATGGTGCAAAAAGAAGCGGCTCAAAGGATCTGCGCCGAACCAGGCACCAGAAACGTGGGGGCGGTTAGTATCGCGGTACAATATTACGCCCAGCCAGAGATGTTGTTTCAGGTTTCACGGGGAAGTTTTCTGCCATCGCCCAATGTGGACTCAGCGGTTATCCGACTGAGGATACGAAAAGCGCCGGCGGTTTCCGTGGAGGATGAAGCCTTTTTCTTTCAGATGGTGAAAGCAGCCTTTTCTCAACGGAGAAAGACGCTGGCCAATTCTCTCAGCGCCGGACTAGCGGTTTCCAAGCAACAGGCGCTGAAAACCCTCAAAGCCTGTGAAATTTCGGGGAACACCAGGGCGGAGGAGCTGACGATGGAGCAGTTTGGGCGGTTAAGTGACGCTCTTTTGAGAGAGATAATTTGAGAGCGATAAAATGTATACAAAAATAGGCTGGGCGAAACGTAAAAATCACACAGCTGAAGAGTTAAGATCACTACGGTAAGCGAAGAGGCAGAAAAGTCGGCGTTAGTCAATTAGAGCTAGCCTACGATTAAGCGGCAGACGGGAGCCGTGGCAAAGTTTCGTGACATCGATTTTCCGAAATCGGATGAAGAAAGGAGAAAAGAGAATGGGAATCAAGGGAAAAATCAGCTTTGGGGCATTTACCCTGGGTATTTGCGGTGTTTTGATCGCGATTATATTCTGCGCTTTGGAGGAGGTGGAGCTTTCCAGTGCGGTAGGCTTTGTGACAGCGGCGGTTTGCTGCATTGGGTATTATTTTGGCTTTGAGAGCTGGGAGGAAGAGGAAGAATCTGTGGGTAACTTTTTTCCGCCCAAGTGGAAAAATAGAATAGGAAAACTATTTACAGAAACGCCCGAGACGGAGCCGGAAGAAAAATCGTAAAGATTTTGTAAGAAAGACATCGCCTATTCTGTAAGACATCTCTTTTACACTACAAGCATAGGGAAATCCTAAAAGGAAGCGGGTAAAAAACGGATGAGCGGCAATATTTTAGTAGTAGATGATGATAAAGAAATCGTACAGGCGATCGCGATCAATCTTGAGCAGGAGGGGTTCCGTGTTTTTAAGGCCTACGACGGCCTGGAAGCCCTAGAAATCGCTATGAACCAGGATCTTCAGCTAATTATTATCGACGTTATGATGCCCAAGCTGGACGGCTTATCGGCGGTACTGAAGATCCGGGAACGGAAGAACTTTCCGATTATGATTTTGTCTGCTAAAAGCGAGGATACCGATAAGGTACTGGGGCTCTCCATGGGGGCGGATGATTATCTGACGAAGCCTTTTAACGCGATGGAATTGATCGCCCGGGTGAAATCCCAAATTCGCCGGTACACGATGCTGGGGGATATCCACGCGAAGACCGGGGGAAAAAATATTGAGATTGGCCGTCTTCGCTATGATCTGGAAACCCGGTCTCTATTCGCGGACGGGGAACCTGTTCATCTGACAGCTACGGAATCCAAAATTTTTGATTTGCTGATCCGCAACGCCGGAAGAATCTTCCCCGCGGAAGAGATCTACGAACGCGTATGGAATGAACCTGCTTTTTCAGCGGAAAACACGGTGATGGTGCACATCCGCAGGATCCGTGAAAAAATCGAGCTGAATCCGAAGGAACCCGAGTATTTAAAGGTGGTGTGGGGGATTGGATACAAAATCGAAAAGCACGGTAAGTAAGCAGATAATCGGTTTTTTATGCTTTGTCATATCGTTTAGTATTTTTTTCAGCGTAGGTTTGCTTTTGATGGAGAAGCCGGCTTACGGTGACGGCCGGCTTGTCTTGTCTGAGGCGTTTTCCAACGATGTGCAGTCAACCCAGCGGTATCAGCAGGCGGTGGCAAGTCGGTTTGAGACAATTTTGATGGAAGAAGCTTCTGACCAAAATTTTGAAAATCAGGAAATCAGTGCTGTCGATGAAGATCAGGACAATGTGATTTATCAGATTTCCAACCGTGAGAGCGGAGAAACCCATGGTAATACCAATGTGAACCTACTTCAGCAGCCTGTTCCGGATGGTTACAATTATATCGTGGATTATCGGGAAGGTAAGGTAAAAGTCACTTGTAATGGAAGAGATATTACCGACCAATTTGAATTTTGGCCGATTTATAATCTCTATCTGGAAAGCTACCGGGTGGACAACTATGATACCTATGAATACTCTGACGGATCCGAGTCTATAGCGGAACTTTACGGCTGGGAAAATCTGGACCTCCGAATGGCCTTTTCCGAAGTGATCGTGCCGACCGAGAGTCCGTGGTCCATGTATATTGTCGTGCAGGAACGATTTGAGGAACAGATAAACACCTTTATCGCTTTGGGCGTCGCCGTTCTTTTTTTGGCAGTTTACATTTTCCTAAAAAATGGGAAGAAAACTGTAGACCAAAAAATCGCCTGGATTTCCGGCAAGGTTTGGATAGAGATTAAGTTGATTTTGTTTTTCTTTTCTTTCTTCATTTTTTCCAATTTCTGCTGGAACTCTTATAGCCGTAGGTTTTATAAAATCGTGGCCTTACTTCAGTTTATCTATTACGGATATCTTCTGATCAACGACATGCGGTATAACAAAGGGAATGTGTTCCGGCACAATATTATTCATTCTGTTATGCTGTGGTACCGCAGACGGGAACAGTATAAGCCGTTTCAGAGAAAGCTGGCAGATCGGTTCTGGTTGATGCTGGGAATCGAGGTCGCTTTGATAGCGATTGGGATGCTGCTGTTTATGATGAGTTTTTCCACCTCTTTTATCGCGCCTTTTTATCAGCTTGTTTTTCTGGTATTTGTGGTTATATGGATTGCGGCATCCATTATATGCGTTTATATTTACGTGAAGCGGTTTCGGAAAACCGTAGAAGAGATGGGAGAGGTGGTGGATCAAGTTTCCACGATGAAGGCGGGAAACATGGAGGCTAAGCTGGTTCTGCCAACAGATTCTGATCTGTATGCTACCGCTCAGGATTTAAACGAAATCCAGGAGGGGTTTTCCGTAGCTTTGGAAGAACGGATGAAATCAGAGCGGATGAAAATAGAACTGATCACCAACGTGTCTCACGATATTAAAACGCCACTGACCTCTATCATTGGTTACGTGGAGCTTCTGGAAAAGGAAGAGGATCTTCCGGAGCACGTAAAAGACTATATCAAAATTTTATCAAAAAAATCCCAAAGGTTGAAAACCATGGTGCAGGATATTTTTGATGTTTCCAAGGCTGCCAGTGGAGATATTAAACTGGATATCAAGGAACTGGATTTGGTCAAGCTGATCCGTCAGACGTTGGCGGATATGGATGAGGATATCTCGGATTCTCATCTCACATTTAAGATCAGTCTGCCTGATGGCCCGGTAACAATCCGGGGAGATGGAGAGCGGATGTACCGTGTTTTCCAGAACGTAATCAAGAATTCCCTGCAATATTCCTTGGAGGGTTCCCGGGTTTATATCAACCTTTATCGTGATGATTCCTGGACGACAGTGATGATCAAAAACACCTCTAAATATGAACTGGGAGATATTGGTGAAAATATTACCCAACGCTTTGTCCGGGGAGACGCTTCCCGGTCTACCGAGGGTTCCGGACTGGGACTTTCCATCGCGGAAAGTTTTACCGAGGCTTGCGGAGGAAACTTTCGGGTAACCACTGACGCCGATCTCTTTACCGTGGAAATCACTTTTCCAAGTATCTCTAAAGAAATGATCCGATAAGGCCACCGTCTTCCCATAATCTTTCGTGATTTCACGGTTGTTTTCAGCGATGAGAACGATTGATGGCAGGGTAAACCGCCGGGAAACGTGGTTTGTTCTGTAAGTTATCTAAAAATTGGCCGCGTCCGAGAAAATCAGACGGTGTTGCCTATATGATTTGGCGGTTATTCGGTCAGGCTCTAAGGGTTGCTTGCTGTGCGCGCAAATACAAAAAGCCTTCTTCCATATGGAAGAAGGCTTTTTTCCATTACGGTGAATTATACTATCAAGAGCAACAGTTTAGGGAAATAAAAGAGTTCATA